>NZ_CP108352.1:6310937-6611458 GCF_036237275.1 Streptomyces sp. NBC_01353 | reverse complement strand
GAGACGGAGGGCAGCGATCTCGCGTACAAGCGCAGCTACACCGACGGCGAGCTCTACGCGGCCGTCACCGGCTACAGCTCGCAGGCCTACGGCGCCACCCAGCTGGAGGGCATCTACTCCGACGTACTGGACGGCACCGACACCCGGCTGAAGAACCCGCTGGACGCCCTCACCGGCAAACAGCAGGAGCCCGGTGATGTGCTCACGACCATCGACCCGGCCGTCCAGAAGGCCGCGTACGAGGCGCTCGGCGAGAAGAAGGGCGCGGCCGTCGCCATCGACCCCAAGACCGGGCGGATCCTGGGCATGGTCTCCACGCCCTCGTACGACCCCTCGAAGATCGCCGGCCTGACCGACGGCTCCACCTGGCAGGAGCTGACCACGGACAAGGACAAGCCGCTGGTCAACCGGGCCCTGCGGCAGCCGCTGCCGCCGGGCTCCACCTTCAAGCTGGTCGTCGCGGCGGCCGCGCTGGAGAACGGTCTCTACAGCTCCGTGGACACGGCGACCGACAGCCCGAACCCCTACAAATTGCCCGATTCCACCCGCTATCTGGAGAACGAGAACGCCTCCGCTCCCTGCGAGAACGCCACCATCCGCACCGCGCTCCAGTACTCCTGCAACAACGTCTTCGCCAAGATCGCCGTCGATCTCGGCCAGGACGAGGTGAAGGCGATGGCGGAGAAGTTCGGCTTCAACAACGCCGAGCAGGACGTGCCCGTCCGCGCCTACGCGAGCGTGTACCCGTCCGGCATGGACAGGCCGCAGACCGCGCTGACCGGCATCGGCCAGTTCGATGTGACGGCGACGCCGCTCCAGATCGCCATGGTGTCCGCGGCGATCGCCAACGACGGACTCATGGCGGCGCCGCACATGGTCTCGAAGGTCGTCGACTCCGACGGCGACACCCTGCAGTCCTTCGAGGACGGGGACACCGAGCGGATCGTCTCCTCCGCGACGGCGGAACAGCTGCGCAGCGCGATGGTGACCGTGGTGGACAAGGGCACCGGCACGAACGCGGCCATCTCCGGCGCCGAGGTCGGCGGCAAGACGGGCACCGCACAGCACGGCGAGAACAACAGCAAGACGCCGTACGCCTGGTTCACCTCCTACGCCAAGGACTCGGACACCGGCAAGGAGGTCGCGGTCGCCGTCCTGATCGAGGACTCCGGGGCCGCGCGCTCGGAGGTCAGCGGCAACGGGCTCGCGGCCCCGGTGGCGCAGAAGATGATGAAGGCGGCGCTGAAGTGACCTACCGGTCCAGGGGCCTGGCCATGAACAGGGCGGTCTCGCCCTCGGACTCGGTGCCGGTGTAGAGCGTGGTGTCCAGGCCGCAGAGCCGGAATCCCATGCGCCGGTAGGCCCGTACCGCCGGGACGTTGACGCTGGTGACCTCCAGCCAGGCGGTACGGGCCCCGCGCTCGCGGCCATGGGCCAGGGCGCGGCGCATCAGCTCGCCGCCGATGCCCCGGCCGCGGTGGGCGGGGTGGACGGTGACCTGGTGGACGACGAGTCGCCGGTTCCACTCCTCCACGCCGACGGCGATGAACCCCATGGGCGTCCCGTCGGCGTCGACGGCCACGATCTCGTGCACGTCCGCCTCCGCGCCGTCCTCGCCCGGGCCGTCCTCGTCCTCCACGGGGAAGACCTTGACCAGCGGCGGGTCGACGGCGACGAGCCGCAGCCCGAACCCGATGTCCCCGGCGGCGACTTCGTAGACGTGCTCCGTGGTGAAGGAGTCGTCGAGAGCGGCGAGGGCCGATTGGTCGGCGGGCCCCGCGACACGGTATGCAAGGTCACTCATGAACCGAGCATAGTTTCGACCCCGCGGAGGACCGCCGTGCGACTGCCCCGTTCCCTGTACGGCTGGACCATGGCCGTCTTCGGACTCCTCGCCGCGGCGCTGGGGGTGGTGGGGCTTGTGGCGCCCGACGCCCTGCTCACCACCATGGGCTTCGAACCCCTGCCGGCGGGGAGTCGCGCGGACGGAGACCACACCCTCGTCTTCCTCACCGCGTCCTCGATGGCCGCGCTCAACATGGGCGTGTACTACGTCCTGGCCGCGCTCGCGGACTGGAAGCCGTTCTTCCGCTGGACGGTTCCTTTCCGGCTCCTCACCTGTGCCGTCTTCACCCTCGCCGTCGTCACCGGCCGCGCCCCGGCCGGCTTCCTCGGCGTCGGGCTGTGGGAGGGCATGGGCGCACTGGTGACGGGCGCGGCCCTGCGGTACGAGAACCGGGTTCGGAAGGGTGCGGTGGCATGAGCCCGCGCCCTTCCGACGACCTGACCGCGGCCTTCGCCCGACTCGGCGGCGAGGAGGACGCGAAGGTCTGGAGCGAGCTCTGGGACGACCTGTGCCACCAGGGGTCCGTGTACGACGACAGTTACCTCGCCCTGCCCTTCCTGACGGCGATCGCGGCGGGTCGCGCCCCCGGTGAGCCGACGGAGGCCGTCCTGATGGCGGGCCTCGTCGTCTCGGCGGCCGACGAGGAACGCACCGCACGGTACACGGAGGAGATCGCCGAACTCCTCCCCGTGGCCCGCCGCCTGCTCGAAGCGGCGACGGTCGACGTCCCCGCCTTCGTCCACCTGCTCCAGTGCGTGCTGGCCTTCGAGGGCGAGCGGGTGTGGAGCGCCACGCGTCTGGAGGGGCTGATGGAGGAGGAGTACGAGGTGGAGTGCCCGCACTGCTCCTCGGAGCTCTTCATCGCCTTCGGCGAGCACGGCACCTTCGCCTCGGCCGGCGACTACGTGACGGCGGACCCGGTCAAGGCGGCCCTGCTGCCCACGGCCCCGGCCGACCTCGACGCGCTCCCCGCACGCCTGCGCCACATGGCTCTGGAAGCGGGCCACGAGGACGTGGCACGGGGGCTGACCCACCTCTTCGGACGGGCCATCTGCCCGGACTGCGAGGGCGAGTTCACGGTGTCGGACCAGGTCGAGGAGAGGTACTGATGCGCGATCCACTCGCGGGGCTCGACGCCGTCGGCTGGGCGGATCTGCGGCACGCCTACGGGTCGGCCGAGGACGTGCCCGTGATGCTGCGGGACCTGTACCGGCCGGAGAAGGCGGCCCGGGCCTCCGACGACCTGCTGACCCATGTCCACCACCAGGGCGGCATGGTCTACTCCTCGGCGCCGCCCGCCCTCCCGTACGCGCTCCGGGCCGCGGCCGACCCCGGTATCGATCCGGCAGTACGTCAGGAGCTCGTCGAGCTCGTAGGGGCCCTGGCCCACTCGGGGAACACGGCCCGCCCACAGCATGTCGATCCGGCCTGGCCCGCCGCCTGGGACCTGGCGGTGACGGAGCTCCTCCCCCGACTCGTCGCGCCGGAGGCGGCGATCCGCCGGGCCGTGGCGGACGCCCTCGCCGAGGCCCGTCACCGGGCCGACGAGGTGCTCACGGCACTGCCGGCCCGGTGGGCCGTGGAGCAGGACCCGGACGTCCGGTACCAACTCGTCGACTCCGTCGGCTCGTTGACGCCTCACGCCGACGAGCAGCGAGACGCGTCCCTCGCCTGGCTGCGCGGGCTGACGGACGGCGGCGAGCCGGCGGCCGTCCGCCTCGCCGCCGTGAAGGCGCTGCACACCGCCCTGCGGGGGCAGGCCGACGACGCGTACGCGCGGACCGTGTCCGAGGTCCTGCTGGGCAGCGATCCGGCCACCTGGCAGCCGGACGCCGCGCACGTCGAGTGGACCGTGGCGCGCACCGTCGGCCTGCTCAACGCCGACCCGGCGGAGCAGATCACCGCGATCCGCCGCCTGCTGGCACATCCGGACGCGGCCGTGCGGACCGGTGCGCTGAAAGCGGCGGCCGACGCGATGAGCCGACGGCGATCCGCCGTACCCGCGCTGCTGCCGGCCGTCGCCCCTCTGCTGTCCGACCCCGAGCCCGGCCACCGGCTCTTCGCCGCCCGCGTCCTCGGCATGTGCGGTCACGCGGCCCGCCCCTGGGCCGACGCACTGGCGGTCATGGTCACGGACGAGGGCGAGCCCCACCTGCCCGCACAGGACCACGCCGTCTGGGCGCTGTCCCGGTTCGGGGACGCCCGGTGCGTACCCCCGCTCGCAAAGCGTCTCGCCGGGGAGCGGCTGGGGTTCGCGGACCACGGGACCCATGCCGACGGCTGGTGGACGTACGAGCTGAGTCTGGTCGAGACCGCCGGCGGTCTCTCCGCCCACGCGGACGTCCTGCTGCCGCCCCTGCGGTTCCGGCTCGCGGCCGCGTCGACCCTCGGCGAGCGCCGTGCGCTCTGCCAACTCCTGGTGCGCTGGGGTCCCGCGGCGGCTCCCGCGATCCCCGAACTGCTGCCCCTCCTGGACACCGACTGCGCCGTGTGGGCTCTGGACGCGCTCGCCGCGATCGGCCCCAGGGCCGCGGAGGCCGTGCCCCGGGAGCGGCTGCGGTCCTTGCTCCCACCCCCTTCCGAGGGCTGGTCGTTCGCGGGACCCGCCCTCGCGCTCGCGTACGGACGGCTCACCGGCGACCGGGAGCCGGCGCGCGCCCTGCTGCTTCCCAAGCTGGGCGAACCGTACGGCCGGGACAACGCCGTCACGCTGCTCGGGGAACTGGGGCCCGCGGGAGCGCCGTACGTCCCGCCGCTGCGCGCACTCCTCACCCGGCACAGGACGAGCTGGCTGCCTCTGCGGGTCGGCGAGGCGCTGTGGCGGATCACCGGAGAGACGGACGAGGTCGTCCCCGTTCTCGTCGGGGCGATCGAGCCCTTCGCCGGGGAGAGCGGGAAGGCCACCCGCGCGGTCACCGAGACCATCAGGCTGCTCGGCGAGATCGGCCCGCCCGCCGCCGAGGCCGCTCCCGTCCTGCGGCGATATCTCGACGCCGACGAGCGACCGGTCAAACACGGCTCCTGGCGCTCGGTCCCGGACGACGACGAGCTGCGCGACGCCGCGCGCGCCGCGCTGCTCGCCATCACCCGTGCGGAAGGCGCTACTTGACGCCGAACAGCTGCTCGATCGGGTCGATCGCGAAGTAGACCGCGAACAGCGCGGCCGTCCCCCACAGCAGCCAGTGCACCTCGCGCGCCTTGCCGAGGACGGCCTTGATGACGACGTAGGCGAGGAATCCGGCGCCGATGCCGTTGGTGATCGAGTACGTGAACGGCATGACCGCGATGGTCAGGAAGGCAGGGATCGCGATCTCGTAGCTCGTCCAGTCGATGTGCCGGACCTGGGCCATCAGCAGGAAGCCGACGGCGACCAGGGCGGGCGCGGCGGCCTGGGCGGGGACGACGGTGGCCAGCGGGGTGAGGAAGAGGGCCAGGGCGAACAGGCCGCCGGTGACCACCGAGGCGAAGCCGGTGCGGGCGCCCTCGCCGACGCCGGCCGCCGACTCGATGTAGGAGGTGTTCGAGGAGGCGGAGGCGGCGCCGCCCGCGACGGCCGCGGCGCCGTCGATGAGGAGGACCCGGCCGAGGTGCGGGACCTTGCCGTTCTCGTCGAGGAGACCTGCCTCGCTGGAGACGCCGACGACGGTGCCCATGGTGTCGAAGAAGTCGCTGAGCAGCAGGGTGAAGACGAGCAGGACGAGGGTGACGACACCGATCTGTTCGAAGGCGCCGAGCAGACTGAAGGAGCCGACGAGTCCGAAGTCGGGCGCGGCGACGATGTCCGCGGGGACGGCCGGGACGGTAAGGCCCCAGGCGGCGGCCGGGATGTCGGCGATCTCGTTGATCACGATCGCGACGAGGGTCATGGCGACGATGGAGAGGAGGATCGCGCCCTTCACCTTGCGGGCCATGAGGGCGACGGTGAGCAGGACGCCGAGACAGAAGACGAGCATCGGCCAGCCGGAGAGGTGGCCGCCCGCGCCGAGTTGGACGGGGACGGTGCCGGTCTCGCCGGGGATGCGGGTCACGAAGCCGGCGTCGATGAAGCCGATGAAGGCGATGAAGAGGCCGATGCCGACGCTGATGGCCTGTTTGAGCGGCTGCGGGATGGCGTGCATGACGGCTTCGCGGAGCCCGGTGACGACCAGGACGCAGATCAGGATGCCTTCGAGGACGACGAGCCCCATCGCGTCCGGCCAGCTCATGAGGGGTGCGAGCTGGAAGGCGACGACGGCGTTCAGTCCGAGTCCGGCGGCGACGGCGAGCGGGAGGTTCCCGCCGACGCCCATCACGACGGTCATGACGGCGGCCACCAGGGCGGTGACGGTGGCCAGTTGGGCTCCGCTGAGCGTGTTCCCGAACTTGTCCTCCGCGCTGCCCAGGATGATCGGGTTGAGCACGAGGATGTAGGCCATGGTGAAGAACGTGGCGAAGCCGCCGCGTATCTCCCGGCCGAAGGTCGATCCCCTGGCACTGATCGCGAAGTACCGGTCGACGGGGTTGGTTCTGGTGTCGAACATGACTCTCCTCGGGACGGCTGGCTGGATTGTGCCCAGTCGCGCGCCCTTTCAGGTGTCCTCGGTGTTACGGAGTCGATCTCCGCCCCTTCTCTAGGGCATCTGCCCGATCCGCGCCTGCCACCTCAGAGGCCACGCTGCGGGAATGAGAGGAACAACGGGTGTGAGAGGAACAGCCGGTCTCTATCTGACCGGCGTCCTGGTGTCCGGCTTCGGCACGACGGCGATGTGGCTGGCGTCGGGGATCTGGGTCAAGTCCCTGACCGGCTCGGACAGTCTGGCGGCGCTGACCGTGTTCGCCCTGTGGGCGCCGGCGCTCGCCGGTCCGCTGCTCGGCACGGTCGCCGACCGGGTGCGGCGGCGACCGCTCATGGTGTGGTCGAACCTGGCGATGGCGGCGCTGCTGCCGACGCTGCTGTGGGTCGACAGCGCGGACCGGGTGTGGCTGTTGTTCGCCGTGCTCGTGCTGTACGGGATCCAGGGCACCGTCCACGAGGCGGCGGAGGTCGCGCTGGCCGCGAGTGCGCTCGACAAGCGGCTGCTCGGGGACTTCAACGGGCTGCGGATGACGGTGAACGAGAGCGTGAAGCTCATCGCCCCGCTCGCCGCGGCCGGACTCTTCGCCCGGTACGGCGGCGGGACGGTGGCGCTGCTCGACGCGGTGACGTTCGCGCTGGCCGCGGGGGTGTTCGCACTGATGCGGGTACGGGAGGAGAAGCCGGTGCGCCGGGCGTCCGCGCACTGGCTCCGCGACACGGCGGAGGGCCTGCGCACGATCCTCGCCTCGCCCGTCCTGCGTCCAGTGGTGCTCGCCGGCTCGTTCACGATGCTGCTCGCCGGGGTCAACGGGGCGGCGATCTACACCGTCGTGGACCGGGGGCTCGGCCATTCGCCCGCGTACGCGGGTGTGCTGTACGCCGTCCAGGGTGCGGGCTCGGTCGTCGCGGGACCGGCGGCCGGACCGCTGCTGCGCCGGGTCCCCGAACGCCTGCTGTCCGCCGCCGGACTGGCCCTGTTCGCCGTGGCCGCGGGCGCCCGGGCCGTCCCCCACGACGGGGTGGCGCTGGTGGCGAGCGCGCTGATCGGGGTGGGCCTGCCCTGGGTGCTGGTCGCCGCGATGACGGCGGTGCAGCGGGAGGCCCCGGAGACCGCGGTGGGCCGCGTGGCGGCGACGGCCCACACCCTGGTCTTCGTTCCGAACGCGATCGCCCTGGCGGCGGGCGCGGGCCTGGTGGCGTTCGTCGACATCCGGCTGCTGCTGCCGCTGCTGACCGTCGCCGGCCTGGCCGGGGCGATCGCCCTGGCCACCCGAGGGGCGGCCGCCCGTGCCGACGTCCCGGCGAAGGCGGACGCCTGAGGCGTCCGCCCACCCCTCAGCCCAGCTTCCGCAGCGCCTCCCGTACCGCGGCCAGGTCGGCGTCGGAGGCCAGACCCGCGTGGTAGAGGCGGAGTTCGGTGGCGCCCTCCGCCGCCGCCCGATGCGCGTCCTCGGCGAGCGTGGCGGGCGAGCCACCCATGCCCGTCACCACACCGAAGTTGGCCGCGAGCACGGTGTCCGGGGCCGCGTGGGGCGCGAAGGGTGCCACGGTCGCGGACGGGGTGACGACACCGTCCGCGACCGTGAGGACATGGGCCGGGTCGGTGCCGACGTTCGCGCCGCAGCGGTAAGGGTGCGGGTCCGCGTGGAGCAGGACGCGGAAGCCGGGCGGGGCGGTCGCCCGTACCGCGGCCACCGCGGACTCCTGGAGCGTGCGGGCGGTCCGCCTGCGCCAGGCGAGCACCGGTGCCTCGAAGCCGTCGAGCGGCCCGGAAGCGCCCCCGGCCCACACCGGCTCCAGCGCGCCCCGCACGGCCGCCGCCAGCGCGTCGGGGTCGACGCCCTCCTCCCCGTACCCCTCCCGGCAGGAAGGGCAGAAGCAGAGGGACATCAGGTACTGCTCACGGTCGCCGAGCGCGACCCCGGCGGTCTTGTCGTGGGCGTGCAGATGCGCGAAGCCGTACCAGCCGCAGGACTCCAGCTCGGTGCCGGCCGCGCCTGGCCGTACCGCCGCCTCCACCGCCAGCTCCACCAGGTAGGCGCGCACGTCCGGTTGGGCGATGCAGGGTGCCCAGGGGTAGCGGTCGCCGTGGGCGTTGACCACCGAGGTCCCCGGATGCTCGGCCCCCAGGCGGGAGTTGTGGGCCAGGACCACCCAGCTGTGCACCTCCAGGCCCGCGTCCGCGAGCGCGCCCGCAGCCTCGCCGTACGCGTCGCCGTACGCCCACTCCCCCGCCTCGTACGGCCGCAGCGGGTGCCCCGCCCAGCGGGCCCCGTCCGGCGGGTAGAGCACGGCGGCATGCTCGGCGGTGACGATCCGGTGCCCCGGATGCCGGGGGGTCAGGGCGCGCGTGGAGTGGTAGGCGGAGGCGAGCGTGACGCTCGCGACGCCCAGGTCCGCGAGGAGGCCCGGCGCCGCCGGGTCGCCGATGACGTCCCAGGGGTAGACGAAGGTTCCGGCCCTCACGCGTCGCTCCCCAGCAGCGCCCGCCCGTGCTCGATGATCACGGCGAGCTCCTTCAGGTGCTCGGGCGCGGGCTCGCTCAGCGGCGGCCGTACCTCGCCGACGTCCAGTCCGCCCATGCGGACCGCGGCCTTGACGAGGGAGACCGCGTAGCCGCGCCCCTTCGCCCGCAGTTCGACGAGGGGACGGTAGAAGCCGTCAATAAGCCGCTCCACGGTCGCGTCGTCGCCGGTCGTGAGGGCCCGGTGGAAGGCGAGGGCGATGTCGGGGGCGAAGCAGAAGACGGCGGAGGAGTAGAGCGTGACGCCGATGCCCCGGTAGGCGAGGCCGGTGAGTTCGGCGGTCGGCAGGCCGTTGAAGTAGAGCAGGTCGAGGCCCTCGGCTCGGACGGCACTGACGATCCGCTGCATCAGGTCGAGGTCGCCGAGGCCGTCCTTGAGGCCGATGATCCCCTCGGCGCGGGCGAGGGCCACGGCGGTCTCAGGGGTGAGGATCGCGTTGTCGCGCTGGTAGACGATGACGTCGAGCGAGGTGGCGGCGGCGAGTTCGGTGTAGTGGCGCAGCAGCCCCGCCTGGTCGGCGACGACGAGATACGGGGGCATGGCGAGGAGCCCGTCGGCGCCCGCCTCCTCGGCGAGCCGCGCGTACCGGATCGCGAGCGCGGTGCCGTAGCCGGCGCCGGCGAGGACCGGGACCCGGCCGGCGGACTCCTCCACGGCGGCGGCGACACAGGCCTGGAACTCCTCGGGGGTGAGGGCGTGGAACTCACCGGTGCCGCAGCAGGCGAAGACCGCGCCCGCGCCCGCCTCGATGCCGTCGCGGACATGGGCGCGGAAGGTGTCGAGGTCGACGGTGCCGTCCGGTCCGAAGGCGGTGACGGGGAAGAACAGCAGGCCGTCCAGCCGGGCGGCGAGCGGGGCTGAGGTCACGGGCGCTCCCAGAGAAGTCCGTCGTGCACCGTCGTGCACAGTTCTGATTGTTGTCCATATTCTTGAACGACTTCACGCTAGAGCAGCCCCGAAGGGGCGGTCAAGGCGCAAACACGTCTCCAACGTTCACTCTTGACGGTCCGTGTGCACTCTTGACGCTCGACGAGCCCTCTCCCTACCGTGTCCACGTTTGTGAATCTGATCCACGGACGGAGACCTCCTCGATGCCTACACCCCGTACCGTCCTGCTCACCGGCGCCGCCGGGGGCGTCGGCACGCTGATGCGCGAGCTGCTGCCCGCGTACGGATACGAGCTCCGCCTGCTCGACCTGGCGCCCGTCGACGGCGCACCGGACGCGATCGTCGCCGATGTGACGGACCGCAAGGCGCTGCGCGAGGCCGTCCGAGGGGTGGACGCGATCATCCATCTCGCGGGCATCTCCCTGGAGTCGACCTTCGAGAAGATCCTCGCCGCGAACATCACCGGCCTGCACCACCTCTACGAGGCCGCGCGCGAGGAGGGGGTGGGGCGGATCGTCTTCGCCTCCAGCAACCACGCCGTCGGCTTCACCCCGCACCCGCGCGGGGACGAGCCGGTGATCCCCGTCGACACCCCGCACCGGCCGGACACCTTCTACGGGCTGTCCAAGTGCTTCGGCGAGGACCTCGCGCAGTTCTACTGGGACCTGCACGGCCTGGAGACCGTCTCCGTACGGATCGGTTCGTGCTTCCCCGAGCCGAGCTCGGTCCGGATGCTGTCGATGTGGCTCAGCCCCGCCGACTGCGCGCGCCTTCTCCACGCGGCGCTCACCGCCGAGAACGTGGGCCACACCGTGGTGTACGGATCGTCCGCCAACACCCGGCTGTGGTGGGACCTCTCCACGGCCCGGGCGCTCGGTTACGAGCCGCAGGACGACTCGGAGCGGTTCGCCGAGCGGATCATCGCCGAGCAGGGGCTGCCCGTGGAGGACGATCCGGCGCAGGTGAACCTGGGCGGCCACTTCTGCACCGACCCGCCGCGCTGGCCCTACTAGGGGGTGTCCGGTGGATCAGGGTCGCGGACCCGGCCATGATCCGCCGGACATCCCCTAGGGCGCGAGCGCGCGGGAAATCTCAGGCCCGGCCGGACTTATGCGGGGGCGCCGGCCGGGGCCCGGGTCACGACGTGCGTTGGCACACGCGACGAGAGGGAACGCTACGGCGGCGATACGGACCCCCGCGATCCGCTCAGCGCGGCCAGTGTCCGCGGAACGCGGCGAGCCGGCCGCCGCCCTCCCGACGCAGAGCCGTCACCCTCCGAGCGCAGGGTCTGCGAGGGCGTCTCGCCGAATCGGGTCCGGTACTGCGCCGCGAACCGCCCGTGATGGGCGAAGCCCCAGCGCCAGGCCACCTCGCTCACGCTCAGCTCATCCGGCCCCGCGCCCCGCAGCTCCTCGTGGACCCGCTCCAGCCGGACCTCGCGGACGTACGCCATCGGTGACATACCCACGTACTCCCGGAACGACTCCTGGAGCCGGCGCACCCCGACGCGGGCCAGGCCGGCCAGTTCCGTGGTGGTGAAGGGGTGCTCGGGACGGTCCCGTACGGCGTCCATCGCGCGCTTGACGGGTGCGGGCCGCAGCGGCTCCGCGGGGCGGTCCAGCTCCTCGCGCCAGGGGTGCTCGGCGGCCAGCAGCAGTCCGTTCAGCAGCGCCTCCTGAAGGGGCGCCGCGACCAGCGTGTGATGGGCCAGGCTGTCCCCGGCGAGCGCCTCGCGCGCCACCTGCCGGGCGAAGCGCGCCCAGGCAAGCCCGGGGCCGCGCGAGATGTCCAGACGCGGCTCGAAGGCGAGGGCGCCCCGCGGCGGCCGCCCGAGGAGCCGCTCCAGCCGGTCGTGCAGCGCCGCAGCGCCGATCTTGACCGAGACGGTCCGGCAGTCCCCGCTCCAGCGGTCCAGGAAGGTGTCTCCCGAGGGGTCGAGCACGAGCGCGTCGGTCGGCGTCGCGACCACCGGCGCGCCGCCGCCCTGGCGCATCTCCATCGTGCCGCTGAGCGGGGCGTTGACGTGGAACGCCCCGAGCTCGCCGAAGCGCATCCGTACATCGGCCCCGCAGGCGAGGTCGCCGATGACCAGGTCCCCCAGGTCGACGGTGTCGAACCGGGCGGCGAAGGGACGCTCGCCCGGCTCGATGACGTCCATGAAGTTGGCGTAGTACCGCGCGTCGATCTCCTGCCGCGCCTCGTCCACGTCCCGCGTTCGAAAAGAGCTCCCACCCACGAGCGGCAAGGATACGAGCCGCTCGAATATTCATATGACGGGCCTGCCCGGGAACGGCAGACTGCCCGCCATGCCACAGCCTCATGGATTCAGTTACGAACAGCGTGCCGACGCCACGGCCGTCATCACCCACCACGGGCGCACCGCCGCCACCCTGCGCGGGCCACGCGCGGAGAAGTTCCTGGCGGACGTGGTGTCGGGGGACGCCCAGCTCGTCATGGCCCGCTGGACGGGCTCGTACAAGTTCGGCAACGAGCGCATGGCCCGGAACCACCCCCGTAATCAGGGTGGCCGAAGGTAGCGAAGGTAAGGGAACGGCAAAGCGGTCTCGCTCGTTACCCCTGGCATGACCGCTATGACCCCCGGCTCGAACATCCCTCTCTCCGCCGCGCGCGTGGCGGTGGACGTGGCCGCCCCGGTGCGGCTCGACGTCTCGGGCCTTCTGCTCAGCGCCGACGGCAAGGTGCGCTCGGACGACGACTTCATCTTCTACAACCAGCCGTCCGGCCCCGGCGTGGCCTACCGCTCCGGCGGTGGCTCGACCCCGGACGCGATCGTGGTGGACACCGGCGCGGTGCCGCCCGGCATCGAGAAGATCGTGGTCACCGCGAGCCCCGACGCCGCGGGCCAGACGTTCCAGGGCATCGAACCCACCGCGACGATCCGCAACGCGGACGACGGCAGCGTCCTCGCCACGTTCACCCCGCCTCAGCTCGGCACGGAGACGGCGCTTGTGGTCGTGGAGATCTATCTCCGCAACGGCGCCTGGAAGGCACGCGCCGTCGGCCAGGGGTACGCCAACGGGCTCGCCGGCATCGCCACCGACTTCGGCGTCTCGGTCGACGAGGAGCCCGCCGCCGCGGCGCCCCCGACGCCCGTCGCACCGGTCGCGCCCCCGGTGGCCGCCCCCGTGGACCCGCGGATCGCCGCGACGACGCCTCCCCCGCCGTCCGCCCCGCCCGCTCCCCCGGCCGCCGCCCCGGTCTCCACCGGGAAGATCAACCTGGACAAGGGCCGGGTCAGCCTCCAGAAGAACCAGACGGTGTCCCTGGTCAAGGGCGGCCGCCCGCTGCTCTCCCAGGTCAAGATGGGCCTCGGCTGGGAGCCCGCGTACCGCGGCAAGGACATCGACCTCGACGCCTCGGTCATCGCGTACGGCCCCCAGCGCAACCACCTGGACAGCTGCTACTTCGGCAAGCTGTCCATCCTGAACGGCTCCATCAAGCACTCCGGCGACAACCTGACCGGTGAGGGCGCGGGCGACGACGAGGTCATCGTGGTCGACCTCGGCCGCCTCCCCGCCGACGCCACCGGCCTGGTCTTCACGGTCAACTCCTTCTCCGGCCAGAAGTTCACCGAGGTCGCCAAGGCGTACTGCCGGCTGATGGACGCGGCGACCGGCGAGGAGCTGGTCCGCTTCGACCTGACCACCGCCGAGCCGCAGACGGGCGTGATGATGGCCAAGCTCATCAAGCAGTTCACCGGTGAGTGGGAAATGACGGCGATGGGCGACTTCGTGAAGTCACGGACGGTCCGCGGCATGGTGAAGCCGGCCGCCCAGGCCCTCTGAAACCACCCATGGAAAGGGCCCGCCGGTCGTCCGGCGGGCCCTTCCTCGTGCGCGTCGCGGTCAGCGGCGGGGCTGGCGGCGCCACGGGCCGGTGATGGCGACCATGATGCCCGGCTCCTGGATGTTGGCGTAGAGGGTGTCGCCGTCGGGCGAGAAGACGACGCCGGTGAACTCGCTGTCGTTCAGGTCGTTGCGCGCGATGGGGTACGTACGGCCGCGCTCGGTCGCGCCGAAGAGATGCTGGACGCCCTCGCCGTCCTCGGCGATGACCAGGCCACCGTACGGGGAGACCGTGATGTTGTCGGGGCCGTCGTAGGCACCGTCCTTGTCCGGGTCGGCGTTGACACCGAGGAGGACCTGGAGGGTGAGGGTGCGGCGCTTGGGGTCGTAGAACCAGACCTGGCCGTCGTGCGGGGCGCCGGGGCTCTCCTCGCGGGCGTAGGAGGAGACGATGTAGGCGCCTCCGTCGGCCCACCACATGCCCTCCAGCTTGCGGGCGCGGGTGACCTCGTCGGGGCCGAACTGCTCACGGACCTCGACCTCGCGGCCGTCGCGGTCGGGGACGTCCAGCCAGTCGACGCCGTAGACCGTGCCGATCCGGGTGGCGCGGGAGAGGTCGTCGACGAACCGGCCGCCCGAGTCGATGCAGCGGGGCGCCTGCAGGACACCGGCGTCGTCGGCGAGGGTGCGGAGCTTGCCCCGGCCGTGCTGGAAGCCCTGCGGCGGCACCCAGCGGAAGAAGAGGCCGTTGGGCTCGGAGGCGTCCTCGGTGAGGTAGGCGTGGCCGCGCTCGGGGTCGATGACGACGGCCTCGTGGTCGTAGCGGCCGAACGCCTTGATGGGCTTGGGATCGCGGTTGGCGCGGCGGTCGCGCGGGTCGACCTCGAAGACGTAGCCGTGGTCCTTGGTCATGCCGTTCTCGCCGGCGAGGTCGGAGTTCTCCTCGCAGGTGAGCCAGGTGCCCCAGGAGGTGCGGCCGCCCGCGCAGTTGGTGGAGGTGCCGGCGATGCCGACCCACTCGGCGACGGTGCCGTCGCGGTGGATCTCGACGACCGTGCAGCCGCCGGCCGCGGCGGGGTCGTAGACGAGGCCCTCGGTGAGCGGGACGGGGTGGTCCCAGTTGGAGCGGGGGCCCTTGAGCTCGTGGTTGTTCACCAGGAGCGTGGTGCCGCGGGGACCGGCGAACGTGGCGGTGCCGTCGTGCTTCTCCGGCGTGAACTCGCCGGACTCCAGCTTGGTGCGGCCGCTGTGGGTGATGACGCGGTACGAGAACCCGGCGGGCAGGGCCAGGACGCCCGCGGGGTCCTCGACGAGGGGCCCGTAGCCGAGGCGGTGTCCGTGGCCCCACGTCTCCAGCTCCTCCGAGGCCGCCAGCGCCTCGGGTGCGGTGGCCAGCGCGCCGACGGCGCCGGTCAGGACGAGCCCGGCGCCGGTGGCGGCGGACTTCTTGGCGAACTCTCTGCGGTCGAGCGGCATGGCGATTCGTCTCCCTGCGGTCACCCGGTGTCGGGGCACACGTTCTCGCCCGCGTATAAACGAGAGTTGAACAGAGAGGCGGTCTTCCATGAACCTGCCGACCACCGAACGGCGCGTCCTCGTCAGCGGTGCCTCCCGGGGGCTCGGCCGCGCGGTCGCCCAGGCGTTCGCCGCCAACGGCGACCGGGTCGCGGTCCATTACGGCACCCGGGCCGACGAGGCCCGCGAGACCCTGGACTCCCTGGACGGCACCGGCCATGTCCTGACCGGCGGCGACCTCGCGGATCCGGCGGGCGCGGCGGCCGTGGCGGACGCGGCGGCGGACGCGCTGGGTGGGATCGACGTGCTGGTGAACAACGCGGCGGTGAACACCCGCCACCCGCTCGCGGAGACGCCGTACGAGGAGTGGGTCGCCGTCTGGCAGCGGCATGTGGCCGTGAACCTGCTCGCCACCGCGAATCTGAGCCATCTGGCCGCACGGCGGATGATCGAGCAGGGCGGCGGCGGAAGGATCGTCAACATCGGGTCGCGCGGCGCGTTCCGCGGCGAGCCGGACCATCCGGCCTACGGGGCGACGAAGGCCGCCGTCCACGCGCTGGGCCAGTCCCTGGCGGTCTCCCTGGCCCCGTACGGCATCGGGGTGGCCTCCGTAGCCCCCGGCTTCTTCGCCACCGAACGGGTGGCTCCCCGCCTCACGGGCCCCGAGGGCGACGCGATCCGCGCCCAGAGCCCGTTCCGGCGCGTGGCCGGCCCCGAGGAGATCGCGAACGCGGTCCTCTGGCTCGCCTCCCCGGAGGCCGAATGGTCCTCGGGCACGATCCTGGACCTCAACGGCGCGTCGTACCTGCGTACGTGAGAGCGCCGGGCGGGTGGGGCCGAGGCCCCACCGCCCGGCGGTCTCAAGGCCGACGGCGCCCGCATGTCAGCGCCCCGACCGCGACCTCGCCTTGAACGCCGCCTTGCGGGCCTCCTTCGCCGCGCTCTTGTCGCGGTGCAGACGGCCCATCGCCTCCAGGACCTCCGCCGTCGCCGGGTGCTCGACCCGCCACGCCGCGTCGAAGAAGCCGCTGTGCCGGCCGGTCAGGCCCTCGATCAGGTCCCGGAGCTCCTCCAGGTCGCCGTCCGCGTCGAGCTGCGCCGCGATCGTGTCGATCGCCAGCCAGAAGATCATCGACTCCGGCGGCGCCGGAATGTCCGGCGCGCCGCGCTCCGCCAGCCAGACCCGGGCGAGCCCGCCCAGTTCCGCGTCGTCCAGCACCTCTCGCACCGCGGGCTCCGCCGCCAGGCCCACCAGGGAGAGCGCCTGCTGGCAGTGGAGACGGCGCAGCGGCGAGCCGGTGTCCACGCCACGCGCCGCGCCGAGCAGCTCGCGTGCGGCGGTCAGCTCGTCCCGCCCGGCCAGCCAGCCCACCGTCTCGGCGCGCGCCGCGGCCTCGGGGTAGACGGCGAGCCCGTCGAGGAGCACGTCCGCACCCTTGTCGGCCAGTTCGCCGACGGCCGGCGCGTCCACGCCGGCCTCCAGCATCCGGGCCCGTACGCCGTAGAGCCCGAGCGGGGTCAGCTTGACCATCCCGTACCGGGTGACGTCCTCGTCGTCGGCCTCGTCGATCTGCGGGGCGGGCTCCTCGCCCTCCTCGACCATCAGCGCCTCGTCCACGGGCTGGTACTCGACGAGCCCGATCGGCTCAAGGAGACGGAACTGGTCGTCGAGGCGCATCATCGCCTCGGAGACCTGCTCCAGTACGTCGTCGGTGGGCTCGCCCATGTCCTCCGGGACGATCATCGACGCGGCGAGCGCCGGCAGGGGCACCGCGCCCTCGCCCGGTCCGCCCTCGCCGACCGTCAGCAGGTACAGGTTGCCGAGCACGCCCTCCAGGAACTCGGCCTCCTGCTCCGGGTTCCAGTCGAGGAGCTCGAAGTCGATCTCGCCGTCCTCGCCGATGACCTCGGCGAGGTCGTCGAGCACGGGCGCGGTGGCGTCGGCGAACACCACGTCGAGACCGTCGAGCCAGATGCCGAGGATGTCGAGGGGCGCACCGCCGGTGAGGACGGCGAGGTTCGCCCCGGTGCCGACGGTGCCGGGGGTGTCGTCGTCGCCGTCCTCGACGTCCACGACGTCCACGAGTCCCGTGTCGACGGCCAGCCGCCATGCCTCGCTCGCGTACGCGGCGCCGTCCTCGTCCGATTCGAGTCCCAGCACCTCGGCGGCGGCGGGCAGTTGTTCGTCGACGAGCTCCCCGCCCGCGTCGACCAGGGTCTCCGGGCCTGCCCAGCGGGCGAGGCGTGCCGCCCGGGCCAGGAGGGGGGCGGCCAGGGCGGCCCGTGCCAGCTCCGCGTCCGAGTGCAGCTGAACGGGGGGCAGGGTGGGACGGTCCGGTGCCATCTGGGGTCTTCTCCTCGAAGGGCGCGTCGGGGGCGACGGTGCAGGCGAACGGCCTTCAGGGTAGACGCATTTCCCGGGTGGGCCTCCGGTTCACGGAGCCGTCAGCCTTCGTACACCCGTCGACCCTTGACAAGTCCCCCGTTCAGCCAAGAGATTGACGCGCGTAGATACATCGACCGTTTCTCCAAGCGTCTCCGGAGCTCCTTGATGCCTTCCTCCATACCGAGATCCGCGGCTGTGGCCGCCGTCGTAACGGCCGCGCTCGCGGCCGGACTCCTCGCGGGCTCCTCCGCCTCGGCGGAGACCACCGCGGACACAGCCGCCGTCCGCGTCCACGACATCCAGGGCACCGCCCGGGTCTCGCCCCTCGTCGGACAGCAGGTCACCGGCGTCACGGGCATCGTGACCGGTGTCCGGACGTACGGTTCGCGCGGATTCTGGATCCAGGACCCGCAGGCCGACGACAACCCGGCCACCAGCGAGGGCCTCTTCGTCTTCACGAGCTCGGTGCCGACCGTCGCCGTCGGCGACGCGGTCAGCGTGAACGGCACGGTCGGCGAGTACGTCCCCGGCGGCCTGAACTCCGGCAACCAGTCGCTGACGCAGCTCTCCAAGCCCACCGTCACCGTGGTCTCCTCCGGCAACCCGGTCCCGGCTCCCGTGACGATCTCGGCCTGGTCCGTCCCTTCCGCGTACGCCCCGGAGGGCGACCCGGCGGCCGGCGGTTCCATCAACGGCCTCACCCTGGAGCCGAAGCGGTACGCCCTGGACTACTACGAGTCGCTGGAGGGCAGCAACGTCCGTGTCGGCACCTCGCGCGTGGTGGGCGCCACCGACCCGTACTCCGAGCTGTGGGTCACGGTGAAGCCGTGGGAGAACCGCAGCTGGCGCGGCGGCACGGTCTACGGCTCGTACACCTCGCAGAACACCGGCCGGCTCCAGATCCAGTCGCTGACACCGATCGCGCAGCAGCCCTTCCCCAAGGCGAACGTCGGCGACGTGCTCTCCGGCACGACCGAGGGCCCGCTGGACTTCAACCAGTTCGGCGGCTACACGCTGACCGCGCGCACGCTGGGCACGGTCGTCGACCGTGGCCTGGAGCGTGAGAGCACGGACAAGCAGCACAAGAACGAGCTGGCGGTCGCGACGTACAACGTCGAGAACCTCGACCCGTCCGACCCGCAGGAGAAGTTCGACGCGCTGGCCGCGGCCGTGGTGGACAACCTCGCCTCGCCCGACATCGTCGCCCTGGAGGAGATCCAGGACAACAACGGCGCCAAGAACGACGGCACGGTCGCGGCCGACCAGACGCTGAAGAAGTTCACGGACGCGATCGTGGCCGCGGGCGGCCCGGCGTACGAGTGGCGCTCGGTCGACCCGGAGAACAACAAGGACGGCGGCGAGCCCGGCGGCAACATCCGCCAGGTCTTCCTCTTCAACCCGGAGCGGGTCTCCTTCATCGACCGCACGGGCGGCGACGCGGCGACGGCGACCGGCGTGGTCCGCGGCGCGGAGGGCCGTGCCGCGCTGACCCTCTCGCCCGGCCGGATCGACCCGGCGAACACCGCGTGGGAGAACAGCCGCAAGCCGCTGGCGGGCGAGTTCACCTTCCGTGGCCGTACGGTCTTCGTGATCGCCAACCACTTCGGCTCCAAGGGCGGTGACGAGTCGCTGGTCGCGCACCGTCAGCCGCCGAACCGTTCCTCCGAGGCCAAGCGCCTCCTGCAGGCGCAGTCCGTCAACGCCTTCGTCAAGGACGTCCTCGCGATCGAGAAGAACGCCGATGTCCTGGTCCTCGGCGACATCAACGACTTCGAGTTCTCGGAGACGACGAAGGCGCTGACGGACGGCGGGGCGCTCTACCCGGCCGTGAAGTCGCTGCCGCGCAGCGAGCGCTACTCGTACGTCTTCCAGGGCAACAGCCAGGTCCTCGACCAGATCCTGACGAGCCCGGGAATCGGCCACTTCGAGTACGACAGCGTCCACATCAACGCGGAGTTCGCGGACCAGAACAGCGACCACGACCCGCAGGTGCTCCGCTTCCGCCCGTAGCACCGCACGCCGCACGCCCGCGCCGAGCCTCGGCGCGGGCGTGTTCCGCGTGGTCGGCGAGCACCGCCACCCCACCGCGCGCCCGGTGGCCCGTGGAAGACTGCCCTGCGTGATCCTTCGCCCCGCCACCCGCGCCGAACTGCCCGCCGTCCTCGCGCTTCTCTCCGGCGAGGAGACCGTCGTGGACCCCGATGCGGTCGTCGTCACGACGGCGTACGAGCGGGCCTTCGCGGAGATCGACGGCGATCCACGCAACGAGATGCTGGTGCTCGTCGACGGGGAGCTGGTCGTGGGGTGTCTGCAGGCGACGTACATTCCCGGTCTCGGGAAGGGCGGGGCCGAGCGGGCGCTGATCGAGGTGGTGCGGGTCCGGGCGGACCGGCGTGGCGGTGGGCTCGGCCGGGAGTTGATGGCGCGGGCGGTGGAGCGGGCGCGCGCACGGGGCTGCGCGCTCGTCCAGCTGACCAGCAACAAGGAACGGACCGAGGCCCACCGCTTCTACGCCTCGCTGGGCTTCGCGCGCAGCCACGACGGGTTCAAGCTCGCGCTCCTGCCCCGGCCCTGATCCACCGGACACCCCCTAGCCGAGCAGGTGGCCTCCGCCGTCGACGAGCAGGACCTCGCCGGTGATGTACGAGGCGTTGGTGAGGTCGAAGACGGCGCCGGCGATGTCCTCGGGCTCTCCCACCCGCCGTAGCGGCACCGCACCCGCCACATGGGCCTTGGCCTCGTCCGCGCCCTCGACGCCGTCGAACCAGGGGGTGTCGATGAAGCCCGGTGCGACCGCGTTGACCCGGACGTCCGGGCCGAGCGTCTTGGCGAGCAGCTTCGTCATGTGGTTGACGGCCGCCTTGGAGACCGCGTACGGGATGGAACTGCCGCCGGGGCGGACGCCGGCCTGCGAGGAGATGGTCACGACGCTGCCCGCGCCGCTCGCCCGCAGGTGCGGGACGGCGGCGGTGATGGTCTGCCAGACCCCGATGACGTTGACGTCGTAGAGGTGCCGCCAGACGTCGGGCGAGGCCGCGTCGAGGTCGTCGTGCGGGATGAACCTCGTGGTGCCCGCGCAGTTGACCAGGATGTCCAGCCGCCCGTACGCCTCCACCGCCGCGGCGACGAGGGCCGTCGCCTGGGCCTCGTCGGAGACGTCGGCCTGGACGTAGACGGCGTCCGGCAGTTCGGCTGCGAGGGCCTTGCCCGCGTCCACGGACCGCGCGGAGTTGACGACGACCCGGATCCCCGCGTCGGCGAGGCGGCGGGCGACGGCGGCGCCGATGCCCGAGGACGAGCCGGTGACCAGGGCGACGCGCTGTTCGCTCATGCTGTTCTCTCTCCATGTCCTCCTGTCGCGCAGGGAGATCATGCCAGACCCCCATCCTTCAGAGATGCTTACCCCTCACCCCAAGAAGAACTAAGTGGACCTTCAGCATCGCGGCCCCGCAGACTTTCTCGATGAGCACTGAACGCCCCTTCGGCCGGGCCCTCTGCGCGATGATCACGCCCTTCACCGCCTCCGGCGAGCTGGATCTCGACGTCGCCCGCGAGCACGCCGCCCATCTGGTGTCCGAGGGCTGCGACGGTCTCGTCCTCAACGGCACCACCGGTGAGTCCCCGACCACCACGGACGCCGAGAAGGCGACGCTGATCGAGGCCGTCCGTGAGGCCGTCGGCCCCGGCCCTTCGGTCCTCGCGGGCGTCGGCACTTCCGACACCCGACACACGGTCGAGCTGGCGCGCCAGGCCGAGAAGGCGGGCGCGGACGGGCTCCTGGTCGTCACCCCGTACTACAGCCGCCCTCCGCAGGACGCCGTCGCGGCGCACTTCCTCAAGATCGCGGACGCGACCGATCTGCCGGTCATGCTGTACGACGTCCCCGGCCGCACCGGCACCCGGATCGAGCCGGAGACGATGCTGCGGCTCGCCGCCCACCCGAGGATCGTCGCGGTCAAGGACTGCGCCTACGACCTGCTCGGCTCCACCAAGGTGATCGCCCGGACCTCCCTCGCGTACTACTCCGGCTGCGAGGAGCTCAACCTCCCGCTGTACGCGGTGGGCGGCGCCGGCTACGTCAGCACGGTGGCCAACGTGGCGCCGCGTCAGATGCGGGCCGTCCTCGACGCCTTCGACGCGGGGGACACGGCCGGGGCGACCCGGCTCAACGCGCTCACCATGCCGCTCTCCGAGCTGATGATGGCCTCCGGCCTGCCAGGCACGGTGACCGTGAAGGCGCTCCTCGGCGACTTCGTCCGGGAACCGCTGCAGCCCGCCGACCTGGAGACGGTCGACGGGCTGCGGGCGGCGTACGAGGATCTGGTTCAGTCGAACACGTAGGTGGTGCCGAACAGCGCCGCGTGCTCGAGGACGTCCTCCAGCGGGTCGTCGATCTGACCGGTGTGGAGGGTGAGGCTGGGCCCGTTCGAGACGTACGGACCGTTGTGCGTCCGCGTCTCGTCCGCGGAGGCGGCCGCGGCCGGAAGGAGCACCGCCGCCACGGTCAGCGCTCCGACGATGGTGGGCCTCGTCCTCATGTCGACTCCTCGCCTTGTCTGCTCGTGTGACTCAACGTCGTACCGTTAACGCAGCGTCACACGAGCAGGTCACGGCTCAGTTGTGGCTGTGGAGGATCTCGTTGAGCCCGCCCCACACCGCGTTGTTCGGGCGGGCCTCGACGGCTCCGGTCACCGAGTTGCGGCGGAAGAGGATGTTGTCGCCCCCGGAGAGCTCGCGGGCCTTGACGACCGCACCGTCCGGCATCGTGACGCGCGTACCGGCGGTGACGTACAGACCGGCCTCGACGACGCACTCGTCGCCGAGCGCGATGCCGACGCCCGCCTCGGCGCCGATCAGGCAGCGCTCGCCGATGGAGATGATGACGTTGCCGCCACCGGAGAGGGTGCCCATGGTGGAGGCGCCGCCACCGATGTCGGAGCCGTCACCGACCACGACGCCCGCGGAGATGCGGCCCTCGACCATCGAGGTGCCCAGCGTGCCGGCGTTGAAGTTGACGAAGCCCTCGTGCATGACGGTCGTACCGGCGGCGAGGTGCGCGCCGAGGCGGACGCGGTCGGCGTCGGCGATGCGGACGCCGGCGGGGACGACGTAGTCGGTCATCCGCGGGAACTTGTCGATCGAGGTGACCTGGAGGTGCAGGCCCTCGGCGCGCGCGTTGAGGCGGACCTTCTCGATGTCGTCGACGGCGACCGGGCCGAGCGAGGTCCAGGCGACGTTGGCGAGCAGGCCGAAGACACCGTCGAGGCTCTGGCCGTGCGGCTTGACGAGCCGGTGGCTCAGCAGGTGCAGGCGCAGGTACGCGTCGTGGGCGTCGAGCGGCTTGTCGTCGAGCGAGGAGATGACGGTGCGGACGGCGACCACCTCGACGCCACGGCGGGCGTCCACGCCGAGGGCCTTGGCGGCGCCCTCACCGAGGGCGTTGACGGCGGCGTCGGGGGTGAGCCGCTCGGTTCCGGCGGGCCCGGGCGCGTCGGTCAGCTCGGGGGCGGGGAACCAGGTGTCGAGAACGGTGCCGTCACCGGCGATGGTGGCGAGGCCGGCGGCGACGGCGCCGGTGGTGCGAGGAGCAGTGGTCATGCGGAAAACCTAACGTTCGGGGCCCCGCGCGGGCCAACCGGTCTCAGGTGTCGGTCGAGCCGCCTGGCGGAACCGACAACCCCTGCGCCACAGCACTCGTCGGATCACCCGGCCCCGGTCGGGAGACCACGCCCCGCCGGCGGTGACCCGGGATCAGCCACGCCGCATGGCGGATCGCCCCGCCACCGAGGCGGGCCCCGACGACCGTGCGGGCCCCGGGCGACCGGGGGCAGAGGCCCACGCCGCTACCGGGGCACGCCCCCGACGACCGGGGAAGAGGCCGCGCCCCGGCCCTCGCCGCTCGGCCGCCGGCTAGCCGGCCCCCTCGACGGCGCCGCCGGGCGCGGCGCCCTTCTCCCGCCCCGTCGGCAGGAGGCGCGCCAGCATCTCGCGCGCGTACTCCTCGTCGTACGTCCCGTTCGTCAGCAGGACCTGGAGGCAGATGCCGTCCATGAGGGCGACCAGGGCGCGGGCGGTGACCGGGTCCGTCCGCCGGGACAGGACCTCGGCAACGACGTCCGTCCACTCCGCCGCGACCGGTCGCAGTGCGGGGCGGCGCAGGGCGGCGAGGTAGAGCTCGTACTCCAGCTCCACCCCGGTCCGTTCCCCGGCGATCCACTGCCCCATGTGCCGGGCGAGCTCGCCCGCGAGGTCGGTCTCGGGGTCGGCCGGCGCGCCGCTCTCGCGCAGTTCCCGCCCGAATCCCTCGTTGGCCTGGCGGAGCGCGGCGACGAGCAGTTCGTCGAGGGAGGCGAAGTGGTACGTCGTGGAACCGAGCGGGACGTCGGCCTCCGCGGCGACCGTACGGTGGCTCAGCCCCTCGATGCCCCGGGCGCCGACCACCCGCAGCGCGGCGTCGACGATCCGCTGCCGCCGCTCGGGGTCGTGACGGCGGGGCCGGGCCATCAGTGCGCCCCGCCCATGTTGAGCACGAGGACCCCCGCGATGATCAGGATCACTCCGGCGGCCTTGGCGACGCTGAAGGTCTCGTTCATGAAGAGGATGCCGATGACGGCGACCGCGGCGGTGCCCACGCCGGACCAGATCGCGTACGCGGTGCCGACCTGGAGGGTCTTGAGCGCCTGGGCGAGCAGCGCGAAGGCGATCACATAGCCGGTGGCCGTGACGATCGACGGCCAGGTCTTCGAGAAGCCTTCGCTGTACTTCATGGAGATCGTGGCGACGATCTCCGCGGTGATGGCTCCCGCCAGCAGTCCGTATCCCATGCGTACGAGTGTACATAACGATATGTACGGGCGTACACAACGCCTCCGGCTACGGTGTGCGCATGACATACGCCTCGGGGCCGTACGGCTACGGCTACGCTCCCCCGCCACCTCCGCCCCAGCCCGGCGTGATACCCCTGGCGCCGCTGGGTCTCAGCCAGCTCCTGACCGGCGCATTCACCACCATCGGCCGCTACTGGAAGCAGCTGTTCGGTGTCGCCGCGGCCGCGTACGGCGGGGCCCTGCTGCTGGCCGCCGCGGCCCTCGGCATCGCGTACGCCCTGGTCTCCGACCATCTGCCCGGGGTCTTCGACCTGCCGCGCGGACAGGAACCCAGCTGGGAGGACGGCCGGCCGCTGCTGATCGCCTTCGGCTGTGTGTGGCTGATCGCCATGGTCGGGATGCTGGTCGCGAGCGCCGTCGTCTACGCGGCGTGCCCGGCGGTCCTCCAGGAGGCGGTCCTCGGCCGTCGCACGACCTTCGGCGCGGTCTGGCGCCGCGCCTGGTCGCGGATGCCCGCGGTGGTGGGCACGGTCTTCCTGACCACGCTGATCATCGTGATCCCCATCGCCCTCTTCATGCTGGCCATGGTCGGCTTCATGGTGGCCCTCTTCTCGGCCGCTTCGAACGCGAGCACCGGCTCGGGCTCTGCGGAGATCTCGCCCGGCCTCGCCGTCGTCGCCTTCCTCGTCGCCCTGGCGGCCATGCCGCTGGCCACCTGGATCTGGGTGAAGCTCAGCCTGGCCCCCTCGGTCGCGGTCTTCGAGGGGCAGGGCGCGGTGGCCTCGATGCGCCGCTCCAGCCGGTTGGTCAGCGGCTCGTGGTGGCGGATCTTCGGCGCGCTGTTGGTCGCGGGCATCATGGCCGCGATGGCGAACTGGCTGATCCAGCAGGTCCTCGGCGTGCTGGTCTCGCTCCCCGGCTCGTTCGCGGAACCGTCCGGCGCGGACTCCGCGAGCGAGGTGCTGCTGGCCTTCGTGCCGCTCCTGGTGTTCGCCGTCCTCGGCTCGATGGTGGCGCAGGCCGTCTGCTCGGTCTTCCCGCCCCTGGTCACCGGTCTCGTCTACGTGGACCAGCGCATCCGCAAGGAGAACCTCGCCCCGACCCTCGTCGAGGCGGCGGCCGAGCCGCCTCCGTTCAGTCGGTGAGGGACCGCTTCGGGCGCAGCACGCAGAACTCGTTCCCCTCGGGATCGGCGAGGACGACCCAGCTCACGTCCTCACCCTGACCGACGTCGATCCGCCGGGCCCCGAGGGCGAGAATCCTCTCGACCTCGGCGTCCTGGTCGTCGGGCGTCAGGTCGATGTGCAGCCGGTTCTTGACGGTCTTGGACTCGGGGACGGGAAGGAAGCACATCCCCGGCAGGGCGGAGGCGTCGGCACCGATGACGATCTCGTCCTCCGCCTCGAAGAGGATCTGCCAGTCCAGCACCCGCGACCAGAAGCGGGCCTGGGCGGGCAGGTCGTGGGCGTCGACGGCGAGTTGATACATGCGAACGGCCATGCCCGCCAGTCTGCCTGGCGGGCATGGCCGTTCAAAGGTGCGAAACGGTCGGACGTCGAGAACGTCAGACGTTGAACCCGAGCGCGCGAAGCTGCTCGCGACCGTCGTCCGTGATCTTGTCCGGACCCCACGGCGGCATCCAGACCCAGTTGATCTTCAGCTCGCTGGCGATGCCGTCGGTGGCGGACTTCGCCTGGTCCTCGATCACATCGGTCAGCGGACAGGCCGCCGACGTCAGGGTCATGTCCAGCGTGACGACGTTGGAGTCGTCGATGTGGATGCCGTAGATCAGGCCGAGGTTGACGACGTCGATGCCCAGCTCGGGGTCGACGACGTCGTACAGCGCCTCGCGGATCTCTTCTTCGGAGGCCGGCTTCATCGTGGCCTCGGCGTTCTCGGTCATGCCGACTTCCTCTCCGCGTCACCCAGAGCCTGGGCCGTCGCGTCCTTCCACGCCATCCAGCTGAGCAGCGCGCACTTCACCCGGGCCGGGTACTTGGAGACACCCGCGAACGCGACCGCGTCCTCCAGGATCTCCTCCATCGCGTCGTCCGGCTCGATCTGGCCCTTGGACTGCATCAGCTCCAGGAACGTGCCCTGGATCTTCTGCGCCTCGGCCAGCTCCTTGCCGACGAGCAGCTCGTTCAGGACCGAGGCCGAAGCCTGGCTGATCGAGCAGCCCTGACCCTCGTACGAGACGTCCTCGATGCGCGAGCCGTCGTACTTCACCCGGAGCGTGATCTCGTCGCCGCACGTCGGGTTCACGTGGTGCACCTCGGCGTCGCCGTCCCGAAGACCGCGCCCGTGCGGGTGCTTGTAATGGTCCAGGATGACGTCCTGGTACATCGAATCGAGCTTCACGAGATCCCCTAGCCGAAGAAGTTCCGTACGTGCTCCAGACCCTCGACCAAGGCGTCGACCTCGGCCGGGGTGGAGTACAGATAGAACGACGCCCGCGTGGTCGCAGGAATTCCGTACCGCAGGCAGACCGGCCGCGCGCAGTGGTGGCCGACCCGGACCGCGATGCCCTGCTCGTCGAGAACCTGGCCCACGTCGTGCGGGTGGATGTCGCCGAGCACGAAGGAGATCGCCGCGCCGCGGTCCTCGGCCGTGGTGGGGCCGATGATCCGCAGGTCCGGAACCTCCTGGAGGCGACGGACGGCGTACTCGGTGATCGCGTGCTCGTGGCGCGCGATGTTCTCCATGCCGATCGCCGACAGGTAGTCCACGGCCGCGCCGAGGCCGACGGCCTGGGCGATCGGGGGCGTACCCGCCTCGAACTTGTGCGGAGCCGGCGCGTACGTCGACGAGTGCATCGAGACGGTCTCGATCATCTCGCCGCCGCCGAGGAACGGAGGCAGGTCCTCCAGGAGCTCCTGCCGTCCCCACAGCACACCGATGCCGGTCGGGCCGACCATCTTGTGGCCGGTGAAGGCCACGAAGTCGGCCTGCAGCGCCTGCACGTCGAGCACCATGTGCGGGGCCGCCTGCGAGGCGTCGATGCAGACCAGCGCACCGACCTCCTGCGCACGCCGGATGATCGTCTCGACCGGGTTGATCGTGCCCAGCAGGTTCGAGACCAGCGTGAACGAGACGATCTTGGTCTTCTCGGTGATGACCTCTTCGATGTTCGAGAGGTCGAGACGACCGTCGTCGGTGAGCCCGAACCACTTCAGCTTCGCGCCGGTGCGCTGCGAGAGCAGCTGCCACGGCACGATGTTGGAGTGGTGCTCCATCTCCGTGATGGCGATCTCGGTCTCGTGGTCCACGCGGTAGGGCTCGTCGGCCCAGCCCAGCATGTTGGCCACGAGGTTGAGCGACTCGGAGGCGTTCTTGGTGAAGATCACCTCGTCGCGGCTCGGCGCGTTGATGAACGCCGCGACCTTGTCACGGGCGCCCTCGTACAGCGCCGTCGCCTCCTCGGCGACCGTGTAGACGCCGCGGTGGACATTGGCGTTGTGGCGCTCGTAGTAGGTGTTGAGCGCGTCGAGCACCTGGCGCGGCTTCTGCGAGGTCGCCGCGGAGTCCAGGTACACGATCTTCTTGCCGTCGTGGACCACGCGATCCAGGAGCGGGAAGTCCTTGCGGATCGCCTCGGTGTCGAGGAGGCCGGAGAGCCCCTGATGGGCAGATGTCACGCGGATACGCCACCCTTCGTGCTGTATGCCTCGTAGCCCTCGTTCTCCAGCTTGTCGGCGAGCTCGGCGCCGCCGGACTCGACGATGCGGCCCTCGGAGAAGACGTGAACGAAGTCGGGCTTGATGTAGCGCAGGATGCGCGTGTAGTGCGTGATGAGCAGGGTGCCGACCTCGCCGGTCTCGCGGACGCGGTTGACGCCCTCGGAGACCACGCGGAGCGCGTCGACGTCGAGGCCGGAGTCGGTCTCGTCGAGGATCGCGATCTTCGGCTTGAGGAGCTCCAGCTGGAGGATCTCGTGGCGCTTCTTCTCACCGCCGGAGAAGCCCTCGTTGACGTTGCGCTCGGCGAAGGCCGGGTCCATCTGGAGCTTCTCCATGGCCTCCTTGACCTCCTTCACCCAGGTACGCAGCTTGGGGGCCTCGCCGCGGACGGCGGTGGCGGAGGTGCGCAGGAAGTTGGAGACCGAGACACCGGGGACCTCGACCGGGTACTGCATGGCCAGGAAGACGCCGGCGCGGGCGCGCTCGTCGACCGACATCTCCAGGACGTCCTCGCCGTCCAGGGTCACGGTGCCACCGGTGATCGTGTACTTCGGGTGGCCGGCGAGGGAGTACGCCAGGGTCGACTTGCCGGAGCCGTTGGGGCCCATGATGGCGTGGGTCTCGCCCTGCTTCACGGTCAGGTCGACGCCCTTGAGGATCTCACGGGGGCCGTTCTCGGCCTCGACGGAGACGTGCAGGTCGCGGATTTCAAGCGTTGCCATGGGTGACTCAGGACTCCTGGGTGACGGAGACGAGCACATCGTCCCCTTCGATCTTTACGGGGTATACGGGGACGGGGCGCGTCGCGGGAAGGCCGGACGGCTTGCCGGTGCGGAGGTCGAAGCTGGAGCCGTGCAGCCAGCACTCGATGGAGCAGTCCTCGACCTCGCCCTCCGAGAGGGAGACGTTGGCGTGCGAGCAGATGTCGTTGATCGCGAACACCTCGCCCTCGGTGTGCACGACCGACACCGGCGTGCCGTCGACCTCGACCCGCTTCGGGGTGTCGGTCTCCAGCTCGCTCAGCGCGCAGACTCGGACGAAGGCCATCAGACGGACGCCTCCAGCTCGGCCTCGATCTTGGCGATGAGGCGCTCCTGGACGTCCGGCAGACCGATCTGCTGGACCAGCTCGGCGAAGAAGCCGCGGACGACGAGGCGGCGGGCCTCGGTCTCCGGGATGCCGCGGGCCATCAGGTAGAAGAGCTGCTCGTCGTCGAAGCGACCGGTGGCCGAGGCGTGACCGGCGCCGGCGATCTCGCCGGTCTCGATCTCCAGGTTCGGCACGGAGTCGACGCGGGCGCCGTCCGTCAGGACCAGGTTCCGGTTGAGCTCGTACGTGTCGGTGCCCTCGGCGGCGGCCCGGATGAGGACGTCGCCGATCCAGACGGCGTGGGCGTCCTGACCCTGCAGCGCGCCCTTGTAGGCGACGTTCGACTTGCAGTGCGCCGTGTTGTGGTCGACCAGGAGGCGGTGCTCCTGGTGCTGGCCGGCGTCGGTGAAGTAGAGACCGAAGAGCTCGGCCTCGCCGCCCGGGGCCGCGTACTGCACGCGCGGGTGGATGCGGACGACGTCGCCGCCGAAGGTCACCACGACCGACTTGAAGGAGGCGTCGCGGCCGACCAGCGTGTTGTGCTGGGCAACGTGGACGGCCTTCTCGTCCCAGTCCTGGACGGAGACGACGGTGAGCTTGGCGCCGTCGCCGAGGACGTACTCGACGTTGGAGGCGAGCACCGCGTCACCGGTGTGGTCGATGACCACCACGGCCTCGGCGAACGCGCCGAGCTCGATCACCTGGTGGCCGAAGGCGACGCCGCCCTCGCCGTGCACGGCGATCCGGATCGGCTCGTCGAGGACGGCCTCCTTGGCGACGGTGACGACCGAGGCCTTCTCGAAGGAGGAGTACGCCTGGGCGGCGACACGGTCGACGGGCGTGCCGGCCTTGCCGAGCCGCGCGTCGTCACGTCCGACGGTCTCCACGGTGACGCCCTCGGGGGCCTCGATCTCGACCTTGACGCCCTCGCCGGACGCGACCGCGGTGCCGTCGTGCAGACCGCGCAGACGCTCCAGCGGCGTGAACCGCCACTCCTCCTCGCGCCCGTGCGGGACGGGGAAGTCCGCGACGTCGAAGGACGGGGGCGCGCTCATGCGCGTGGCGACGGTGGACTCGGCGGCCACCGCGATCGAGCCGGCGGTGGTGGAGCCCGCCGGGATGTTCTGAGCCTCAGCCATGGCTGTCGTCTTGCTCTCTTCCTGCCTCGTCGTGCTTGCCCGCCTGTGCCGGGCGACCGGCGGCGGCGGTGCCTGGGGCACCGTCCGCGGCCGAGCCGCCCAGCGGCGTGCTCGCGGGGCTCAGCGGCTGAGCCCGGGGGTCGTCGTTTGCCGGTCCTTGTCCGGACGGGTCGTCCGGACGGGGCCGATCCGGCCGGGACGCGCCCGGCCGGTCCGCGGGGCGCCTCAGCCCACCGCGCCTTCCATCTGCAGCTCGATCAGCCGGTTGAGCTCGAGGGCGTACTCCATCGGCAGCTCCTTGGCGATGGGCTCGACGAAGCCGCGCACGATCATCGCCATCGCCTCGAACTCGGTCATGCCGCGGCTCATCAGGTAGAAGAGCTGGTCCTCGGAGACCTTGGAGACGGTGGCCTCGTGGCCCATGGAGACGTCGTCCTCGCGGACGTCCACGTAGGGGTACGTGTCCGAACGGGAGATCGTGTCGACGAGCAGCGCGTCGCAGAGCACGTTCGACTTGGCGCCCGGGGCACCCTCGCCGATCTCGATGAGACCGCGGTAGGAGGTGCGGCCGCCGCCTCGCGCCACCGACTTGGAGACGATGTTGGAGGAGGTGTTCGGAGCCATGTGGACCATCTTGGCGCCGGCGTCCTGGTGCTGGCCCTCGCCCGCGAAGGCGATGGACAGGGTCTCGCCCTTGGCGTGCTCGCCCATCAGGTAGACCGCCGGGTACTTCATGGTGACCTTGGAGCCGATGTTGCCGTCGACCCACTCCATGGTCGCGCCCTCGTAGGCCACGGCACGCTTGGTGACCAGGTTGTAGACGTTGTTCGACCAGTTCTGGATCGTCGTGTAGCGGCAGCGGGCGCCCTTCTTCACGATGATCTCGACGACCGCGGAGTGCAGCGAGTCGGAGGAGTAGATCGGGGCGGTGCAGCCCTCGACGTAGTGGACGTAGGCGTCCTCGTCGACGACGATCAGCGTCCGCTCGAACTGGCCCATGTTCTCCGTGTTGATACGGAAGTAGGCCTGCAGCGGGATCTCGACGTGCACGCCCTTCGGCACGTAGATGAACGATCCGCCGGACCACACGGCCGTGTTCAGCGAGGCGAACTTGTTGTCGCCGACCGGGATGATCGTGCCGAAGTACTCGCGGAAGAGCTCCTCGTGCTCCTTCAGCGCGGTGTCGGTGTCGACGAAGATGACGCCCTGCTCCTCCAGGTCCTCACGGATCTGGTGGTACACGACCTCGGACTCGTACTGGGCCGCGACACCGGCGACGAGGCGCTGCTTCTCCGCCTCCGGGATGCCGAGCTTGTCGTACGTGTTCTTGATGTCCTCGGGCAGTTCCTCCCAGGAAGCGGCCTGCTTCTCGGTGGAGCGCACGAAGTACTTGATGTTGTCGAAGTCGATGCCCGACAGGTCGGAGCCCCAGCTCGGCATGGGCTTCTTGTCGAAGAGGCGCAGACCCTTGAGCCGCAGCTTCAGCATCCACTCGGGCTCGTTCTTCTTCGCGGAGATGTCGCGGACGACATCCTCGTTCAGACCGCGCTTTGCAGTGGCACCGGCGGCGTCGGAGTCGGCCCAGCCGTACTCGTACCGACCCAGGCCCTCGAGCTCGGGGTGGCTGATCTCGGTGGTCATGCGGGGTTCCTCCCGGCCGTACTTGCGGATGCTTCTGATGGGGTGGTCTGTGGGGAAATGTGCGGGATGAACGTCGTGCAGACGCCGTCACCATGCGCGATGGTGGCGAGACGCTGGACGTGCGTTCCCAAGAGGCGGGAGAAGATCTCCGTCTCCGCCTCGCACAGCTGGGGGTACTGCTCGGCGACATGGGCGACCGGGCAGTGATGCTGGCAGAGCTGCTCGCCGACCGGCGCGTTCCGCGCAGTGGCAGCGTACCCGTCCGCGCTCAGGGCCCTGGCAAGAGCCTCGGTGCGCTGGTCGGCGTCCGCCGACTCGACGGCCTCGCGGTACGCCTCTGCCTGGTGCTCGAGACGGTCGCGGGCGAAGGCGGCCACGGCGGCCTCTCCGGCAGCCCCTCCGCCTGCGGACTTTTCGATCCAGCGCAGGGCGTCGACGGCCAGCGAGTCGTACGACTGGTCGAAGGCGTCCCGGCCGCAGTCGGTCAGCGCGAAGACCTTGGCGGGGCGGCCGCGGGTGCGGGCTCCGTACACGCGCTTCTCACGGGCCTCGACGACATTGTCGGCGACGAGGGAATCGAGATGGCGGCGCACGGCCGCCTGGGTGAGGCGGAGGCGCTGCGCGAGGTCGGAGACCGTCGACGGCCCGTGATCCAGGATGGACCGCGCGATCCGGTTGCGTGTGGAGCGCTCACCGGTCGCGAGTTCCTCCACCGGAGCCGCGTCGACGTTTTTCACAACGCCATTGTTGCGTAATTCCTTCGGCAGTGACAAGCGCCGTCCGAGCGGAGGACGGTGCCGTACATCACTCAGGTAAGGCTTACCTGACCTGCGAAGATGATCATTCATAGGACGAATTCGAGCGGGATTCGGGCCCCGCCCCGGATCGACCCCGGCAACCTCTCTAGACTTCCCGCCATGCGAAACGAGTCCGTCGTCCAGGTCCGCGGCCTGGTCAAGCGGTACGGGACGAAGACCGCCGTCGACGGCCTCGACCTCGACGTCCGGGCCGGCACCGTGACCGCCGTGCTCGGCCCCAACGGGGCCGGGAAGACCACCACGATCGAGACCTGCGAGGGCTACCGGAAGGCCGACGCGGGCACCGTCCGCGTCCTCGGCCTCGACCCGGTCGCCGACGCGGGCCTGCTGCGTCCCCGGATCGGCGTGATGCTCCAGTCGGGTGGCGTCTACTCCGGCGCCCGCGCCGAGGAGATGCTCCGCCACATGGCGAAGCTGCACGCGCACCCGCTGGACGTGGACGCCCTGATCGAGCGCCTCGGGCTCGGCTCCTGCGGCCGGACCACCTACCGCCGGCTCTCCGGCGGCCAGCAGCAGCGCCTCGCGCTCGCCATGGCCGTCGTCGGCCGCCCCGAGCTGGTCTTCCTCGACGAGCCGACCGCCGGACTCGACCCGCAGGCCCGCCACGCCACCTGGGACCTCGTCCGCGAGCTGCGGACCGACGGCGCCACCGTCGTCCTCACCACGCACTTCATGAACGAGGCCGAGGAGCTCGCGGACGACGTCGCCATCATCGACGGCGGCCGGGTCGCCGCCCAGGGCAGCCCCGAGTCGCTGTGCCGCGGCGGCGCCGAGAACACCCTGCGCTTCACCGGCCGCCCCGGGCTCGACCTCGGCTCGCTGCTCAAGGCCCTGCCGGACGGCACGGCGGCCGCGGAGCTGACCCCGGGCGCGTACCGGATCAGCGGCGAGGTGGGCCCGCAGCTGCTCGCCACCGTCACCAGCTGGTGCGCCCAGCACGGCGTGATGCCGGACGGCATCGCGGTGGAGCGCCACACCCTCGAAGACGTCTTCCTCGAATTGACGGGCAAGGAGCTGCGGTCATGAGCACGGGAACCTATGCCCCGAAGCCGGGAGCCGCCCCCGTCGGCCGGATGATCGCGGCGCAGACCGTCCTGGAGACGAAGATGCTGCTGCGCAACGGCGAGCAGCTGCTCCTGACGGTGATCATCCCGTCCCTGCTGCTCGTGCTGTTCTCGACCGTCGACATCGTCGACACGGGGACGGACAAGGCCGTCGACTTTCTCGCCCCCGGTGTCCTCGCGCTCGCCGTGATGTCCACCGCCTTCACCGGCCAGGCCATCGCGACCGGCTTCGAGCGCCGCTACGGGGTGCTCAAGCGGCTCGGCGCCTCCCCGCTGCCCCGCTGGGCGCTGATGACCGCCAAGACGCTCTCCGTCCTGGTCACCGAGGTGCTCCAGGTCGGGCTCCTGACGGCGATCGCGCTGGGGCTCGGATGGTCGCCCCAGGGCGGCCCGTTCTCCGTCCTGCTGCTGCTCGTCCTCGGCACGGCCGCCTTCTCGGGCCTCGGCCTGCTGATGGCCGGCACGCTGCGGGCGGAGGCGACGCTGGCCGCCGCGAACCTGGTCTTCCTGCTGCTCCTGGTGGGCGGCGGGGTGATCGTGCCGCTGGACAAGTTCCCGGGCGCGGCCCGCGCCGTACTGGAACTGCTGCCGATCTCGGCGCTCTCCGACGGGCTGCGGGACGTGCTCCAGGGCGGCGCCGCGATGCCGTGGGGACAGGCGCTGACCCTCGCCGTGTGGGCGGTGCTCGGACTCGGCGCGGCGGCGAAGTTCTTCCGCTGGGAGTAGCGGCGGTGTGACGTTCCGGGGTGACTTCACCCGTAACGCACCCCTCGTGAAAGCGTGCACAAGCCCCGTCCTACGATAGGGCCCGTGCTGACCCCCCTCGCCTCCATCGCCAGGCGCTGGACCCCGTCCCCCCGGACGCTCCGGCGCGCCGCGCTCTCCGCCGTCGTGATGAGCGTGCTCATCATCGTCACGGGAGGCGCGGTCCGGCTCACCGGCTCCGGTCTCGGCTGCGACACCTGGCCCAAGTGCACGGACGACAGCCTCATCGTGACGCCCGAGCAGGGCTATCGCGGCGCGATCGAGTTCGGCAACCGGATGCTCACGTACGTCCTGTCGGCCGCGGTCGGCTGGGCGATCATCGCCGCGCGGTCCACCAAGCCCTGGCGCCGCGGTCTGACCCGGCTCGGCTGGCTGCAGTTCTGGATCGTCGCGAGCAACGCGGTCCTGGGCGGCATCACCGTGTGGATGGGCCTCAACCCGTGGACGGTCGCCGGCCACTTCATCGCCGCGAACGCGCTCCTCACCGTCGCCGTGATCACCTGGCAGCGCACCCGCGAGGGCGACACGACGCCCCGGCCGCGCGTCCCCGGTCCGGTCCGCAAGCTGTCCTGGGCCATCATCGCCGCCTCGGCGCTGCTGATCGTCCTCGGCACCGGAGTGACCGGCTCGGGCAAGCACGCGGGTGACAGCAGCGACGTCCCGCGGATGCCGTGGGACTGGACCGCCGCCGCCCACCTCCACGCCATCGCCGCCTGGGTCGTCTGCGCGCTCGCGCTCGCCATGTGGCTGGTGCTGCGGGTGGTGGACGCTCCCGACGACACCCGGGCCCGCGCCCGCGACCTGCTGATCGTGCTGCTCGCGCAGGGCGGGATCGGGTACCTCCAGTACTTCACCGGGGTCCCCGAGCTCCTGGTCGGCGCGCACATGCTCGGCTCCGCGCTGATGTGGATCGCCGTCCTGCGCCTCGCCCTGAGCCTGCGCGAACGCCCGGTGTCCGCCCCGGAGATCCCGGCCCAGGCCGACTCCGCGCTGGCGACGGCGTAAGGCGGCGCGGAACGAATCCGCGCGATATCCGAAATCGGGCACGCGCTCAGATGAGCTTGTAAACCCGCTGCGCATTGCCCGCCGCGATCATCGTGGCGACGCGCTGCGCGTCGCTGAGGGACCAGGCGCCGTCGCCCACCCATTCGCCCAGCACCCGGCCGAGCGCGCCGCGGAAGACGCTGGCCGCGACGACGTGCAGCTCGGGCAGGGCGTGGGCGCCGCTGGAGAAGAGCAGCTTGCCGAAGGGGGCCAGCTCCAGGAGTTCGGCGAGGACGGCCGCGGCCCGGGCCCCGGTCCTGCCGAGGACGGAGCCGAGGTCGGCGTACACATGCGGGAAGACACCGGTCAGCTGGGCCGTCTGCCGGTGGTACGGATATCCGTGCAGGAGTACGAGGTCGGTGCCGAGCCCGCTGGTGGAGGCGGCGAAGCCGGCCAGTCCGTCCGGGTCCTCGGTCCCCACGTGCAGCTGGAGCGGCCGCCCGGAGGCGACGGCGATCCATAGGAGATGGCGCAGCAGGACGGGTTCGGTGAGCCGGCCGCCGGCCGCACGCCCGGCCAGCCAGCGGCCCGCGGCCCCGCGCACCTCTCCGGGGCCCGGTGGTTCGGGCGCGTACGCGAGCCCCCGGGGCACCCCCGCCACGGAGGTGAAGGCGACGGCGGTCGAGGCGGCGCCGTGGACGGCCTCCGCGAGGTTGGCCAGGAGCCCCTCGACCGTCCCCGAGGTGTCGGCGACCTGCTCGGCGAGCAGCTCCAGCCGGATGATCTCGTGGGCGTCGGCCGCTCCGGCGGAGGCGATCTCGGCGGGTCCTGTCAGATCGCCGGGCAGTCCGGTGTCCACCAGGTAGGTGGAGATCCCGGAGGCCCGCAGCAGCCTGCGCCCGGACTCCAGGACGCCCAGTTCCCGGCGGCGGGCGAGATAGCGGGCCGGTGGGCAGTGCGGTTCCAGGCCGAGCAGCGGCGGGCACCAGCGGCGTACCGCGAAGCCGGTCTGGGTGTCGAAGAAGGTGGTGCCGGGGGCGGGCGGTGCGCCTGTTCTGCCGAGGTGTGCCTCGAAGATGCCGAGGCCGAGCTCCTTGCGGAGCACCCCGTGGCAGTACTGGTCCACCAGGCTCGGGGTCTCGATCATTCGGGGGCTCCCTGCGTGGACGTGCTTCCACCCGTCCTAACGGGTGAGCCCCACCCGAGGTTGTTGCCTCAGCCGTTCGACGGGCCGCCGAGCTGGATACCGGCCATCCGGGTCCACTCGTACGGGCCGGTCACGACCTTGGCGGCGAACTCGCCGTCGAACTCGTCGTGCAGGGTCAGCCCGGCCTTCTCGGCGGCCTGCTGGGCGACGGGGAACGTGGGGGCCACCAGGTCGCCCCAGCCGCCGTCCTCGCCGACGAGGACGATGCGGGTGCCCATCTGACCGATGTAGGCGAGCTGCCCCTCGGCGCCGCCGTGCTTCTTGGAGAACGCCTGGATCTGCTTGGCGAGCTTGGCCGCCTTGCGCTCCGCCTTGGTGTCCGCCTGCTTGGTGTCTGCCATACCAACGATGCTACTGACAGGTAGATCGACTGGCGACGGCCGGGGTACGTGGTCTTGCCCACGTACCCCGGCCGTTGATCAGGTCCGAGGGACTACCTCAGGAAGGGGTCGACCGCGACCGCCACGAAGAGCAGCGAGACATAGGTGATCGACCAGTGGAAGAGGCGCATCTCCTTGAGCTTCGCGCCGGTCGCGCCGTTCTTCGCGCGGTTGAGCAGCGCGTGCGCCTCCCAGAGCCACCAGCCGCCGGTGAGCAGCGCCACGGCGGTGTAGAACCAGCCGGTGTAGCCGAGCGGGGTCAGCAGCAGCGAGACGGCGACCATCACCCAGCTGTACGCGACGATCTGCTTGGCGACGACCTTGTTGGAGGCGATGACCGGGAGCATGGGGACGCCCGCGCGGGCGTAGTCGTCCTTCACCTTCATCGACAGCGGCCAGTAGTGCGGCGGCGTCCAGAAGAAGATGACCATGAAGAGGATGATCGCGGCCCAGGACATCGAGTTGGTGACGGCCGACCAGCCGATCAGCACGGGCAGACAGCCGGCGATGCCGCCCCAGACGATGTTCTGCGCGGTCCGCCGCTTGAGGATCATCGTGTAGACCACGACATAGAAGAGGAGCGCGCTGAGCGAGAGGGCGGCGGAGAGCCAGTTGACCAGGAGGCCGAACCAGAGGGTGGAGACGACGGCGAGGGTCAGGCCGAAGATCAGGCCTTCACGCGGGGTGAGGACGCCGGTGACCAGCGGACGCTGGGAAGTGCGGTCCATCAGGGCGTCGATGTCTCGGTCGATGTACATGTTCAGCGCGTTCGCGCCGCCCGCCGAGAGATAGCCGCCGAAGCAGGTGGCGAGTACCAGCCACATGTTCGGCACACCCTGCTCGGCAAGGAACATCACCGGCACGGTGGTGATGAGCAGAAGCTCGATGATCCGCGGCTTCGTCAGCGCCACGAATGCCTTGACGCGGGCCCCGAACGGCCGATGGCCCCCCGGGCTGGGAGTCAAGACGACCCCTGCGGGTCGGGACTCGACGGCCGTCACGCACACCCCTGACAGAGAAATTCCCAGCAAGCTCACCGGTGAAAACGGGGTGAATGCTTGCGCGTACCACGCCACTGTAGACGTTGCCCATACGCCGATCTTCGCGGGGGTGGGGTCGTGTTGAGGGGGCTTGTCCCAAGGGTTGGACGGCGTCCGGGAGGCGAAGTGACACAGTGACCGGCACTCTTGCTGTAACTGCTCATGTGAGGCCCACGGACTCGAAAGGATGGGCGTGTTGTCGGGGGTAGGCTCGACACCGCCGGTACACCCTCAGTCACCGGCTTTCCAGTACATGTGGAGAGGAGCCCTGACTCAGGGTGAGCACTAAGCCGACCACCACAGACCTCGAGTGGACCGAATTGGACCAGCGGGCCGTTGACACCGCCCGCGTCCTGGCCGCGGACGCCGTACAGAAGGTCGGCAACGGCCATCCCGGTACGGCCATGAGCCTGGCGCCCGCCGCGTACACCCTCTTCCAGAAGGTGATGCGGCACGACCCGGCCGAGCCGGACTGGGTGGGGCGCGACCGTTTCGTGCTCTCTGCCGGCCACTCGTCCCTCACGCTCTACACCCAGCTGTACCTGGGTGGCTTCGGGCTCGAGCTGGACGACCTGAAGGCATTCCGCACCTGGGGCTCGAAGACCCCGGGTCACCCGGAGTACGGACACACCGCGGGTGTGGAGACGACGACCGGCCCGCTGGGCCAGGGTGTCGCCAACGCCGTGGGCATGGCGATGGCCGCCCGCTACGAGCGCGGTCTGTTCGACCCGGAGGCGGCCCCCGGCACCTCCCCGTTCGACCACAACATCTACGTGATCGCCGGTGACGGCTGCCTCCAGGAGGGCATCTCCGCCGAGGCCTCCTCGCTGGCCGGTCACCAGAAGCTCGGCAACCTGGTCCTGCTGTGGGACGACAACCACATCTCGATCGAGGGCGACACCGAGACCGCCGTGTCCGAGGACACGATGAAGCGGTACGAGGCCTACGGCTGGCACGTCCAGCGTGTGGAGCCGCAGGCCAACGGCGACCTGGACCCGGCCGCGCTGTTCGCGGCGATCAAGGCCGCCGAGGCCGAGACCGAGCGTCCGTCGTTCATCGCGATGCGCTCGATCATCGCCTGGCCCGCCCCGAACGCCCAGAACACCGAGGCCGCGCACGGCTCGGCGCTGGGCGACGAGGAGATCGCGGCCACCAAGCGTGTCCTCGGCTTCGACCCGGAGCAGGCCTTCGAGGTCACCGACGAGGTCATCGGCCACACGCGCGCCCTGGGCGACCGTGGCCGTGAGGCCCGTGCCGCGTGGGAGAAGTCGCTCGCCGAGTGGCGTACGGCCAACCCGGAGCGGGCCGCGGAGTTCGACCGGATCCAGGCGAACGAGCTGCCCGAGGGCTGGGAGTCGAAGCTCCCGGTGTTCGAGGCGGGCAAGGGCATCGCCACCCGCGCCGCGTCCGGCAAGGTCCTGCAGTCGCTCGGCGCGGTCATCCCCGAGCTGTGGGGCGGCTCGGCCGACCTCGCCGGCTCGAACAACACGACGATCGACAAGACCTCGTCGTTCCTGCCCGAGGGCAACCCGCTGCCGGAGGCCGACAAGTACGGCCGCACGATCCACTTCGGCATCCGCGAGCACTCCATGGCCGCGGAGATGAACGGCATCGCGCTGCACGGCAACACCCGCATCTACGGCGGCACCTTCCTGGTGTTCTCCGACTACATGCGCAACGCGGTCCGCCTGTCGGCCCTGATGCACCTGCCGGTGACGTACGTCTGGACCCACGACTCGATCGGTCTGGGCGAGGACGGTCCGACCCACCAGCCGGTGGAGCACCTGGCGTCGCTGCGCGCGATCCCCGGTCTGAACGTCGTCCGCCCCGCGGACGCCAACGAGACCTCGATCGCCTGGCGCGAGATCGTCAGGCGTCACACCCGCGAGTTCGGGAAGGGCGCCCCGCACGGTCTTGCCCTGACCCGTCAGGGTGTGCCGACGTACGACTGGAACGAGGATGCCGCCAAGGGCGGCTACGTTCTCGCCGACGCCGAAGGGCCCTCCGGGCAGAACACAGACGCCCAGGTCGTGCTGATCGGCACGGGCTCCGAGGTGCACCTGGCCGTCGAGGCCCGCGAGCAGCTCCAGGCCGCCGGCGTCCCGACCCGCGTGGTCTCGATGCCGTCCGTCGAGTGGTTCGAGGAGCAGGACCAGGCGTACAAGGACTCGGTCCTGCCGCCGTCGGTGAAGGCTCGGGTCGCGGTCGAGGCCGGCATCGGTCTGACCTGGCACAAGTACGTCGGCGACGCCGGCCGGATCGTCTCGCTGGAGCACTTCGGTGCCTCGGCCGACGCGAAGGTCCTCTTCCGCGAGTTCGGCTTCACGCCGGAAGCCATCGCCGCCGCCGCGCGGGAATCTCTCGCCGCCGCCGCGCGCTGACGCCTTTAGATACGACTTTTGGAGAACCTCTCATGACAGACGCTCTCAAGCGCCTCTCCGACGAAGGCGTCGCGATCTGGCTGGACGACCTCTCGCGTCAGCGGATCACGTCCGGAAACCTGGCCGAGCTGATCGACCAGCAGCACGTGGTCGGTGTCACCACCAACCCGTCCATCTTCCAGAAGGCGATCTCGGAGGGCCACGGTTACGACCAGCAGCTCGCCGACCTCGCCGCTCGCAAGGTCACCGTGGACGAGGCCATCCGCATGATCACGACGGCGGACGTGAGGGACGCCGCCGACATCCTGCGCCCCGTCTTCGACGCGACCGACGGCCAGGACGGCCGGGTGTCCATCGAGGTGGACCCCCGTCTGGCCCACAACACGACGGCGACCATCGCCGAGGCCAAGCAGCTGGCCTGGCTGGTCGACCGTCCCAACACGCTCATCAAGATCCCGGCCACCAAGGCGGGTCTGCCGGCGATCACCGAGGTCATCGGCCTCGGCATCAGCGTCAACGTGACGCTGATCTTCTCGCTGGAGCGCTACCGCGCGGTCATGGACGCCTACCTGGCCGGTCTGGAGAAGGCCCGCGAGCGCGGCCTCGACCTCTCCAAGATCCACTCCGTGGCGTCCTTCTTCGTCTCCCGTGTGGACTCGGAGATCGACAAGCGCCTGAACGCCCTCGGCACGGACGAGGCCAAGGCCCTCAAGGGCAAGGCCGCCCTCGCCAACGCCCGTCTGGCGTACGAGGCGTACGAGGAGGTCTTCTCCTCCGACCGCTGGGCCGCCCTGGACAAGGCGCAGGCCAACAAGCAGCGTCCGCTGTGGGCCTCGACCGGCGTCAAGGACCCGGCGTACAAGGACACGCTGTACGTCGTCGACCTGGTCGCTCCCGGCACGGTGAACACCATGCCCGAGGCGACCATGGAGGCCACCGCCGACCACGGCGAGGTCTCCGGTGACACCGTGCGTGGCACCTACGAGCAGTCCCGCGCCGAACTGGACGCCGTCGAGAAGCTCGGCATCTCGTACGACGACGTGGTGCAGCTGCTCGAGGACGAGGGCGTCGAGAAGTTCGAGGCGTCCTGGAACGACCTGCTCAAGTCGACCGAGGCGGAGCTTGAGCGCCTCGCACCTTCGGAGGCGTAAGCACCTTGAGCGCAGTCCACGGAGCCAACCCGCTCCGTGACGCCGCAGACCGACGGCTCCCGCGTATCGCGGGGCCGTCGGGTCTGGTGATCTTCGGTGTCACGGGCGATTTGTCCCGTAAGAAGCTGATGCCTGCCGTCTACGACCTGGCCAACCGCGGCCTGCTGCCGCCGGGCTTCTCGCTCATCGGCTTCGCCCGCCGCGAGTGGCAGGACGAGGACTTCGCGCAGGAGGTCTACGAGGCCGTCAAGCAGCACGCCCGCACGCCGTTCCGCGAGGAGGTGTGGCAGCAGCTGATCCAGGGGATGCGCTTCGTCCAGGGCGACTTCGACGACGACGACGCCTTCGAGAAGCTGAAGTCCACCGTCGAGGAGCTGGACAAGGCACAGGGCACCGGCGGCAACTTCGCCTTCTACCTCTCCGTGCCGCCCAAGTTCTTCCCGCTCGTCGTCCAGCAGCTGAAGAAGCACGGCCTGGCCGACCAGAAGGACGGCTCCTGGCGCCGCGCCGTCATCGAGAAGCCCTTCGGCCACGACCTGGCGTCCGCCAAGGATCTCAACGAGGTCGTCCACGAGGTCTTCCCGCCCGACGCGGTCTTCCGGATCGACCACTACCTGGGCAAGGAGACCGTCCAGAACATCCTGGCGCTCCGTTTCGCCAACACCCTCTTCGAGCCGATCTGGAACCGGTCGTACGTCGACCACGTGCAGATCACCATGGCCGAGGACATCGGTATCGGCGGCCGTGCCGGCTACTACGACGGCATCGGCGCCGCCCGTGACGTCATCCAGAACCACCTCCTCCAGCTGCTCGCGTTGACCGCGATGGAGGAGCCCGCCTCCTTCGACGCGGACGCGCTCGCGGCCGAGAAGACCAAGGTGCTCGGCGCGGTGAAGCTGCCGAAGGACCTGGGCGCCTCGACCGTGCGCGGCCAGTACGCACCGGGATGGCAGGGCGGCGCCAAGGCCGTCGGCTATCTGCAGGAGGACGGGATCGACCCCAAGTCGAAGACCGACACCTATGCGGCCATCAAGGTGGAGATCGACAACCGCCGCTGGGCGGGTGTCCCGTTCTACCTCCGTACCGGCAAGCGCCTCGGCCGCCGCGTCACCGAGATCGCGGTCGTCTTCCAGCGCGCCCCGCACTCCCCCTTCGACCACACCGCGACCGAGGAGCTCGGCCGCAACGCCATCGTGATCCGGGTCCAGCCGGACGAGGGCGTGACGGTGCGGTTCGGCTCCAAGGTGCCGGGCACGCAGATGGAGATCCGGGACGTGTCGATGGACTTCGCCTACGGCGAGTCCTTCACGGAGTCCAGCCCCGAGGCGTACGAGCGGCTCATCCTCGACGTCCTCCTCGGCGACTCGAACCTCTTCCCGCGGGTCGAGGAGGTCGAGCTGTCCTGGAAGATCCTCGACCCGATCGAGCAGTACTGGGACAAGCACGGCAAGCCCGCGCAGTACCAGTCCGGGACCTGGGGTCCGGTCGAGGCGGACGAAATGCTCGCACGAGACGGACGGAGCTGGCGCCGGCCATGAAGACCGACCTGACAGACACCACGTCCAGCAAGATCAACAAGGCGCTGGTGCTCGGGCGGCGGGCCATCGGCACGCCGGCCGTCGGCATGGTGCTCACCCTCGTCATCGTCACCGACGAGGAGAACGCCTACGACGCGCTCAAGGCGGCCAACGACGCGTCCCGCGAGCACCCCTCGCGGACGCTGGTGGTCATCAAGCGGGTCTCGCGCTCGCCGCGCGACCGCGCCAAGGCACGGCTCGACGCCGAGGTCCGCCTCGGCGCCGACGCCAGCACCGGGGAGACGGTGGTCCTCCGGCTGTACGGCGAGGTCGTCGACCACGCCCAGTCGGTGGTCCTTCCGCTGCTGCTGCCGGACGCGCCCGTCGTCGTCTGGTGGCCGGTCAACGCGCCGGCCGACCCGGCGAACGATCCCCTGGGCGCGCTCGCCCAGCGCCGGGTGACCGACACGTACGCCTCGGAGCAGCCGATCCACGAGCTGACGGGACGCGCGGACAACTACACCCCGGGCGACACGGATCTGGCCTGGACCCGGATCACCCCGTGGCGTTCGATGCTGGCCGCCGCGCTCGACCAGGTCGTGTGCGAGGTCACCTCCGCCGAGGTCGAGGGCGAGGAGTTCAACCCGAGCGTCGAACTGCTTGCCATGTGGCTGGCGGACCGGCTGAAGATTCCGGTCCGGCGCGGCAGGTCGGCGGGTCCCGGACTCACCTCCGTACGGATGGAGTCCACCTGCGGGCCGATCGTGCTCGACCGGCCCGACGGCTCGCTGGCGACGCTCTCCATCCAGGGGCAGCCGGACCGTGCCGTGGCGCTCAAGCGCCGCGAGACGGCCGAGCTGATCGCGGAGGAGCTGCGCCGGCTCGACCCGGACGACACCTACGCCTCGGCGCTGAAGTTCGGCCTGGAGCGGCTGGACGAGGAGGCGGCGACCACCGCTCCCGTGACGGTCGAGGACGCGCCCGAGGCCAAGGCCGCCAAGAGCCCGGCTTCGGCTTCGGCTTCGGCTTCGGCGAAGAAGGCCCCGGCCAAGAAGGCGGCGGCCAAGTGAGTGCTCCGCAGCTCGTCGTCCACCGCGACAAGGAGTTGACGGCCCAGGCCGCGGCGGCCCGGCTGATCACGCGGATCGTGGACGCCCAGGCCGCGCGCGGCTCGGCGTCCGTGGTCCTCACGGGCGGCCGCAACGGCAACGGGCTGCTGGCGGCGCTCAGTTCGGCCCCCGCTCGGGACGCGATCGACTGGTCGCGGCTCGATCTGTGGTGGGGCGACGAGCGCTACCTGCCGGACGGGGACCCGGAGCGCAATGTGACCCAGGCCCGCGAGGCGCTGCTCGACAGCGTCCCGCTGGACCCGGCGCGGGTGCACGCGATGCCGGCCTCGGACGGGCCGTTCGGCAGTGATGTCGAGGCCGCGGCCGCCTCCTACGCGGCCGAACTGGCCGCGGCCGCGGGTCCGGAGGACCATGCGTCGGTGCCGAGCTTCGACGTCCTGATGCTGGGTGTCGGGCCCGACACCCATGTCGCCTCGCTGTTCCCGGAGCTCCCGGCGGTCCGCGAGACCGAGCGGACGGTGGTGGGCGTGCACGGCGCGCCGAAGCCGCCACCGACCCGGATCTCGCTGACGCTGCCGGCGATCCGTGCCGCGCGCGAGGTCTGGCTGCTCGCGGCCGGTGAGGACAAGGCGAAGGCCGCGGCGATCGCGCTGTCGGGCGCGGGCGAGGTCCAGGCCCCGGCCGCGGGTGCCTACGGCCGCTCGCGCACGCTGTGGCTGCTCGACGCGGCGGCCGCCTCGGAGCTGCCGCGCAGTCTCTATCCGCCGGCCTCGGCCTGACGGACGGTCACTCGGGCCCGGTTCACCGCACGGTGGACCGGGCCTTCGGCGTTTCCCGTACGGGTTCCAGGAAGGGGGCGAGCAGGTCCGGCACCGCTTCGGCGGCGAAGGCCAGGCCCTCGCCCTCCCCGGCGTCGCGGATGTCGTACGCGCCCGCGCCCGCCGCGGTCGTCGCGGTCAGGGTCAGCACCCCGGCCCGGCGCTGGAAGTACGACTGCTTGACGGTCCATCCGATGACGCCTCCGCGCTGGAGGGCGACGGTGGTCTTACGGATCGTGCCGGAGCGGGCCACCAGATAGCCGCCGGTGATGCCGTGCCCGAGATTGCGGTAGGCGTCGAGCGCGAGCAGTACGGCGAGCGGGGTCAGCACAAGGGCGCAGGCAGCCGCGACGTACAGCAGGACGGGAGTGAGTACGGCTCCGAGGACGGCGAGGACCGCAGCCGGGACGAGCGCGCTCGCGAGGGCCCAGCGCAGTCGCCGGGTGCGGGCGGCGCGGGGATGGACGGTGAGCGGGGCGCTCGTCGGGGCCGCGGGCTCGCGCAGGACCTGGGCGGCGACCCGGTCGGCCACGGCGCGGGGCGCCGGCGGCAGCAGGGTCTTGTGGTCGGCGTGCTCGTCCTCCTCGTCCTCGACGAGGCCGGTGGCGACGGCGTCGACGCGGGCGGCCCGGCACATCCGTACGCCCAGCGGCTCGACCAGTTCGACGCCCCGCAGTCGGCGTTCCTCGATGGAGATCGAGCGGGCGGTGAAAAGTCCGCGGCGGACCCTGAGCGTGCCGCCGGGCTCGCGCTCCAGGCGGTAGTTCCACCACATCTCGACCCAGAGGCCGAGGGCGCCGACGGTACCGACGAGGGTGGCGAGGAGAACGAGGACGATGATCATCGAGAGGATCGAGGTGTCCTCGAAGCGGTCCCCTATCCAGTCGATGACCTTGGCCTGGGCTCCGAACCACTCGCTGACCTGCATGACGGCTCCGGCCGCCGCGCCGCCGAGGAGCGGGGCGACGAAGGAGACCGGGGCGTAGCGGATCCAGCGGCGGTCGAACTCGGCCAGTGCGCCGTCCTGGGTCGTGTCCTCGGCGGCGGAGACCGTCCGGGCGAGCAGTTCGTGGCGGAGCCGTTCGCCCTCGGCCCGGGCGACCGGGTCGAGTTCGAGGGTGGACTCGCCGGTGCTCTCCCCGGTGCCGATGCGGACCTTGACCAGGCCGAGGACGCGCAGCAGCGGGTTGGCCGTCAGGTCGACGGTGCGGATGCGTTCGCGGGCCAGCGAGCGGCGCTTGACCAGGAGGAGCCCGGTGTGGAGTTCGACCCTCCCCCAGCCTTCGGCCGGGGGTACCCCCATCTCGCTCCGCTCGGCACCGATGCGATAGCGGGTGCGGCGCCAGCGGACGTGGTCGGCGGCCGCGCCTGCGCCGATGAGGAGGGCGGCTCCGGTGCCGATCCAGCCGAGGGCCTTCCAGGCGGGCATGGAGCCGGTCAGGCCGAAGAAGACGGGCAGGGCGGCGCCGCCGGCGACACCGGCGAGGACCGCGGCGGTGACCAGGACCGTACGGCGGTCGAGGCGCCGCCAGTCCTCCGTCATGTCGCGTCCCCGGAGGTGGCCTGGGTGATGGCGGTCAGCCGCTCGGCGAGTTCGGCGGCGAGTTCGTGGTCGAGCCCCTCGATCCGGAGCGCGCCCTTGGAGGAGGCGGTGGTGACGGTCACCGTGGCGAGCTTGAAGGCCTGCTCCAGCGGTCCGCGTACGGTGTCGACGGTCTGGATCCGGGACATCGGCGCGATCCGCCATTCCTGCCAGAAGGCTCCGGTGCGGACGTAGACGGCGTCCTCGGTGACCTCCCAGCGGTGCACCTTGAACCACCATTGGGGGAAGAACGCGGTGCAGGCGAGGCCGACGACCGCCACGGCACCGGCCACGAGCAGCAGCCAGAACCGGGCGGGCGTGATCAGTGCGCCGAGCACGCCGAGGACGACCACCGGTGTGGCGGTCGTCAGCAGCCACTGCGTGCGCCACCAGCCGACGGCCCGTTCGTTCAGCGTGTTGTTCGGCGGCCTGAGCCTTATCTCGCCTTGCACCGCGTTCTCCCCCGTCATGGCTTCTACCGTCCGCGCAGCGAGCGGTAGGTGGCGACGAGTCCGGCGGTCGAGCCGTCGAGCTCGCCGGCGCCCTTGCCCTCGGTCAGCACCGGCTCGATCTTCTTGGCGAGGACCTTGCCGAGCTCGACTCCCCACTGGTCGAAGGAGTCGATGTTCCAGATCGCACCCTGGACGAACACCTTGTGCTCGTAGAGCGCGATGAGCTGGCCGAGGACGGAGGGCGTGAGCTCCTTGGCCAGGATGGTGGTCGTGGGGTGGTTGCCCTTGAAGGTCTTGTGCGGGACGAGCTCCTCGGCCACGCCCTCGGCCCGTACCTCCTCGGGCGTCTTGCCGAAGGCGAGCGCCTGCGTCTGGGCGAAGAAGTTGGCCATCAGAAGGTCGTGCTGGGCGACGAGGCCCGGGAGCAGATCGGCGACGGGCTCGGCGAAGCCGATGAAGTCGGCCGGGATGACCTTGGTGCCCTGGTGGATCAACTGGTAGTACGCGTGCTGCCCGTTGGTGCCGGGCGTGCCCCAGACGACCGGTCCGGTCTGCCACTCGACGGGGTTGCCGTCCCGGTCGACGGACTTGCCGTTGGACTCCATGTCGAGCTGCTGGAGGTAGGCGGTGAACTTCGACAGGTAGTGCGAGTACGGCAGGACGGCGTGCGACTGGGCGTCGAAGAACGCGCCGTACCAGACGCCGAGAAGGCCGAGGAGCAGCGGCGCGTTCTCCTCGGCCGGGGCGGTGCGGAAGTGCTCGTCGACGAGGTGGAAGCCGGTGAGCATCTCGCGGAAGCGGTCCGGGCCGATGGCGATCATCAGGGAGAGGCCGATCGCGGAGTCGTACGAGTAACGTCCGCCGACCCAGTCCCAGAACTCGAACATGTTGGCCGTGTCGATGCCGAAGTCCTCGACCTTCTCGGCATTGGTCGACAGGGCGACGAAGTGCTTGGCGACGGCCTCCTGGCCGGCCCGCAGCCCGGTGAGGAGCCAGTCGCGCGCGGAGGTGGCGTTGGTGATCGTCTCGATGGTGGTGAAGGTCTTCGAGGCGACGATGAAGAGCGTCTCCGCCGGGTCGAGGTCGCGGACCGCCTCGTGGAGGTCGGCGCCGTCGACGTTGGAGACGAATCGGAACGTCAGATCCCGCTGGGTGTAGGAGCGCAGGACCTCGTACGCCATGGCGGGTCCGAGGTCGGAGCCGCCGATGCCGATGTTCACGATGCTCTTGATGGGCTTGCCGGTGTGGCCGGTCCACTCGCCCGCGCGGACCTTGTCGGCGAAGGCGGCCATCGTGTCGAGGACGGCGTGGACGCCCGGGACGACGTTCTCGCCGTCGACCTCGACGACGGCCCCGCGCGGGGCTCGCAGCGCGGTGTGCAGGACCGCGCGGTCCTCGGTGGTGTTGATCTTCTCGCCGCGGAACATGGCGTCGCGCAGCTCGGCCACGCCCGTCGCGGTGGCCAGCTCGCGCAGCAGCGCGAGCGTCTCGTCGGTCACCAGGTGCTTGGAGTAGTCCAGATACAGGTCACCGACCCGGAGGGCGTAACCGGTGCCCCGGTCCGGGTCGGCGGCGAACAGCTCGCGCAGGTGGGTCTCGCCCAGCTGCTCCCGGTGCTTCCCGAGGGCGGTCCACTCCGGAAGCCGGTTGAGCTTCGTGCGTCCTTCTGCGTTCATCTCGGACATCGCCTACTTCTTCTCTTCCTGCCTGCTTGCCCCGCTGCGACTCCAACTTAATTGATCGCAGGGACGGAAGGCGCGCGACGACTCAGTGGCCGCCGCGATGCAACCTGCCCTCGTAGCGGGCTTCGAGGACGGCGTTGCGCTCGTGGCCGCCCGGCAGGTTCACGGAGACGTACACCGGCGGCTCGTGCCCCTCCGCGAGGAGGAGGGCGACCGACTCGGCGACCACCATCTGCACGAGCAGCGCGGAGGTGAGGGTGGAGATGCCGCAGAGCGCCCCGCCGTCCGGGAGGGGCAGCAGAGCGTCGCCGGTGGGGGCGCAGTTGTCGAGGACTGCGTCGGCCAGGTCGGCGAGTCGCCTGCCGCTGGGGTGCAGGGCGGGGACGGCGTGGGTGTGTTCCAGGGAGGTGAGGGCGACGAGCCGGTGACCGGCGTCGGTGACCTTCAGCGCCAGGTCGACGATCGAGTTGTTGACGCCCGAGTTGGAGATGATGACGAAGAGGTCCTGCGGGCGGGGTGTGGCGAGGGCGTAGAGCCGGTCGGCGAGGCCCGGGGAGCGCTCCAGGAGCGGATCGGCGAGCACGGAGGGATCCTCGCCGCCGCGCAGCACGAGGTCGGCGAGCGCGATCCGGCTGGTGGGGACGAGCCCGCCGGCCCGGCCCGCGATCTCCAGGGCTGTGGCCTGCGAGTGTCCGGTACCGAAGGCGTGGATCACCCCGTCGGCGGCGACGCAGTCGGCGAAGAGCCGGGCGGCCGCGGCGACCGCGTCCTTGTTGGCCGCGACGGCCCGCTCGACGGCCCCGCGGGCGTGGTCGGCGAACAGGGCGGCGCCGAGGTCGGGTTGGGGCATGGTGAAGCCTCCATTGGTTCGTCGAACCGGAATCGGACGGGCGTTCCGATTCAATGAACCAGCCCGTCTGACCTCCGTCAAGGCCCCGAGAACGCCGACGGGACGGCGTACGCCGACGCGATGTCGGGAGTACGCCGCCCTCGGGCAGGACGCGTTGCGGACGACGGCCCGTGTACGGGGGCCTCGGCGCTCGGCCCTGTCTACTGGGCCGGCTCGGCCGACCCGGCCTGCCCGCCGAACACTTCCTTGACGAGCGTCTTCTGCGCCTTCTGGAACGCCGCGGCCGTGGCGGCGAAGTCGAGCTCGGCGTCCCCGGTGGTCAGCGAGGCGGTCAGGGTCCTCCTGCCGTCGGGCGTGCTGTACATCAGCGCCGCCCAACCGAAGAAGCCGCCGTTGTGGTGGAGGATGGTGCCGCCGCCCTCCAACTCCTCCACGAACACCCCCAGGCCGTAGCCCAGCTTGGGGTGCGGCATGCACATCTCGGCCAGCAGCGAGTCCGGCAGGAGCTTGCCGCTCATCAGCGCGGAGAAGAAGGTGTGGAGATCCTCGGTGGTCGAGATCATGTCGCCGGCGGCGGAGATCCAGGAGACGTTGAAGCGGGTGACGTCGACGACGTTCCACTGGCCGGCGTGCTCGTACCGGTAGTAGCCGTGAGCGTGCGGCTCGGGGATCTCCGGCGAGGCGCCCGGCACCACGGTGCCCGACAGCCCCAGCGGCCGCAGGATCAGCCGCTGCATCTCCTCGGCCAGCGAGCGGCCGGTGACCTCCTCGATCAGCAACTTGGCCAGCACGTAGTTGGTGTTGGAGTAGCTCCAGTCCGTCCCCGGCTCGAACCGCGCCGGCTTGGACAGGGAGAGCCGTACCAACTCCTCCGGCTCGTAGGTGTGGAACTGGTTGTCCACGTACTCCTGGCCCTGCCAGGGGATCCCCGACGCGACCGTCCCGTCGTCGTAGTACTCGCCGGTGTGGTTGAACAGCCCACTGGTGTGCTGGAGCAGCATCCGCACCGTGATCCGCCGGTCAAGGCCGAACCGGGGCAGGTAGTCGTCGGCCGGGCTGTCCAGCCCGATCCGGCCCTCGGCCACCAGCTGCAGCACCACGGTCGCGGTGAAGGTCTTGGTGGTGCTGCCGATCCGGAACCGGCCGTCGGTGGCCGGCTTGGCGCTCTCGCCGAGCTTGCACACCCCGGCGCTGCCGACCCACTCGCCCCGCTCGTCGTGCACGCGCAGTTGCACGCCGGCGAATCCGGAGTCGACGATCTCCTGGATCGCCTTCTGCAGCTCCGGGCGATCCTGCTCGGTAAGGGGGAGGGACATGATGGTGTGCTCCTTTTCGTCTGTCATGAACGTCGATCGAGCGGACGGATGGTGCGACGGGGCCCTGTGGGCACCCGGGGCATCCAGTGGTGACGGTGCTTCAGAGGCTGCGGGCGGTGATGTCGCCGTAGGCGGTGGTGGCGTGGATGTTCAGGCCGGCGGTGCCGTCGGTGTTCCGGAGGGCGTTGTGGATCCGGCCGTAGGCAGTGCCGGCGTCCAGGGAGGCGGAGACCCCGGCGGCGGCGCCGACCGAGATCTCGCCGGATTCGGTGTGCAGCGTGACCGTGCCGCGCACGGCCTCGGCGACGCGGAGGTCGCCCTTCTGGGTGCGGATCTCCGCGTCGCCGCCCAGGCGGCCGACCACGATGTCGCCGGCCTGGAGCGTGAGGCGGGCGCTTTCGGCCTCGTCGAGCTCGACCGCGCCCTGCGCCGCCTCGAAGACGACGCCACCGAGCCGTCCGACGCCCCGGAGTTCGGCGTCGGCACCCTTCACCTCGACGCGGGAACCGGTGGGCAGCTGGACGGTCACCTCGAGGTATCCGGAGCTGCCGAGGATCTGGTTCTTCGCCTCCGGGGCCTGGATCCGCAGGACACCGTCGGCGAACTCGACCGTGGTCTGCTCCGCGGCCTTCACGTCACGGCTCTTCGAGGCGTCGGCGGGCAGGATCTCGACCGCGGTGTCGGCCCGGTCGGCGGCGACGAACCGGATGCGTCCGGCGGGGATGTCCAGGACGGCGGAGACGGGGCCGGTGGTGGCGAACTTCTGCATGACGCTCTCCTCGATTCAGCAGCGTGCACTCCGTCGGCCCGCTGTTTCTGATGATGGAAAGCTACGTTGCGTTCATTGACCTGGCAACACACTCGTTGCGCATGATTGCCATCACTGCAGGTAGATGCAGATAAATCGTTGCAACGGCTTCAAATCTAACGCAACGTCGGCCTGCCGTTCGTTGCAATGAATGAAAGGTGAACGCTATACTTGAGATCTCTACGACCAAGAAGGAGACCGCGATGCCCGGAGGTAGGCTCACCCAGCCCGAACGCCAGCAGATCGCGCTGGGGCTGGCCGACGGCCTGGCCTACGCCGAGATCGCCAGGCGCCTCGAACGCCCGACCTCGACGATCACGCGTGAAGTGATGCGCAACGGCGGCCCCACCGCCTACCGAGCCGACCTGGCCCACCGCGCCACGGAACGCCGCACCCACCGCCGCAGACAGGCCGCACCGTCGGAGGTGCCCCCGCTCGCCCACGGACGCGACGCCGAGGCCGTGCGCGAGTACGAGGAGGTGTTCACCACCGTCATGATGCAGTCGGGCATGCCCAAGATGATGTCCCGGGTGATGGCCTGCCTCTGCCTCGCCGACTCGGGCAGTCTCACCGCGTCCGAACTCGCCGGACGCCTCCAGGTCAGCCCGGCGTCCGTGTCCAAGGCGATCACGTTCCTCGAGGCCCAGGGCATGACCCGCCGGGAACGCGACGAACGCCGCCGTGAGCGCTATGTCGTCGACGACGACGTCTGGTACCAGTCGATGATGGCCAGCGCCCGCTCCACCGCCCACATAAGCGAGATCGCACGACAGGGCGTCGGCGTCCACGGCACCTCCACACCGGTCGGCACCCGCCTCGAGAACATCGCCCGCTTCCTCGACTTCGTCTCCGAGAGCACCGCCCGCGCCGCGGAGCAGGCCCGCGCCATCCTCCACACGAAGCCCGAAACAGCCCCGGACGGCACTACCTGAGCCTCGTCCAGACCCTCAGCGCGGGAGCCGCGCCAGGGCGACCGCGCCGGCCACACCGTCCGACACCGGGGACGGGACCAGGCCCACCGCACCCACCCGCTCGGCGAGTCGGGGCAGCAGCGGCCCGCCGGGGCCGATCAGGCCGCCCGTGGAGACCAGCGGCTCCCCCGGCCGTGGTGTCAACGCGCCCACGGTGGCGGCCAGTTCGTCCGCCGCTCGGTCGAGGAGCGAACGGGCCACCTCGTCCCCGGCCCGTTCCGCGTCCACCACGAGCGGGCTGAGGGCCGCGAGCCGGACGGGGTGGCCGCCGAATCCGTACTCGACGACGCGCTCCTTGGTCAGGCCGCCGCACACCGCGCCCACCGGCCCGGCGAGGGCGGTGGCCGGGCCACGGCCGTCCAGGGAGCGCAGGACCGCCCGCAGCGCCTCTCGCCCCAGCCAGAAGCCGCTGCCCGCGTCGCCCAGGAGCCAGCCGTCGCCGTCCACGGCCCTGACCGCCCTGCGCCGCTCCACCCGGGCGCCGGCGGCGCCCGTGCCGGCGATCAGCACGAGTCCGTGCGCCGGAGTGCCGGGCCCCGAGGCGAAGGCGATGTCCGCGTCCCCCATGACCTCGACCCGAGCGGGGGATGCACCGACCTCGGCCAGCGCCGCCGCGAGCGCCGAGCGGGCCTTCTCGACACCTCCGCCCGGCCCGCCGCCCGCGAAGCCGGCCACCACGGAGACGAGCGCACCCGCCCGACCGCGCGGCACGGCGCCCCGCAGCGCCAGCGCCAGATTCCGTACGAGATCGGCGTGCGGCACGCTCAGCGCGTTGCCCGGGCCACCCGTGCCCTCCGCGAGCACCGCGCCCGTCGCCGCGTCGGAGAGCCGCGCCCTGATCCGCGTACCGCCGGCGTCGATGCCGAGCACGCACATCTGAATCCCGGATTCGTTCATCAGCTCGCATGGTGGTTGATAGATTCACCGCTCGACAAGACCCACGCACCAGGCAGGGCAGGAGGGAACACCACCGTGATCACCGCTCTGATCCGCTCCGAACTGCCCCGCATGTCCGGTTCCTTGCGCAAGGTCGGCGTCTGGGTCCTCGACGATCCGGGCCGGGTGTCCGGAGTCTCCGCCGCGGAGCTGGGCCGGCGCACCGGTACGTCCCAGGCCACCGTGACCCGCTTCTGCCACGCCCTCGGCCTCGGCTCGTACCAGGAGCTGCTGCTCGCCCTGGCGCAGGAGCGCGGCGAGAACGAACGCAGCGGTGAGGAACGGCCCCTCGGGCCGGACATCGGGCCCGACGATCCGCTCGACCAGGTCGTCGCGGCCGTCGCCCAGGCCGATCTGCGGGCCCTGCGCCGGACGGCCGAGCATCTGGACCTCGACGCCCTGGAGCGGGCCGCGCAGCTCCTCGCCAAGGCCCGTCGCATCGACGTCTACGGCGTCGGCGCCTCCGGCGTGGTGGCCCTGGAGACCGAGGCCCGGCTCTTCACCATCGGCTGCGACGCCCGCGGTTGGACGGAGGTGCACGCCGCGGAGACCTCGGCGGCGCTGCTCACGCCCGCGGACGCGGTCGTGGCGCTCTCCCACTCCGGGGCGACCCGCGAAGTCCTCTCCCCGCTGCGGCTCGCGGCCGAACGGGGCGCGCGGACGATCGCGGTGACCGGCGACCCCCGCTCCCCCGTCGCCCGGGCCGCCTCCACCCATCTGACGGCGACCTCGGCCGAGACCAGCTTCCGGCGCGGTGGTTTCGGGACCCGGCACTCGGTGCTGCTGATCCTGGACTGCCTCTACGCGCGCGTGGCCCAACTGACGTACGCACGGGCGACCGCCACGATGGCGCTCACCGCGCACATTCCGGACAACCACCGCTAGAGCGGGCGTACACGAACGGGCCCCGTCCGCGAATCGTCTCGCGGGCAGGGCCCGTTCGTCACACTGTCACACCACGCTTCAGATCTCGCCGCGCAGTTTGGCCAGCGCCTCGGCGAGGATCGCCTCGCCGTCCGCGTCGCTGCGCCGCTCGCGCACATACGCGAGGTGCGTCTTGTACGGCTCGGTGCGCGGCGGGTCCGGCGGGTTGTCCCGGTCCTGACCGGCCGGGAAGCCGCAGCGCGGGCAGTCCCACGTCTCCGGAACCTGTGCGTCACTGGCGAAGCTCGGCTGCGTCTCGTGCCCGTTCGAGCACCAGAAGGAGATGCGGAGGCGCGGCGCCGACTCGCCCCGCTCGGCCTCCCCCATCGGCCCCGCTCCGACCCGGCTTCCCCGGATCGCGTTGCCACTTGCCACGGTCGTAACTCCCTGCGTGATGGTGCTCGAAGATGCCCCAGTCTACGTAAGGCCCAACGCGCGTCCAGTGATTGGAGTTACACGTCCAACTTCATCAGAAGCGCAAGTACGACAATGCACGCGAACCACAGCAGACCGACCACGATGGTGATGCGGTCCAGGTTGCGCTCGGCGACCGAGGAGCCACCGACGGACGACTGCATACCGCCACCGAACATGTCGGAGAGGCCGCCGCCCTTCCCCTTGTGCATCAGCACCAGCAGCATCAGCAGGCCGCTGAAGACGATCAGGGCGATCGAGAACCCCATAACCACGGCTGGACCAACTTCCTCGGATCTCATACGGACGGGGGTCGGGCAGGTCCTGCCCGACCCCCGCAAGGGTACGACGGATCGTCGCTACCGCCTACTCGCTGATCACATCACTGGTCGCGGAAGCGGACGATCTTGACGAACTCGTCGGAGTCCAGCGCCGCGCCGCCGACCAGGGCGCCGTCGACATCGGGCTGCGCCATGATCGCGGCCACGTTGCCGGCCTTGACCGAGCCGCCGTACTGGATGCGGACCTTGTCGGCCAGCTCCTGCGAGTAGAGCTCCGCGAGACGGCCGCGGATCGCTCCGCAGACCTCCTGCGCGTCCTCGGGGGTGGCGACCTCACCGGTGCCGATGGCCCACACCGGCTCGTAGGCGATCACGATGGACTCGGCCTGCTCGGCCGGGAGGTCCTTCAGGCCGCCGTCGAGCTGGTCCAGGGTGTACTGGACCTGCCGGCCGGCCTTGCGGACGTCCAGGCCCTCGCCGACGCAGAGGATCGGGGTGATCCCGTGCTTGTAGGCGGCCTTGACCTTGGCGTTGCAGATCTCGTCCGTCTCGGCGTGGTACTGCCGGCGCTCGGAGTGGCCCACGGCGACGTAGGCGCACTTCAGCTTGGACAGCATGACGCCCGAGATCTCGCCGGTGTACGCACCGGAGTCGTGCGCCGAGATGTCCTGGGCGCCGTACTTGATCTTGAGCTTGTCGCCGTCGACCAGGGTCTGGACGGACCGCAGGTCCGTGAAGGGCGGCAGGACCGCGACCTCGACGGCGTCGTGGTCCTTGTCGGTCAGCGCGAAGGCGAGCTTCTGGACATGGGCGATGGCCTCGAGGTGGTTGAGGTTCATCTTCCAGTTGCCCGCCATCAGCGGGGTGCGGGTGCTGCTCACAGGTGTTCAGTCCTCCAGTGCGGCGAGGCCGGGGAGCGTCTTGCCCTCGAGGTACTCGAGGGAGGCGCCGCCGCCGGTCGAAATGTGGCCGAAGGCATTCTCGTCGAAGCCCAGGATGCGGACCGCGGCGGCACTGTCGCCGCCACCGACGACGGTGAAGCCGGGGCTGTCGAGCAGGGCCTGCGCGATGGCCTTGGTTCCGTCGGCGTAGTCGGGGTGCTCGAAGACGCCCAGCGGGCCGTTCCAGAACACCGTCTCGGCGTCGGCGAGCTTCGACGCGTACAGCTCACGCGTCTTCGGGCCGATGTCCAGGCCCTCCTTCGTCGACGGGATCTTGTCCGCGTCGACGGTCTCGAAGACGGCCGGGGCCTTGGTCTTCAGGTCCGGGAACTCCGCGGAGACGAGTACGTCGACCGGGAGCACGAGCTCGACGCCGTTCTTCTCGGCACGCTGCATGTACTCCTTGACGACCTCCACCTGGTCCTTCTGGAGCAGGGAGATGCCGACCTCGTAGCCCTTGGCGTAGAGGAAGGTGTACGCCATGCCGCCGCCGATCAGGAGGCGGTCGGCCTTGCCGAGCAGCTCGTCGATGACGGCCAGCTTGTCGGAGACCTTGGCGCCGCCCAGGACGACCACGTAGGGACGCTTGACCTCGGCGGTCAGCTTCTTCAGGACGCCGACCTCGGTGGCGATGAGGTAGCCGGCGGCGTGCGGCAGCCGGGCCGGGAGGTCGAAGACCGAGGCGTGCTTGCGGTGCACGGCGCCGAAGCCGTCGCCGACGTAGACGTCGGCGAGGGCGGCGAGCTGGTCCGCGAACGCGCCGCGCTCGGCGTCGTCCTTGGAGGTCTCGCCGGCGTTGAAGCGGAGGTTCTCGATGACGGCGACCTGGCCGTCGGCGAGGCCCGCGACGGTCGCCCGGGCGGACTCGCCGACCGTGTCGGTCGCGAACGCCACGTCGGCGCCGAGCAGTTCACCGAGGCGCGCGGCGGCCGGGGCGAGGGAGAACGCCGGGTCCGGGGCGCCCTTCGGGCGACCCAGGTGCGAGGCGACGACGACACGGGCGCCGGCGTCGGCGAGCGCCTTGACCGTGGGCGCGACGGCGCGGATGCGGCCGTCGTCGGTGATGGTGGTGCCGTCCAGCGGCACGTTGAGATCGGCGCGGACGAATACGCGCTTGCCGGCGACGCCTTCGGCGAGAAGCTCGTCGATGGTCTTCATCTTCTACTGACTCCTTGGTACGCGGTGAAGCACACGAGACAGGGCTCGTACAGCGCATCATCGCGCTGTCCGAGCCCTGTGCTCACATCGAGGTGCCGGTTCCGGAGGCTTTAGAGCTGGTTGCCGACGAAGACGGTGAGGTCGACGAGGCGGTTGGAGTAGCCCCACTCGTTGTCGTACCAGCCGAGGATCTTGACCGACTTGCCTTCCTGGACCATGGTCAGCGAGGAGTCGAAGGTGCACGACGCCGGGTCGCCGACGATGTCCGAGGAGACGATCGCGTCCTCGGTGTAGTAGAGGATGCCCTTCAGGTCGCCGTCGTCGGCGGCCTTCTTGAAGGCGGCGTTGACCTCGTCCTTGGTGACCTCGCGCTGCAGCTCCACGACCAGGTCGGTGGCCGAACCGGTCGGGACCGGGACGCGCATGGCGATGCCGTCCAGCTTGCCCTTGAGCTGCGGGAGGACCAGGGCGGTGGCCTTGGCGGCACCCGTCGTGGTCGGAATGATGTTCTCCGCGGCGGCGCGGGCGCGGCGCAGGTCGGAGTGCGGGAAGTCCAGGATGCGCTGGTCGTTGGTGTACGCGTGGACCGTCGTCATCAGGCCCTTGACGATGCCGAAGTTCTCGTCGAGAACCTTGGCCATCGGCGCCACACAGTTGGTGGTGCAGGAGGCGTTCGAGATGACGTGGTGGTTCGCCGACTCGTACTTGTCCTGGTTGACGCCCATGACGATGGTGATGTCCTCGTCCTTGGCCGGAGCCGAGATGAGGACCTTCTTCGCGCCACCGGCGATGTGCTTCTCGGCGTCGGCCTTCTTGGTGAAGATGCCGGTCGACTCGATGACGATGTCGACACCCAGGTCACCCCAGGGGATGTCGGCCGGGTTGCGCTCGGAGAGCACCTTGATGGTGTGGCCGTCGACGGTGATGGTGTCGGCGGTGTGGGTGACCTCGGCCTTGAGGCGTCCCAGGATCGTGTCGTACTTCAGCAGGTGAGCAGTGGTCGCGGTGTCACCCAGGTCGTTGACAGCCACGATCTCGATGTCGGCACCCTGCTCAAGGAGCGCGCGGAAGTAGTTGCGACCGATGCGGCCAAAGCCGTTGATGCCTACGCGGATCGTCACGAACCGATCTCCTCGTTAGGTACGCCGGGTTTCGACGCCGGCGAGATTCTTTTAGGGATGTCCCCGACCGCTTACGACCCTACCTCTCCCATCGGCTCAGAGTGACATCGCGTGCAGTCGGAATACCTCGAGAAAGCACCATGGCCCGTTATTACCGACGGGTTCGAGCCATGGTGCCCAATTCGTCCCGATCACTGACTGTGATCAAAAGGGCGGGTGCCCGCTCAGCCGTGCACCGCTCCGAGCGCCCTTCGCATGAGTGACGTTCGCTGCGCCGCGCTCGTGACGTGCTCGAGGCCGAAGCCGAGGAGAACGGTGTCCCGCGTGGTGACCGCGGCCTGGGAGTGGAAGAGCCCCGGCGAGCGGGTCCACTCGGTGCCGTTCCCGGGGCTGCCGGCCGGCGGGCCCGGTACGGACCAGGCGCCGAGCGAGGTCTCGAACCCCTCGCTCTGGCCCGGAGTGCCACCGACGACGAGCGCGGTGTCGTCGACGAAGGCACCCATCTCGCCGGTCCCGGGGTCGGAGATGTACGAGATCGACAGCTCCACCTGCTTGCCCGCGTAGGCGCTGAGGTCGATCGACGCCTGCTGCCAGCCGTTCGAGGGGCCCGTGAAGGCGTTCCAGGAACCGGTGGTGCCGGTGGTGGCGCAGCCGTCCTCGCCGACGGTCAGGTAGCGGGCGAGGAAGGGGTGGCCCTGGACGTAGTAGCCCTCGCCGCAGTCGGCAGGGGCGGCGGTGGAGGTGCCGCCGTTGGCGTCGGGCAGGGTGGTCCAGTCGTCCTGGCCGACGGTGTGGGCCTCGACGACGAGGTTGTCGTAGCCGGGCTCGGTGTCGTAGCTGACCTGGAAGCGCAGGCTCGGCTTGTCCGCGGCGGCGACGGCGGTGAGGTCGACGGTGCGGCCGAGGCGCGTCCAGGTGTTGTCGGAGTGCCGGACGGCCGCGAAGGACGTGCCCTCGTAGGGCTCGAAGGGCGTACGGACACCCGGGTAGTCGCCGGCGGACCTGCTGCTGCCGAACTGCGGGAAGCTCCGCGGCTCGAGCGTGTCCGAGGTGACGGTGTACGCGCCGGCGTTGTCCAGCGGGTTGTCGGCCGTTGCGCCGAGGCCGGTCGCGAGTCCCCCGAATCCGCTGGATCCGGCGAAGGCGGGCGGGTTCTTCAGCCCGGCCCGGTGGTAGGCGCCGAGGAAGTACTGGGCGAAGTCGTTGGACGTCGCCCGGCCGATGTCGACGAGGCCGCCGGACTTCTCTCCGGCGTTGATCAGCTTGCCGCCCTCGTTGAGGTAGTCACGCACGGCCAGCATGACCGGCCCGGAGGGCTGCTCGGCGCCGGTGTACCAGACGACCGTACGGAAGTGGCTCAGCACACCGAGCGCGTCCGGGGTCCCCTGGGTGGCGACGTCCCAGACCGCGGCCTTGCGGCCGCTGTCGGCGAGCGCCTTCACATAGGCGGCGGTGTGCCGCGCGGCGTCGGTGCCGCCTTCCTCGGCGAGGACGAGCACGTCGCCGCGGGCCCGGTCGGCCACCGTGTACGTGAAGGGCGTGGACGAGGTCGCCTTGCCCTCGCGGGTGCGGGCGGTGAACCAGACCTGGACGGTGTCGCCCGGCTCGGCGTCCTCGACCTCGGCCCGGTACTGGTCGAACCAGAGGTTGTCCTCACCTCCGTAGGTCTCGCCGCCCTTCCACGCCTCCAGGCGTTCGGTGTGCGTCCGGCCACCGTTGACGCGGTACTTGAGCTCCTTGGAGCGCAGCGACTTGCGGGCGGTCACGGCGACCTCCTGATCGCCGCCGCGGGCGTAGGAGGTGGTGAAGGTGTCCGGGGTGAAGTCGGGCGCGTCGAGACCGGTGACGGAGACGGGACGGTCCGGGTGGGCCGAGGTCTCGGCGACGGCGAGCGCGAACGGGATGTTCTTGGCGAACTCCGCCTGGATCAGCTTCTCGTCGTCGGGGAAGGTGAAGACGGAGGCGCAGTCGGCGGGCTCCCAGGCGTCGTTCGGGTCGACGCGGGAGGCGGTGGCGCAGGTCGACATCTCCGGGGTGAACATCTGCATCCCGTTGACGTTGGCCGCGTGCCCGTCCGCCTCGCCGTTGGTGGTGTAGAGCTCGGAGGAGACCTGCGGGCGGTAACCGGGGACGGCGGACTTCTCCGGAGTGCCGGCGAGCGACTTGAGGGCCACGTCGTCGGGGGTGTCGGTGGCGACCTGCCAGCCGACACCGTAGAGCAGCAGCTGGGCGGCGGAGTGGTAGTTGATGCCGTACTGGAAGCCGATGCGCTTCTGGAAGGCGTCGACGGCCTTGGTCTCGGGCTCGGACATCGGGCCGGAGCCGCGGAAGGTCTCGTCGGCCGGGTCGGGCGACGAACCCTCGTTGTCGTATCCCCACTTGTAGGCGAAGTTACGGTTGAGATCGACGCCGTCGCCGGACTCGATCCGCCCGTCGCCGTCGTTGTCGCGCAGGTTCTTGCGCCACTGGCGGTTCTCGGGGTCGGCGTGGGTGAAGTCGTAGCCGTCCGGGTTGGCGGAGAGCACGAACCACAGCTCGGTGGAGTCGACGATCTTCGTGACCCGCTGGTCCTTGCCGTAACCGTCGAGGTAGTGGTGCATCAGCCGCCGCGTCATCTCGGGGGTGATCCACTCGCGGGCGTGCTGGTTGGACATGTACAGCGTGGCGGGCCGGGTGCCGTCCTTGGCCTTCTTGGCGCCCTTGGTGACCTTGAGGGCGAGGATGTCCTGGCCCTTCACGGTCTTGCCGATGGAGACGACCTTGGTGAGGTCCGGGTGGGCCTGGGAAGTGGCCAGGATCTCCTGCTTGAGCCCGTTCGTGCCGCCGTACGGGCGGAAGACGCCGTCCCCGGCTCCGGCGACCCGCTTCTCGGCCTGGGTGGAGAGGGTGTGCTCGGCGAGTTCGACGCCCTTGCCGCGCAGCTGTCCGGCCTGCTTGTCGGTGAGGTAGAGCTCGAGGGTGGCGGAACCCTTCTCCGGTACCTGCTCGGTCAGTTCGTGACCGTCGGCACCGGCCTCGAGGAGCAGCGGCACCTGCTCCTTGCTGACCTGCGCGCGCCATACGGAGAGGGCGTCGCCGCCGTCCCCGCCGTTCGGTTCCGCTCCGGCGACGGGTGCCGTCGCCAGTCCCGCGATCAGCAGTGAAGCCGCGGCGAGGATCGATCTCGCTCTGCGTCTCATAAGCCCCCCTTGCTGTTGTCTGCCACGAAAGAGAACAGACGCCAGGCTGATCACCGTTCATGATCATGTCAAGGGTGCGTGCGGCCGCGCCGGAGATCATCCCCGATCGGACCAGAACGCCGCTGCCGGTGCCTCAGAAAGGCACCGGCAGCGGCGAGTTGAGCGGAGCACGAGCGTCCGGGTCGGCGGGCTCCCGGCGACGGGTCAGCCGACGAGGCTGTCGTCCAGCTCCTCGGTGAGACCTGACTCCGTTCCGGGGATGCCCAGGTCCTGCGCCCGCTTGTCGGCCATGGCCAGCAGACGGCGGATCCGGCCCGCGACCGCGTCCTTGGTCAGCGGCGGGTCGGCGAGCGCGCCGAGCTCCTCCAAGGAGGCCTGCTTGTGCTCCATGCGCAGCCGGCCCGCGGCGGCGAGGTGCTCGGGCACCTCCTCGCCGAGGATCTCCAGCGCGCGCTGCACCCGTGCGCCGGCGGCCACGGCCGCCCGCGCCGAGCGGCGCAGGTTGGCGTCGTCGAAGTTCGCCAGCCGGTTCGCGGTCGCGCGGACCTCGCGGCGCATCCGCCGCTCCTCCCAGGCCAGCACCGACTCGTGCGCGCCCAGCCGGGTCAGCAGGGCGCCGATGGCGTCCCCGTCCCGGACGACGACCCGGTCCACGCCCCGCACCTCACGGGCCTTCGCGGCGATGCTCAGCCGGCGCGCCGCGCCCACCAGGGCGAGCGCGGCCTCCGGACCGGGGCAGGTCACCTCCAGGGAGGAGGAGCGCCCGGGCTCGGTCAGCGAGCCGTGCGCCAGGAACGCGCCGCGCCAGGCCGCCTCGGCGTCGCACGTGGCCCCCGAGACGACCTGCGGGGGCAGCCCGCGGATCGGGCGGCCCCGGCCGTCGACCAGACCCGTCTGCCGGGCCAGCTGGTCGCCGCCCGCCACCACCCGGACGACGAAGCGGGAGCCGCGCCGCAGCCCACCGGGGGCCATCACGATCAGCTCGGAGCTGTGCCCGAAGATCTCCAGAATGTCCCGCTTGAGCCGACGCGCCGCCATCGCGGTGTCCAGCTCCGCCTCGATCACGATCCGCCCGCTCACCAGGTGCAGACCGCCGGCGAACCGCAGGATCGACGAGACCTCTGCCTTCCTGCAGCAGGTCCGGGTGACGGGAAGCCGGGAGATCTCGTCCTTCACCGCTGCCGTCATCGCCATGGGCCGATCCTTCCATGCATCCGAAAAATACGGTCGTACGCGGCGGCCAACAGCTCCGGATCATGCTTCGGGAGCCCGTCGGCACGGGCCACCGGCGCCAGCTCGACCGCGGCACCGAGCCGCTTGGCGGCATCGGCGAGGGACTCGCGATCGGGCACGGCGGCCTCGTCGGCCAGCACCACGTCCAGGGCGAGTTTAGGGGCGTGTCGTCCCAAAACCTCCAAATGACGCTGCGGAGAGAACCCCTCGGTTTCTCCCGGCTGCGGCGCGAGGTTCAAGGAGAGGACCTTGCGGGCCTTGGTCTCGGTGAGCGCGTCGAGCAGCTCGGGCACGAGCAGATGCGGAATCACCGAGGAGAACCAGGAGCCCGGGCCCAGCACCACCCAGTCCGCGTCCCGGACCGCGGCGACGGCCTCGGGCACGGCGGGCGGGTCGTGCGGGACGAGATGCACGGACTGCACCTCACCGGGCGTGAGCGCCACCGTGGCCTGACCACGGACCGTGTCGACATCGTCCGGGCGCGCCGGATCGTGCCCCTTGACCAGGGCCTGGAGCTCGAGCGGCACGGCGGACATCGGCAGCACCCGGCCGTGCGCACCCAGCAGCTTCCCGACCAGGTCCAGCGCGAGGACATGGTCACCGAGCTGCTCCCAGAGGGCGACGATCAGCAGATTGCCGACCGCGTGCTCGTGCAGATCGCCCTTGGACTGGAACCGGTGCTGGATGACCCGGGACCAGGTCTGGCCCCAGTCGTCGTCCCCGCACAGCGCGGCGAGCGCCTTGCGCAGGTCGCCGGGCGGCAGCACGCCCAGCTCCTCCCGGAGCCGGCCGCTGGAGCCGCCGTCGTCGGCGACGGTGACGACGGCGGTGAGGTCACCGGTGATCCGGCGCAGGGCGGCGAGGGAGGCCGACAGACCCATGCCCCCGCCGAGCGCGACGACCTTGGGCTGGGCGCCCCGCCTGCGGAGCGTACGTACCGAGAGCGTGGACGTACGCCGACGGTACGGCTTCACTCGCGCCCCATGTCCCGGTGGACGACGACGGTCTCGACCCCTTCCGCTGCGAGGCGGGCAGCGAGCTTCTCGGACGTGGCGACCGAGCGGTGCTTGCCGCCGGTGCAGCCGACGGCGATGGTCACGTACCGCTTGCCCTCGCGGCGGTAACCCGCGGCGATCAGCTGGAGCAGCTCGGTGTACCGGTCGAGGAACTCCTTGGCCCCGGGCTGGTTGAAGACATACGCCGAGACCTCCTCGTTCAGCCCGGTGAAGGGCCGCAGCTCGGGGACCCAGTGCGGGTTCGGCAGGAAGCGCATGTCGACGACGAGGTCGGCGTCGACGGGGAGCCCGTACTTGAATCCGAACGACATGACGGTGGCCCGCAGCTCCGGCTCCTCGTCGCCGGCGAACTGGGCGTCCATCTTGGCGCGCAGCTCGTGGACGTTGAGGCTGGAGGTGTCGATCACCAGGTCGGCGTCGCCGCGCAGCTCACGCAGCAGGTCCCGCTCGGCGGCGATGCCGTCGGTGATACGGCCGTCGCCCTGGAGCGGGTGCGGCCTGCGGACCGACTCGAACCGCCTGACCAGGGCCTCGTCGGAGGACTCCAGGAAGACGATCCGGCGGGTGACCTGCTGGGCGTCGAGTGCGGCGAGGGACTCCCGCAGGGCGTCGAAGAACTGCCGGCCGCGGACGTCGACGACGACGGCGATCCGGGCCACGTTGCCCTGGGAGCGGGCGCCGAGCTCCACCATGGTGGGGATCAGCGCGGGCGGCAGATTGTCGACGACGAACCAGCCGAGGTCCTCCAGGCACTTCGCCGCGGTGGACCGGCCGGCGCCGGACATGCCGGAGATGATCACCAGCTCGGGGATGGCCGCCGAGTCGGCGGTCTCACCGGCCTCCTTCGTGCCCGTACTCACGTGTCCTGCTCCGTCTTCTCGCTGCTTCTCTTGCTCATCGTGCTGGTCGTGCCCGTCGTGCGCGGTCATGCTGTGCTGCCCCCGTCGTCTTCAATGATCTCTCCTGTTGCCGTATTCACGGCGGGTGCGGCCGGGGCCGCCTGCGCGAGGGCCACCGCCACGGCCTCGGCCGTCTTACGGCCCATGCCGGGGACCTCGCAGATCTGCTCGATTGTCGCCTGTCGCAACCGCTTCACCGAGCCGAAATGCTTGATCAACGCCTGTTTGCGGGTATCGCCGAGGCCAGGGACGGCGTCCAGGGGGCTGGTCCTGACGCGCTTGTTCCGCTTCGAGCGCTGGTAGCGGATGGCGAAGTCGTGAGCCGTGTCACGCACCCGCTGAAGGAGGTACAGGCCCTCGCTGGAGCGGGGCAGCACGACAGGGTCGTCGTCACCGGGCAGCCAGACCTCCTCCAGGCGCTTGGCGAGGCCGCAGACGGCGATGTCGTCGATCCCGAGCTCGTCGAGCGCCCGCCGGGCGGCGGCGACCTGAGGCTGCCCGCCGTCGACCACGACGAGCTGGGGCGGGTACGCGAAGCGCTTGGGTCGCCCGTCGTCGACGGGCACCTCGCCGGAGGCGGGTCCTGAGCCATTGGCACGGCGAGGTCCTGCGGCGCCAGGGCCGGGTCCGGCCTGCACGCCGTCCGCCGCGTCCAGGCCGTCCACCGTGCCGCCCGCCGCGTCCAGGCCGTCCACCGCGCCGTCCGGCACGCCGACGGCACCCACCGCGTCCACCGCGTCGCCCTCCGCGTCCACGGCCACGCCCTCCTGGTCCCACTCCCCCGTCTTCTCCTTCTCGGCGAGGTAGCGCTTGAAGCGGCGGCTGATCACCTCGTGCATCGAGCGGACGTCGTCCTGGCCCTCGAAGCCCTTGATCTGGAAGCGGCGGTACTCGCTCTTGCGCGGCAGCCCGTCCTCGAAGACGACCATGGACGCCACGACGTCGTCGCCCTGGAGGTGCGAGATGTCGAAGCACTCGATCCGCAGCGGCGCGGAGTCCAGGTCCAGGGCCTCCGCGATCTCCTCCAGGGCCCGGGAGCGGGTCGTCAGGTCGCTGGCGCGCTTGGTCTTGTGCAGCACGAGCGCCTGCTGCGCGTTGCGCGCGACCGTCTCCATCAGGTCCTTCTTGTCGCCGCGCTGCGGCACCCGGAGGGAGACCTGGGAGCCCCGGCGGCCGCTCAGCCACAGGGTGACGGCCTCGGCGTCCTCGGGCACGGCCGGGACGAGAACCTCCTTGGGGACGGCGTCGCCGCTCTCCTCCCCGTACAGCTGCTGGAGCGCGTGCTCGACGAGGCCGGCCGTGGAGACGGCCTCGACCTTGTCGGTCACCCAGCCGCGCTGGCCTCGCACCCGTCCGCCGCGGACGTGGAAGATCTGGACCGCGGCCTCCAGCTCGTCCTCGGCGAGCGCGATCAGATCGGCGTCGGTGGCGTCGGCGAGGACGACGGCGTTCTTCTCCATCGCGCGCCGTAGCGCCCCTATGTCGTCGCGGAGCCGGGCCGCCTTCTCGTACTCCATCTCCTCGGCCGCCGCCATCATCTGCTTCTCCAGACGGCGGATGTACGTGCCGGTGCGGCCGGCCATGAAGTCGCTGAACTCCTCGGCCAGTTCGCGGTGCTCGTCGGGGGTGACCCGGCCCACGCAGGGGGCGGAACACTTGCCGATGTAGCCGAGGAGGCAGGGGCGGCCGGCGGAGGCGGCGTTACGGAAGACGCCGGCGGAGCAGGTACGGACGGGGAAGACCCGGAGCATCAGGTCGACCGTCTCGCGGATGGCCCACGCGTGGGCGTACGGACCGAAGTAGCGCACGCCCTTCTTCTTGTGGCCGCGCATGACCTGGACGCGCGGGAACTCCTCGTTGAGGGTCACCGCGAGGTAGGGATAGCTCTTGTCGTCCCGGTACTTGACGTTGAACCGGGGGTCGAACTCCTTGATCCAGGAGTACTCCAGCTGGAGCGCCTCGACCTCGGTCGAGACGACGGTCCATTCCACGGAGGCGGCCGTGGTGACCATCGTGGCCGTGCGCGGGTGCAGGCTCGCCAGCGGCTGGAAGTAGTTGGCCAGCCGCTGGCGCAGGGACTTCGCCTTCCCGACGTAGATCACCCGGCGGTGCTCGTCGCGGAACTTGTAGACCCCAGGTGTGTCGGGGATCTGTCCCGGCTCGGGGCGGTAGCTGGAGGGGTCGGCCATGCCACCCACCCTACTGGCGGCGACCGACACTCAGACCGCGTGCGCTCGTTGGCCCGTCATGGCGAACGAGGCGACAGGACGGCTTGCCGGCCGGGTGTGCGTGATCACCGGGGCGGCGAGCGGGATCGGGCGGGCGACGGCGGTGCTCTTCGCCCGGGAGGGCGCGCGGGTGGTGGCCGCCGACGTGGACGCGGAGCGGCTGGCTACGCTCGAGGAGGGCATGGTGGCGGTGGTCGGCGACGTCTCGCGGGACGAGGACGCCCGGCGGATGATCACGACGGCGGTGGAGCGGTTCGGCCGGCTGGACGTCCTGGTGGCGAACGCGGGGGTGATCCCGCTCTCCGACGTCACGGAGGCGACCGGGGAGGACTGGGACCGGGTCATGGCCGTGGACGGCAGGGGCATGTTCCTGACCTGCAAGTACGCGATCGAGGCGATGGCCGGGCAGGACGGCGGCGGGGCGATCGTGTGCACCTCGTCGATCTCCGGGGTGGCGGGCCAGGCCCGCCAGGCGGTCTACGGCCCGGCCAAGTTCGTGGCCTCGGGCCTGACGAAGCACCTGGCGGTGGAGTGGGCGGACCGTGGAATCCGGGTCAACGCGGTGGCCCCCGGCACGATCGAGACGGAACGTGTCGCGGCGGCCCGCACGGAACCGGGCGGCCCGGAATACCTGTCGCGCATCGTCCGCGCCCACCCCATGGCCCGCTTCGGCACCCCGGAGGAGGTCGCAGCGGCAATCCTCTTCCTGTCCTCGCCGGAGGCATCCTTCATCACGGGGGTGGTCCTGCCGGTGGACGGGGGGTATCTGGCGCAGTGAGGGGCGGGGCGGACGGGGTTCGAGCCCATCCACCCCGCCCCCGGTTGTGGGCAATCGTCCCGCTGGGCGGTGGGGGTGCCCCCGGACGAAGTCTGGGGGAGGGTGGGCACAACCGGACCACCGGGCAGCACGGTCCGCGCAGCGTGAATGGGGCGCCCCGTCGACCCGGGTGGTGGATCCGGGTACCGCCCCGTGGCGTCAGGCCGTGGGCTGCCGAGTCGCTGCCCGGCGGCGGCGCCACGCCGCTGTCCCGATGAGGGCCAGGGCCGCCGCCGCGCCCGCCGCCGCTGCCGCCGAGGCGGTTGTGACCAGCGGTTCCTCGTGGGCGGCGGGCGGGGTGGCGTAGCCGCCGGCCGTGCCCTTCTGCGCGTAGGGCGAGCCGGGGAGCTTGTCCGCGTACGCCGTGGCGACCCGGTCCCGGTACGCGGCCAGACTCGTCCCGTTCTTCCCGACCGCGCGTACCGCGTCCTCGTCCAGCGGAAGCACCTTCGCGCCCTTCTGGACGTACCACGCGTCGATCTGCGGCTCACGGAACACGACCCCGCCCGGCAGCGCCCGCGCACCCTGCGCCGCGTAGCGGATCTCGTCGTCGCCGGTGGCGATGTTCACCACCTGCCAGCCGCCGGCCTGCCGCACCGTCCACAGCGAGGCCGTCTGCCCGTCGGAGGCGACCGCCTTGCTGGCGTGGAACTCGAGGCGGGCGACGGGAGCTCCCGCCTTCCCCGCCACGAAGTCCGGGGACAGCACCCGCACCGGCACGGATGCGCCCTCGATCCGGGGCTGCGCCGCCGAGCGGGCGACGGCGCCGTCGCGGGCGAAGAACCGGGAGAGCGTGTCCAGCGTCGCGGGCGCGGACGCCGCCTTCTCCGGCGTCGCCGCGGAAGGCAGCGCATCGGCCGCGACGGCCGGTACGGCACCGAGGCCGACGAGGGCGGCGGCGGACAGAAGCCCGGCGCCGATCGCGCGTGCGCGTACGTTCATCGTCGTCACGCCCCTATCCGGTAGAGCGAGTGCGTCCAGGAGAACGAGCCGTTGTCGACGTACCAGGCGTGCGAGGCCCAGTTGTAGCGGTCGCTGGAGGGCCAGGGATCGCCCCAGTAGACCCAGCTGTTCGCGTCGTCGTACCCGTAGATCACATGCATGTGTCCGCCGCCGCTCGACCACTGGATCCGTGTCTCGATCGGGCGATCGGCGTCGATCTCGCTCTGCACGGTCGACCAGCGCAGCCAGCCCGTCACGTACGAGCCGGGGTTGATGCCCGCCCAGCGCAGACCGGTCTGCACATTGCCGAGGGTGGCCTGGTTGTTGGGGCAGTCGTAGCCCTGCTGACGGTTGAAGGCGGCGTTGCAGAACTGGTTCTGGCTGTAGTTCCTGCCGAACCAGGTCGCGATGGTGTTGCCGGCGGCGGCCCAGCACCAGTTGGTCTTCTGCTGCGCCTGCATGGTGATGTTCAGTCGCTTGTACGCGAGGGTCGCTTGGGTGGAGACGTCCTCGCTCGTCGGCGCGGCGGTCGCCGACGACATGGGGAGCAGAAAAAGGGCGGCAGCGGCGAGTGCCGCCATGGACAGCTTTCTACTGCGCATCGCGTTCCTCCCGAGGTGGGGGGTGGGGATGTGGGGAGTCGGAGGAGCGCGTCCGGACGCTTGTCAGGAGCATCGAGCGTTGTCCGGAACGGGTCAACACGCTTCAATGCGGGGTGACGGCGGGCTGTGAACGGGGTGACCCCGGGTGTGAACACGCGCCTCCCCGTCACCTGCGGCCCCGCCCCCGCCGGCGCGGTGGCCCGCCCCCTTCGTCGTGAACGTTCACTGAGGAGTCCCCGTGGGGCACACCGAGGCCGATCTGGCGCAATTGCTGCACACCGGACCGTTCCATCTGGCGCTGCGCACGGCGTTCGCGGTGCGCGGTCTGCCGCTCCAGCGGGTGCAGCATCATCTCGCCCATCGGGGGATCAAGGTCGGGGTGACCAGCCTCAGTTACTGGCAGCAGGGCGCCCGCCGCCCGCAGCGGCCCGAGTCGATGAAGGCCGTGCGCGCGCTGGAGGAGGTCCTTCAGCTGCCGGGCAACTCACTGGTCCGGCTGCTGGCCGAGGACGCCGGGGCGCGCGGTGACGTGGAGCGGCCGGCGGGCCGCTCGTACCGCTCGCTGGTGGAGGCGTCGGGGGCCGTGGAGGCGCTGCTCACGGAGCTGGAGTCGCCGGTGGACGGCGGGCTGCACACGGTCGGCCACCACGAGCGGGTACGGATCGGGGCGGGGAGGGAGCTGGTGGGGCGCGACTCCCAGCATGTGGTGCGGGCGCACCGGGACGGGATCGACCGCTATCTCGCCATCCACCACGGCGATCCGGGCTGCGACCCCTCGCGGGTGGTGGTGCGGGCGACCGACAACTGCCGCACGGGGCGGGTGCGGTGGCACCGGGAGACGGGTGTGCTGGTCGCGGAGCTGCTCTTCGACGCGCGGCTGCGGGCCGGGGACACGTACCTCTTCGGGTACGGCTTCGAGGACGGGACGGGCGGCCCGAGCGGGGAGTACGTCCGGGGGTTCAGCTTCGCCGGCGGGCAGTACGTGCTTCAGGTGCGGTTCGACGAGGCGGCGCTGCCGGTGCGGTGCCGGCGCTTCGCGCAGGTCTCGGCCGGTGCTCCACGCGGTGGCCGCTCGGAGCTGACGCTGACCGGGCGGCACCGCACGGTGCATCTGGTGGAGCAGGGCGTACGGCAGGGGATCCTGGGGATCGACTGGGACTGGGCGTAGGCGCCGGGGCCTCAGGCCTCGGGGCCCGCCACCAGTTTGCCACCCTCGACGCGGACCGGGACCTCGGGGAGCGGGACCGTCGCCGGGCCCTGGAGCGCCTTGCCGGTGGTCACGTCGAAGCGGCTGCCGTGGCAGGGACAGTTGCCCTCGTTGTTCTCGATCTTGTCGAGGACGCAGCCGGCGTGGGTGCACTGGGCGCTGAACGCCTTGTACTGGCCCTTGGCGGGGCAGCTCACCAGGACCCGCTGCTCGCGGTAGAGCTTGGCGCCGCCGACGGGCACCTCGTCGGGCGCTCCGAGGGTGACCGGTGCGGTCGGGGTGGGGACCTGGGCGTGCCCGAGCTTGGAATCCGTGGAACAGGCGGCGACACCCAGCCCGGCGGCCCCGGCGAGCGCGGCGCCCTTCAGTACGGTGCGGCGGGTGGACTGGCCGGACATGAGCGCTCCACGGTGGGATCGGGGCAAGGGGTGACCGAACCGACGATACCGGCGGGTCCCTGCGCCCCTTCGCAGGGGTTGTCGTGGCCCGTGGGGCATGGGTTACGTTCACGGGCGTGATCGTCGTCGCCGGTGAGTCCCTGATCGATCTGGTCCCCGAGGGGACCGCCGTCACTCCGCTGTCCCCGCTCACGCCCAGGCCGGGCGGGGGCCCGTACAACACGGCCGTGGCGCTCGGCCGGCTGGGCGCGGCGGTGACGTTCTGCTCGCGCGTCTCCACGGACGCCTTCGGGGAGGCCCTGGTGGACGGGTTGCGGGCGGCGGGGGTCTCGGACCGGCTGGTGCAGCGCGGCCCGGAGCCGACGACGCTGGCGGTCGCCTCGGTGGGCGCGGACGGCTCGGCGGAGTACGGCTTCTATGTCGAGGGAACGGCCGACCGGCTCTTCGCCGTGCCGGAGCGGCTTCCCGAGGGGGTGCGGGCGGTGGCGTTCGGCACCTGTTCGCTGGCCCTGGAGCCGGGCGCGAGCGCGTACGAGACGCTTCTGCGGCGGGAGGCGGAGCGTGGCGCCGTGACACTCCTCGACCCCAACATCCGCCCGGGCCTGATCCCGGACGCCGCCGCCTATCGCGAGCGCTTCGCGGGCTGGCTGCCGTACGTCTCGCTTCTGAAGCTCTCGGAGGAGGACGCCGCCTGGCTGGGCGGCTCCCCGGCCGAGTGGCTGGAGCGGGGCCCGTCGGCGGTGGTCCTGACCCGTGGCGGCGCGGGGCTGACGGTCTTCACCCCGTCGTCCGAGGTGTCGGTTCCGGCGGTCCGCGTGAAGGTCGCGGACACGATCGGCGCGGGTGACACGGTGAACGCGGCCCTGCTCCACGGTCTGGGTGACCGCCCGGTGGACTCCTTGGACGCGGACGCCTGGTCCGCCCTCCTGTCGTACGCGGCGAAGGCCGCGGCCCTGACCTGCACCCGCCCGGGCGCGGAGCCGCCGTACGCGAGCGAGCTGACGGACTGACGACGCGGGACCTCGCCAGGCTGCACGAGCGTCCGCACGCGGACGGGGTGCGTGGGGCTGGTGCCGCTGAAGCGACCCCAGCCCCACTGCCTCACGCCTTGCGCGCCCGCGCCACCGTCTTCTTGGCGGGCGCCTTCTTGGCCGTGGCCGCGGACGTCTTCGCGGTGGCCTTCTTGGCAGGTGCCTTCTTCGCCGAGCCGGACGCCTTCCGCGCCGCGGGCACCGTCGCGTCGCTGATGCGGTCCGCGCCGAGGACCTCGCGGAGGAACTTGCCGGTGTGGCTCGTCGGGACCGACGCGACCTCCTCCGGCGTGCCCTCGGCGATCACCAGACCACCGCCGCTGCCGCCCTCCGGGCCCATGTCGATGACCCAGTCCGCGGTCTTGATGACATCGAGGTTGTGCTCGATGACGATCACCGAGTTGCCCTTGTCGACCAGGCCCGACAGGACCGTGATCAGCTTCGAGATGTCCTCGAAGTGCAGACCGGTGGTCGGCTCGTCCAGGACGTACACCGTGCGGCCCGTCGACCGCTTCTGGAGCTCGGAGGCGAGCTTCACGCGCTGCGCCTCACCGCCCGAGAGCGTCGGCGCGGACTGGCCGAGCCGGACGTACCCGAGACCGACCTCGTTGAGCGTGCGCAGATGGCGCGCGATCGTCGGGACGGCCTCGAAGAAGCCCAGGGCCTCCTCGATCGGCATGTCCAGGACCTCGGCGATGGACTTGCCCTTGTAGTGGACCTCCAGGGTCTCCCGGTTGTACCGGGCGCCGTGGCAGACCTCGCACGGGACGTAGACGTCCGGGAGGAAGTTCATCTCGATCTTGATCGTGCCGTCGCCCGAGCAGTTCTCGCAGCGGCCGCCCTTGACGTTGAAGGAGAACCGGCCCGGCAGATAGCCGCGGACCTTCGCCTCCATCGTCTCGGCGAAGAGCTTGCGGACGTGGTCGAAGACGCCGGTGTACGTCGCCGGGTTCGACCGCGGGGTGCGGCCGATCGGCGACTGGTCGACGTGCACGACCTTGTCGACGAGGTCGTCGCCGTCCACGCGCGTGTGCCGCCCGGGCACCGACTTGGCGCCGTTCAACTCACGTGCCAGATGGGTGTACAGGATGTCGTTGACCAGCGTCGACTTGCCCGAGCCGGAGACGCCGGTGACGGCCGTGAGCACGCCCAGCGGGAAGGAGACGTCGATGTCCCGGAGGTTGTTCTCGCGGGCGCCGTGCACCGTGAGCCGGCGCGTGGGGTCCACGGGGCGGCGGATCTCGGGCATCCCGATGGCCTTGCGGCCCGAGAGGTACTGCCCGGTCATCGACTCCTTGTTGGTGAGCAGCTCGGCGAGGGGACCGGAGTGGACGACCTTGCCGCCGTGCTCCCCGGCGCCGGGGCCGATGTCGACGACCCAGTCGGCGACCTTGATGGTGTCCTCGTCGTGCTCGACGACGATGAGCGTGTTGCCCATGTCCCGCAGCCGGACCAGCGTCTCGATGAGACGGTGGTTGTCGCGCTGGTGCAGGCCGATGGACGGCTCGTCCAGGACGTACAGCACGCCGACCAGACCGGAGCCGATCTGCGTGGCGAGCCGGATGCGCTGGGCCTCACCGCCCGAGAGCGTGCCGGCGGCACGGTTGAGCGAGAGGTAGTCGAGGCCGACGTCGACGAGGAACCGCAGCCGCTCGTTGACCTCCTTCAGGACCCGCTCGGCGATCTTCTTGTCGCGGGCGTTGAGCTTCAGACGGCCCAGGAACTCGGCGCACTCGCTGATCGACATCGCCGCGACCTCGGCGATGGACCGCTCCATGACCGTGACCGCGAGGACGATCGGCTTCAGGCGGGTGCCCTCACAGGTGGGGCAGGGCACCTCGCGCATGTAGCCCTCGAAGCGCTCACGGCTGGAGTCGCTCTCGGCCTCGCTGTGCCGCCGCTTGACGAAGGAGACGGCACCCTCGAAGGCCGGGGTGGTGTACGCCCGCTCGCGTCCGTACCGGTTGCGGTAGCGGACCTCGACCTGGGTCTTGTGGCCGTGCATCAGGGCCTTCTTGGCCCGCGCCGGGAGGCCGGCGTACGGCATGTCCGTACGGAAGCCGAGCGCCTGGGAGAGTCCGCCGATGAGCCGGCCGAAGTACTCCTTGGTGTGGCCGTGCGACCAGGGGTGGATCGCCCCCTCGTCGAGGGACTTGTCCTCGTCGGGGACGATCAGCTCGGGGTCGACCTCCATGCGGGTGCCGATGCCCGTGCAGTCCGGGCAGGCGCCGAAGGGCGAGTTGAAGGAGAAGGAGCGGGGCTCCAGCTCCTCGAAGGACAGGTCGTCGTACGGGCAGTAGAGGTGCTCCGAGTACATCCGCTCGCGCTCGGGGTCGTCCTCGGCGAGGTCGACGAAGTCGAGCACGACCATGCCGCCGGAGAGCCCGAGGGCCGTCTCGACGGAGTCGGTGAGCCGGCGCTTGGCGCTGTCCTTCACGGTGAGGCGGTCGACGACCACCTCGATCGTGTGCTTCTCCTGCTTCTTCAGGGTCGGCGGTTCGCTGAGCTGGATGGTTTGGCCGTCCACCCGCGCCCGGCTGTAGCCCTTGGTCTGGAGGTCGGCGAAGAGGTCGACGAACTCGCCCTTGCGCTCGCGCACCAGCGGCGAAAGGACCTGGAAGCGGCTCCCCTCGGGGAGCTCCAGGACCTTGTCGACGATGGCCTGCGGCGACTGGCGGGAGATCGGGCGGCGGCACTCGGGACAGTGCGGCTTGCCGATGCGGGCGAAGAGCAGGCGGAGGTAGTCGTAGACCTCGGTGATCGTGCCGACCGTCGAGCGCGGGTTGCGCGAAGTCGACTTCTGGTCGATGGAGACGGCGGGCGAGAGACCCTCGATGAAGTCGACGTCCGGCTTGTCCATCTGGCCGAGGAACTGCCGGGCGTACGACGAGAGCGACTCGACGTACCGGCGCTGTCCCTCGGCGAAGATCGTGTCGAACGCGAGGGAGGACTTGCCCGACCCGGACAGCCCGGTGAAGACGATGAGGGAGTCACGCGGGAGGTCGAGCGAGACGTTCTTGAGGTTGTGCTCGCGAGCGCCACGAACGATGAGACGGTCGGCCACGCCGGTCCGCACCTTTCTTGAGAGAGCGGAGGCACAGGGAGTGCGGGTCGCAGAAATGCCTGGATGTGCCTGAGTACCCAACAACCAAGGATGCCGGATACTTCCGTCGAGCCTATAGCACGCACATTCGATTTCCGGCCTCGCTCTCACCGCTTCACCCGATCGAGTGGCGGCGCTAGGGTCGGCGCCATGATCGACCATGTGCGTGACCTGGCCTCTGTACGTGAAGCGACCGAGCGACTCCTCGACGCAGCCGCCTCCCTGGACAACGCGGCGCTGGCCGAGCCGTCACGGCTTCCCGGCTGGACCCGTGGCCATGTTCTGGCCCACATCGCCCGCAACGCCGACGCTCTGGTGAACGTTCTCCAGGGCCGGCCCATGTACGCGGACGCCGCGACCCGCGACGCCGACATCGAGCGCGACGCCCCGCGCCCGCTCGACGTCCAGCTCGCCGACGTGCGCGAGAGCGGTGAGCGCTTCCAGGCCGTGGGCGCCGAGCCCGCCGACTGGGAGCGGACCGTGGAGCTGCGCAACGGCGTCACGGACCGGGCGGCCCGCATCCCCTTCCGCCGCTGGGTCGAGGTGGCCCTGCACCATGTCGACCTGGGCATCGGCTACGAGCTGGCGGACCTGCCGGAGGAGTTCGTCCTGCGGGAGATCGACTTCCTCGCCGACCGGTGGTCACGCCCCGAGGTCCCGCCGGTGACACTCCGCCTCGGGTACGACGACGGGAGCCCCAGCTGGCGGACCGGCGGCGACAAAGGCGACCCCGTCGTCCTCGGAGGCGCTCGTGCCGAACTCCTCGGCTGGCTGTCCGGCCGCGGCGACAAGGGCGCGCACCTCGCCGTCCTCGCGGGCGACGACCTCCCGGAGCTTCCGCCGTTGTAGTCCCCGCTGTTGGGTCCGCCTGTCGGTGCCCGGAGATAGGCTGAGCCCATGACGTACAGCGGAGCGGTGAAGGTCGGCGGGCCCGCCGATGTGCACGAGCTGACGGACCTGATGATCTCCAAGGTCGCGGTCGGTCCGATGGACAACAACGCGTATCTGCTGCGCTGCCGGGCGACCGGCGAGCAGCTGCTGATCGACGCGGCCAACGACGCCGACACGCTCCTCACGCTGATCGGTGACGACGGCATCGCGTCCGTCGTCACCACCCATCAGCACGGCGACCACTGGCAGGCGCTCGCCGAGGTGGTCGCCGCGACCGGAGCGCGGACGTACGCCGGGGCGTACGACGCCGAGGGCATCCCCGTCCCGACCGACGTGCCCGTGCAGGACGGCGACACGATCAAGGTCGGCCGGGTCGAGATGACCGCCCGCCATCTGGTCGGACACACACCGGGTTCGATCGCGCTGATCTACGACGACCCGCACGGCCACCCGCACGTCTTCACCGGCGACTGCCTCTTCCCCGGCGGGGTGGGCAACACCTGGAAGGACCCGAAGGCCTTCGCGAGCCTGATCCACGACGTGGAGACCAAGCTCTTCGCGGTCCTTCCGGACGAGAGCTGGATCTATCCCGGTCACGGCAAGGACACCACGCTCGGTGACGAGCGCCCGCAGCTCCCGACGTGGCACGCGCGCGGCTGGTGACGCTCCCCGGACGGCCCTGACCGGCGGAGGCTCGCGGTCCACGACCGTGTGCTTCCGCACGCCCCCGTAACTCCGTGGAACGCCGGGTAGTTGGCGCGACATGCGCCCCAGTCACTCTCCGCGTCCACCGTCGGTCCCGCCCGCCACGGCTCGCCAGGATTTCCCGGATTCCCCAGCTCGTCCGAGCCCCTCAGGCCCCCCGGACTCTCCCGTCTCCTCGGCATCCCCGGGCTCTCCCGTCTCCTCGGCATCCCCGGGCTCCTCGGATTCCCGGGACTCTCCGGGTCCCCCGGCCCCCCGGGACTCCGTGGATGCGTCGGCTGCCCCGGGTTCCCCGGCTCCCCCCGCCGCCCCGTCGATGGGGCGGCTCGCCGCCGCGTCGCTCGTCGGGACGGCCATCGAGTTCTTCGACTTCTTCGTCTACGGGACCGCCGCCGCGCTCGTCCTCGGGCCGCTCTTCTTCCCGACCTTCTCCCCCGTCGCAGGGACCCTGGCCGCGTTCGGCACCTTCGCCGTCGGGTTCATCTCGCGCCCGCTCGGCTCGGCACTCTTCGGGCACGTCGGCGACCGCTACGGACGGCGCCCGGTCATGTTCGCCTCGCTGGTGCTCACCGGCTGCGCGACGGTGGCGGTCGGCCTCGTCCCGACGTACGCGAGCATCGGCATCACCGCCCCCGTACTCCTCCTCGTGCTGCGCTTTCTGCAGGGGCTCGGCCTGGGCGGCGAGTGGGGCGGGGCCGTCCTGCTCACCGCCGAGCACGCGCCGGAGCGGCGCCGAGCGCTGTGGGCGAGCTTCCCGCAGATCGGCCCGTCGGTCGGCTTCCTGCTCGCGAACGGCGTAATGCTGGCGCTCTCCGCCGCACTGACCGACGCGCAGTTCCGCGAGTGGGGCTGGCGCGTGCCGTTCTGGGCGGCCGGGCTGCTGGCCGCCGGCGGACTTCTGCTGCGTTCCTCGCTCGCGGAGACGCCGCAGTTCCAGGAGCTCAGTGCGTCCGGGCAGCGGGCGAGCGCCCCGCTCGCCGAGGTGATGCGCGACCACTGGCGTCTGGTCCTGCTCACCGCAGGCGCGCTCGCCGTCGGCTACGCGGTGTTCTACACGGTCTCCACCTGGGCCCTGGCCTACGGCACCGAGCGCCTGGGGGTCGCCCGTACGACCATGCTCGTCTGCATCATGGCAGCGGTGGCGATCAAGGGGGCCACGACACCGCTGGCCGCGATGCTGGGCGACCGGTACGGCCGTCGTCCGCTCTGCCTGGCCGGCTGCGCGGCCTCCGCGCTGTGGATGTTCCCGATGGTCGCGCTCCTGCACACGGCGCGGCCGGTGCTGATGTTCCTCGGCTTCCTGGGCGCCCTGCTGGCCTTCATCACGATGTTCGCGGTGGTCGCCGCGTACCTCCCCGAGCTCTACGAGCCGAGGGTGCGGTGCACGGGAGCGGCGGTCGGCTACAACCTGGCGGGCGTCCTGGGCGGGGCGCTGACCCCGATCCTGGCGACGACTCTGGCCGGAGGTTCGGGGCCGCCCTGGGGTGTCGCGGCGTATCTGACGGTGGTGGCGCTGGTGAGCCTGGGGTGCTTCGCGCTGCTTCCGGAGACACTGCCGACCCGGGCGGAGGCGCCGGTGAAGGTTCCCGCGTAGAAGCGCACCGCGGCCGGTACGGACGGTGGTGTGCCGCCCGCACCGGCCGCGGTGCGCTTCTGGTGTCGAGACCCGGTCAGGCGTCGACGCTGTCCTTCTCGGTCTCGCCGGACTTCGCAGCGGGGACCTCGGCCGCCGCCTCGGCGGCCTCGCGCTCTGCCTGCTTCTTGGAGGCGATGAGGCTGGTGATCGTGGTGACGACCAGGACACCGCCGATGACCGCGAGCGAGAACGGGATGGAGATCTCCGGGACGTGCACCCCGGACTCGTGAAGGGCGTGCAGCACGAGCTTGACGCCGATGAAACCGAGGATCACCGACAGGCCGTAGCTGAGGTGGACCAGCTTCTTGAGCAGGCCACCGATCAGGAAGTACAGCTGGCGCAGACCCATCAGGGCGAAGGCGTTGGCCGTGAAGACGATGTACGGGTCCTGGGTCAGGCCGAAGATCGCCGGGATGGAGTCGAGGGCGAAGAGGATGTCGGTGGTGCCGATGGCGAGCATGACGATCATCAGCGGGGTCATGATCCGCTTGCCGTTGTTCCGGATGAACAGCTTGGTGCCGTGGTAACGGTCGGCGACGCCGAACCTCTTCTCGACACTCTTGAGGAGACGGTTCTCCTCCCAGTCGTCCTCGTCCTCGTCGGCACGCGCCTCCTGGATGAGCTTCCAGGCGGTGTAGATCAGGAACGCGCCGAAGATGTAGAAGATCCAGGAGAAGTTCGCGATGACCGCGGCGCCCGCGGCGATGAAGATCGCGCGCAGCACCAGGGCGATCAGCACACCGACGAGCAGCACGCGCTGCTGGAGGTGGGAGGGTACCGAGAACTTCGCCATGATCAGGACGAAGACGAAGAGGTTGTCGACACTGAGCGACTTCTCGGTGATGTAGCCCGCGAAGAACTCGCCGGACGCCTGGCTGTCGCCCCAGATCAGCAGGCCGACTCCGAAGAGGGCGGCGAGGACGATCCAGACGATCGACCAGATTCCGGCTTCCTTGACCGACACGTCGTGGGGCTTACGCCCGATGAAGAAGTCGATCGCGATGAGGGCGCCCAGACCGAGAATGGTCAGCACCCAGAGAGTCGTCGAAACGTCCACTGCGCCTCCGGCGTCGTACGGCTACTTGATCAGCGTCGTCGCTGCCGGAGGTCTCTTCCACCCGGGCCGTGCTGGACGGGCCGGGCCGACGCCCCGGGACAGCCCCCGCTCGGGGACCGTCCGTATTGACGGGAACGCCGCACATGGGGAGTACTCCCCTCCGCGGTGAGAAGACTACCCGAAAAACCAAGAGAAGGTAAAGGGCAGGGTAAAGAGGCCCCAAGAAGGCAGGTCAGCGGCCCCATTGACGACGGGCGTCGGCCACCTGGGCGATGACCTGACGGAGCACTGCGCTGCCGGGCGGGAAGCGGGGCGGCTCGTACGTCCAGGCGTGGCCGACCCACGGGTCGGCGAGATGGTCGTCGGCCACCGGTGTGATCCGCAGCAGGGAACGCCACAGCGGGTCGAGCACCGGCCCGTACGCGGAGGCGTCCTCGCGGTCCGCCACCAGCATGAGATGGACGCCGACGGCCGGGCCCTCGTCCGCGAGGTAGCGGAGCTGGGTGACCGCCCGGTCGTCGAAGCCGTGCGGGAAGTCGTGGACGATCAGGAGCTGCTCGGCGGTGTCCATACCGGGCGGCAGCGCGTCGGGCGCTCCCGCCCGCAGCGCCATCTGGACCAGGTCGACGCGCTCGGTCAGCCGCGCGAGGACGGCGGAGACCCCGGCCGCCCCGGCGGCGGGCGGCCCGGCCAGGACACCCGCCTCGACGAGCGGGGCGAGCGCGGCGGCTCCGGAGCCCGCGGGGTCGACGACATGGACGGCGAACTCACCGGACGGGTACACGGCGAGGAGCCGGGCGGCGTGCGCGACCGCCGTGTCCAGGGCGAGCCGGCGCAGCTCGGCCTCGTCGAGGAGTCCGGCCGCCTCGGAGTGACCGCGCCCCGAGTCCACCCACAGACCGCGCTCCAGCGGGAGCCGGACGAGCATCGGGATGCGCAGGTCGGTCCGCTCGGGCAGATGGAGGTCGCCCAGGCGCAGCGCCATCGGCACCTCCATGGGGACGCGGTACGCCTGCCAGACGGGGTTGTCCCAGCGGGCGTAGGCGGCGGGCAGCGCCGGTTCGACGACCTCGGACTCGGCGACGAGCTGGGCGAGGTCCCGGTCGAGGGCCTCCTGGGCGCGGGCGGTGAGCTCGTCGTGCTTGGCGCGGGCTGCCTCGCGGGCGGCGTCCCCCGCGCCGCCGATGCGGCTGCGCGGGTCCGAGAGCGCGCGGTCGAGCTCCTGGTCGAGGCGGGACTCGGCGAAGTCGCAGGCGCTGCGGTACGCGGCGGTGCTGCGTGCCAGGTCCTCGAACATGCCCCACACCTGGTTGTAGAGCCGCTCGTCCATGGACCAACCGCTGGCGTCCCCCGCGACAGGGACGGGCGGGGTCTGCTGCGGCTCGGGGTCCGGCGTCGCACGGCGGGGGTGGGCGTAGCTGATCGGGCCGCCGGTGCCCGCGGTGGGGGCGGGCGGCGGCGTCACCGGCACGGTCGGCGCGGGGTCGGGTCCGCGCATCGTGTCCGACCCGGGCATCGTGTCCGACCCGGTCGTGGGCGCGGCGTGGCGCACGCGCTCCGTCTCGGGGACGCGCGGCGGCGGGGCGGAGACCGAGCGGGCCAGGCCCCGGGCCACGGCCTCCAGGATCGACGCGGCCAGGTCGGCGGGGCGCTCCAGGCCCTGGTCGCCGAGCATCGCGGCCAGGCCGCCCTCGTAACCCTGGCCCATGGCGCGGACCTTCCAGACGCCCTGGCGGCGGTACAGCTCCAGGGCGACGACGGCGGATTCGCTGTCGAGGCCGGTGATCGTGTAGCTGGCGATCTCGGTGCCGTCGAGGGCGGTGACGGCGACGAAGGGGGCCTCGACGGCACCGAAGCGGGCCGGGCCGCCGACGCCGACGGGGAGCGCCAGAAGGACGGAGACGCGGTGCACGGCGGTCGGCAGCGCCTCCAGGTCCACGGCGAGGCGGTGGTCGGCGGTGGCCTGCTGGGAGACCTCCACACCGGGCAGCGACGGCGAGCCCGGGTGGGCGATCCACTCGACGCCGGGGACCGTGCCCCGCTCGTCGCCGAGGGTGGCGCCGGCGACGACCGGATGGCCGGCCGAGACCCGGATCTCCAGTCGGGTGTCGGGCAGGGGGTGGTTCTGCCCCCGGACCAGCTCGGCCGTCATCGACTCTGTCCCCTCGGCTTGCTTCGTTCTGTGCGGACTACGGGCGGATCATGGCGGATCATGTGGGACAGCTCCCGGTGGCCTGCCGCCTCCGGGAGCTGTGGGTGCGCCTGTGGTGCCTGCCTACAGGTGCGGCAGGATCGCGGGCATGAGGTCCTGGAACGTCCGGCCGTTGGCCGGGTTGCCCAGGGCGGTCATCTGCCAGCCGGAGCCGGCCCGGTGCACCTTCGCCATGATCTGCGCGGTGTACTGGCCGCCGCCGTCCAGGGTGTAGCGCGCGAGCTCCTGGCCGTTCGTCTCGTCGACGATCCGGCAGAACGCGTTCTGCACCTCCTGGAACGTCTGGCCGGTGAACGAGTTCACCGTGAAGACGATCTGGTCGATGTGGACGGGGACGCGCTGGAGGTCGACCAGGATCGACTCGTCGTCGCCGCCCTGGCCGGCGCCGCCCACCAGGTTGTCACCGGTGTGCCGGACCGAGCCGTCGTCACTCACGAGGTGACGGAAGAAGACCACGTCCACCGGCTGCTTGTCGGCGAAGAGCACCGCGGAGGCGTCCAGGTCGACCTCGCGGGTCCGCGAGCCGAACAGACCGCGACGGGGCGCCGCCTGCCAGCCGAGCCCCATCCGTACGGACGTCAGGCTGCCCCCGCCCTGCTTCTCCAGGTTGATGGCCTGACCCTTGGTCATGTTGACCGTCACGCGCTGTCCCCTCTCCTAGCGATCCCCGCGGCCGCCCTCTGCTGTGCGTGCGGTTGCCCAGCACCCTACGCAGGGGCAGTGACAACGCAGCAGACGCGGTCGCGTTTTGTGTCGGTCTTGCAACACACCGGAGGCTCAAGGCCCCCGGGCGTCAGGCCAGCCCCGCCTCCCTCATCTGGCGCAACTCCTTCTTCAACTCGCCCACCTCGTCACGCAACCGCGCGGCCACCTCGAACTGCAGCTCCGCCGCCGCGGCCCGCATCCGGTCGGTCATCTCCTCGATGATCGCGGCCAGTTCGGTGGCCGGCCGGTCGCCGAGCTCGACCGTGGAGCTCGCCTTGCCACCCTTGCCCCTGGCCTTGGTGGAGTGCGCGGCGAGCGAGGGCACGGGCGCCTTGGCACCCTTGGCGTCCTTCTCGTGGCGGTAGCCGGTGCCGAGCAGCTCCTCGGTGTCGACCTCCTCGCGCGCGATCGTGGCGACGATGTCGTTGATCTTCTTGCGCAGCGGCTGCGGGTCGATGCCGTTGGCCGTGTTGTACGCGATCTGCTTCTCGCGCCGCCGGTTGGTCTCGTCGATGGCCTTCTCCATCGCCGGCGTGATCCTGTCCGCGTACATGTGGACCTGGCCGGAGACATTGCGCGCCGCGCGGCCGATGGTCTGGATCAACGAGGTGCCGGAGCGCAGGAAGCCCTGCTTGTCGGCGTCGAGGATGGCGACGAGCGAGACCTCGGGCAGGTCGAGACCCTCGCGGAGCAGGTTGATGCCGACCAGGACGTCGTACTCGCCGGCACGCAGCTCGCGCAGCAGCTCGATACGGCGCAGGGTGTCGACGTCGCTGTGCAGATAGCGGACCTGGATGCCGAGCTCCAGGAAGTAGTCGGTGAGGTCCTCGGACATCTTCTTGGTGAGCGTGGTGACCAGCACCCGCTCGTCCTTCTCGGTGCGCAGCCGGATCTCGTGGACCAGGTCGTCGATCTGCCCCTCGGTGGGCTTGACGACGACCTGCGGGTCGACCAGGCCGGTGGGGCGGATGATCTGCTCGACGAAGCCGTCGCCGCGCGACAGCTCGTACGTGCCGGGGGTGGCCGAGAGGTAGACCGTCTGGCCGATCCGCTTCTGGAACTCCTCCCACTTCAGCGGGCGGTTGTCGAGCGCGGAGGGCAGCCGGAAGCCGTGGTCCACCAGGGTGCGCTTGCGGGAGGCGTCGCCCTCGTACATGGCGCCGATCTGCGGAACGGTGACGTGCGACTCGTCGATGACGAGGAGGAAGTCCTCGGGGAAGTAGTCGAGGAGCGTATTGGGCGCGGAGCCGGGGTCTCGGTCGTCGAAGTGCATCGAGTAGTTCTCGATGCCGGAGCAGGAGCCGATCTGGCGCATCATCTCGATGTCGTACGTGGTGCGCATCCGCAGGCGCTGGGACTCCAGCATCTTGCCCTGCTTGTCCAGCTCGGCGAGCCGGCTCTCGAGCTCGCGCTCGATGCCGTTGATCGCCTTCTCCATGCGCTCGGGTCCCGCCACGTAGTGGCTGGCGGGGAAGACGTACAGCTCCCGGTCCTCGCTGATGACCTCGCCGGTGAGGGGGTGGAGCGTGGAGAGCGCCTCGATCTCGTCGCCGAACATCTCGATGCGTACCGCGAGCTCCTCGTAGACCGGGAAGATCTCGATGGTGTCGCCGCGGACCCGGAAGGTGCCCCGGGCGAACGCCACGTCGTTGCGGGTGTACTGGATGTCGACGAAGCGGCGCAGCAGCTGGTCGCGGTCGATCTCCTCGCCGACCTTGAGCGGGACCATCCGGTCCACGTACTCCTGGGGCGTGCCGAGGCCGTAGATGCAGGAGACGGAGGCGACCACGACGACGTCGCGGCGGGTGAGGAGGGAGTTCGTCGCGGAGTGGCGCAGCCGCTCGACCTCGTCGTTGATCGAGGAGTCCTTCTCGATGTAGGTGTCCGACTGCGGGACGTACGCCTCGGGCTGGTAGTAGTCGTAGTACGAGACGAAGTACTCGACCGCGTTGTTCGGCAGGAGCTCGCGGAACTCGTTCGCCAGCTGGGCGGCCAGTGTCTTGTTCGGCGCCATCACCAGCGTGGGGCGCTGCAGCTTCTCGATCATCCAGGCGGTGGTCGCCGACTTGCCGGTGCCGGTGGCGCCGAGGAGGACGACGTCCTTCTCACCCCCGCGGATGCGCCGCTCGAGGTCGGCGATGGCCGTCGGCTGGTCGCCACTGGGCTGGTAGGAGCTGACGACCTCGAAAGGCGCCAGCGTACGTTCGATCTGGGAAACGGGCCGCATGTCACCACCGTACGACCCCCCACTGACAGTCGGGCCGTGAACGGCTCTGCGGCCGCCCCGGCGGCCCGTCCCTCACCAGTCCTGGGAGCTGTGGCCGCCGCGGCCCGCCCCCTTGCGGCCGCCCCGGCCGGAGGGCTGTCGGGCCGACCAGTTCGCGGGCTCGCCGTAGGCGGGGGCCCGGCGCGGGGCGGGGACTCCGGGGCGGTGGGGGCTGTGGGCGGAGGGGCGCTGCCAGTCCGGGTCGCCCATCACGAGCAGCGGGTCGAACATGACGACGACCGCGGCCAGGAGGAGGAAGACGGCGGGGCCGATCAGCATCGGCAGGAGGAGCGAGGTGGCGGTGTCGCCGGTGCCGGTGACGGGGCCGCCGCCGTGCAGATGGACGTTGACGGCCGCCATGGCGGTGTAGTGCATACCACTGACGGCGAGGCCCATCACCAGGCTCGCACCGAGGCTGGCCAGAAATCCGTGCACCGAGACGGCCGCCCAGAGGGCGGTGGTGGCCGCGACCACGGCGATGACGACGGAGAGCGCGACGGTGAGGGTGTCGTACTCGATGCGCCCCTGGAGACGCATCCCCGCCATGCCGAGGTAGTGCATGGTGGCGATGCCGAGGCCGGTGATGGTGCCGCCGGTGACCAGGGCGAGCGGGGTGGCCCCGCGGTATCCGACGATGAAGATGCCGATGCCGACCATCACGACGGCGACGGCCAGGCTGGCGAACGTGATGGGCCGGTCGTAGCTGATGGGGGCCTGCTGGACGGAGAAGCCCATCATCGCGATGAAGTGCATCGTCCAGATGCCGGTGCCTATCGAGGTCGCCCCGAGGGCCAGCCAGCCGGCCTTGAAGGTGTCCCGGTGGCGCAGCGATCTGATGGTGCAGCGCAGGCCCAGGGCCCCACCGAGGCAGGCCATGAGATAGGCGGCGACCGGCGTCACGAGGCCGTAGCTGAATCCGTCGACCGTGCCCTGCATGAGCGTGTGCCCTCCACCCGTCGTGCAACGTCGTCCGAAAACAGTCGGTACCGCTGAGTAGTCCTGTCGGGGCGAGATTATGGCGCGCTGGGCGCCGCACGACCATGTGGTCCGGGATTTGGCTTCGGTGAGATCGAGAAGAGACCGGCCCGTGACGGCGGCGATGTCGGTGGGCGGTCGTACCGTGATCTCCATGGACACCACGGTGGAATGGACGGTCGTGGCGAGCGACATCGGCCCGCTGCTGCTGGCGGCGACCGACCGCGGCCTGGTGAGCGTGGTCTTCCACGCCGACGAGGCGGTGCGGGACGCGGCGCTCGAGCGGCTGACCGGCCGGCTCGGCGCGGAGCCGGTGCGGAGCGAGTCGGGCCGGCTCGCCGAGCCGATACGGCAGCTCGGGGAGTACTTCGCGGGCGGTCGCCGGGACTTCGATCTCGCCCTCGACTGGACGCTGACGACCGGATTCAACCGCCAGGTGCTGCGCGAGCTGGCGGAGGGCGTGCCGTTCGGGACGGTCGTGGGGTACGGAGACCTGGCCAGGCGGGTCGGGCAGCCGGGCGCGGCCCAGGCGGTGGGGGCGGCCATGGGCGCCAATCCGCTGCCGGTGGTCGTGCCGTGCCACCGGGTGGTGGAGAGTGACGGCGGGATCGGCGGATTCGGCGGCGGTCTGGAGACCAAGCGGACGCTGCTGGCGCTGGAGGGCGTGCTGCCGCAGCCGCTGTTCTGAGCCCTGCCCCGGGTGCCCCTGGGGGGTACTCAGGGGGTGGCGTTCCCATCGGCCGGGATGGCTGGCACACTCACGTAAGTGACCAACACCCCCAGCGCCCCTGACGCCGCCGACGCTGCGGAGATATCCGCCCCTGTCGCGGCCGCCACACTGCCGACGCTCCGGCGGCGCATCCAGGCTGTGCTGATCGCCAGCCAGATCCTCGGCGGACTCGGCATCGCCATCGGCGTCGCTCTCGCGGCGGTCCTGGCCAAGGAGGTCAGCGGTACGGAGGCACTGTCGGGTCTCGCCTCGACGGCCACGGTCGCCGGTCCCGCACTGCTCGCCATGCCCCTCGCCTCCCTCATGGGTTCGCGCGGGCGGCGGCCGGGGCTCGTGCTCGCCTATCTGGTGGGGGCGCTGGGTGCCGGGGTCGTGGTCCTCGGAGCGGTCGTCGACAACTTCCCCCTCCTCCTCGCGGGCCTGGTCGGCTTCGGTGCCGGCTCCTCGGCCAACCTCGCCGCCCGGTTCGCGGCCGCGGACCTGGCCGAACCGGACCGCCGGGGCCGGGCCATCTCCACGGTGGTGTGGGCGACGACGATCGGCGCGGTCCTCGGGCCCAATGTCGCCGCTCCGGCCGGGGAGAGCGTGGCGGGTGTCGGCATCCCCGCGACGGCGGGGCCGTTCGTCTGGGCCGCCGGGGTGTTCCTGGTCGCCGCCGTCGTGGTGGCGCTGCTGCTGCGCCCCGATCCGCTGCTGACGGCCCGCGCCCTGTCGGGTGCGGAGGAGAACGAGGCGGCGGCCGAGGGGCGCTCGCTCCGGGCGGGGATGCGGGCGGTACGGGAGTCCTCGCGGGCCCGTCTCGCGCTGGTGACCGTGGCCGTGTCCCACACCGCGATGGTCTCGATCATGTCGATGACCCCGGTGGCGCTGAGCCATCACGGCGCGGGCATCCAGCTCATCGGCCTGGTCATCAGCGGGCACATCGCCGGCATGTACGCCTTCTCCCCGGTGATGGGCTGGCTGTCGGACCGACTGGGACGGCTCACGGTGATCGGCCTTGCGGTCGGACTGCTGTCGGTCGCGGCGCTGCTCGCGGGCACGGCGGGACCGAGCCACGGGCAGACGGCGGCCGGCCTGTTCGTGCTGGGGCTCGGCTGGTCGGCGGGCCTGGTGTCGGGCTCCGCCCTGCTCACGGACTCGGTTCCGCAGGCCGCCCGGGCGGCCGTCCAGGGCCTGTCGGACTTCACCATGAACACCGCCGCCGGCGTGGGCGGGCTTGCGGCGGGGCTGATCGTCGCCCGGGCGGGCTACGGCTGGCTGAACCTGGTGGGCGCGTGTCTGCTGCTGCCGATGGCGGCGCTGGCGGTACGGGGAGCGGTGCGGCGGCCCGCCTGATGGGCATCGGATATTGGATCCAACCTCCTGGATCCAATGTCCGACACGGCGATCGGGGATCGAGCGCCGGCTACCGGCCCTCCGACACCCCATCCCCTAGAGGCTGATGTGGTACGCCTTGCGCAGCGTCTCGTGGACCGTCCAGGTGGTCCGGTCCCCCTCGCGCAGCACGCACGCGTCGCCCGGCCCGATCTCCAGCGTCGCGCCGCCCTCGACGGCGACGGTGGCGCGACCGCTGACGACGACGAAGAGCTCGTCGGCCTCGGTGTCGGTCACCACTCCGGGGGTGATCTGCCAGATGCCGCGCACCTGCTTGCCGTCGGCGGACTCCCAGAGGACCTTGCCGGTCACCTCGGGGTTGCCCGAGACGATCTGTTCGGGGTCGAGCGGCTCCGGCTCCAGTTCCGCATCGGGGATGTGGACGGCGAAGGAGGGGTGGTCGCGTGTCGTCATGGGCGGTGACTGTAGCGGGGACTTGGGACCGTCCCGCCGCCAGGACCAGGTGGAAGAGTGCACTCCGTTTCGCCTCCGACCAGGCGACTTCCCCGACTTCGGCGGCGGCGACGAAATCCGAAGTACGGCTTCGGGAGCAGCGTCCGGGAGGTCACGCGGCACGGCCGGCCCGCGACGGAGGAGGCCCGGACGGCCGGACCGGGCGGCGGGACACCGAATCCGCAGGCACGTTCGAGGCTTGCCCCCAGTCGGCGTAATCAGGTCGTGCTCGACCGCGAGACCGTCGTAGAAGTGACGAATGGACACCTCGGCCCCTTCGGGGGCGAAATCGCTCATACGCGCATTCCGCGAGACAGGGCGTCACGGCGCCATACGGCCGAAAACCGGGCCCAGGGGGTGGCTCGCGGACAGATGTCCCCGCTGGTCACGAGAGGCGCCTTTGGTGCGCCCAATGTTGGTCGGGGGCAATCCGCCGAGCCCCCTGTCACGCCTGGCGTGCGCGCGTCAAACTCCCCCTGGACTCGTCCCCCACCTCCGACAGGAGAGTGCGATGCCCGCGTCAGCCTTCCTTCCCCGCAGCGCCGCCTTGACCACGACCGCCCTGACAGCCGCCGCGCTGATCGCGGTCACCGTGGCCGCCCCCGCCGCCCTCGCGGCCGACCCGGTGGCCCCCGGCGCCGCCTACAAGGCCGCGTACGACACCCTCGGCCCGCAGCGCCTCTCCCCCGCCCAGCAGAGACTCGGCGCCGCCAAGCAGGCGCAGGCGTCGAGAGCGTACGACGGAGTACGCCCCCGGGCGACGCTGGCCGGGTACAAGCTCTCCGGTGGCCTCCACCAGTCACAGAAGACGTCCTACTGGTGCGGACCGGCCGCCCTCGTGATCACCCAGTCCGCGGCCGACGAGGTCGCGGGCCGCTCGCAGCAGGACGCGGCGACCCTCCTCAAGACGAACTCCAGCGGCACCGCCTGGTACGGCATCAACATCAACGTCCCCAGCCCTACGGGCTATCCGATGGCCGACGCACTGAACTACCGCCTGCCCGGCGCCGGTTACGTGCCCAAGGCGCTGCCGTACACCCCGACCGCCACCGACAAGGCCAACTTCAAGCAGCACATCACGCACAACACCGACAACGACTACGCGATAGCCGGCAACGCCTGGGAGGTCCCGGGCGGGCCGCATCTCGTCGGCCACCCCAACATCGAGATATTCCACTGGGTCTCGATCGACGGCTACAACACGGACTCCGCCGCCGGGCAGGTCAACTACCTGGATCCGGTGGGTGGAGTGAGCACGAGCGTGATCTCCTGGGCGGGATCCGTCCCCAAGTCGGCGCACATCTCGTCCGACACCATCACCACCATCATGGGCGGCCGTGGGTACGTCTGGTAACACCCTCTCCCCGGTCGGCGTCCGAGCGACGCTGACCCTGCTGCTGGCGGGCATCCTGATGTCAGGATGCTCGTCGGCGCGGCCCGATCCGGATCCGACTCCCCGCGAGTCGTCGGCCCCGGCGCCACGGCCGACCGCGCTCGCCGCCGCGTGCGAGGTACGGCTGCCCGCCAGCTGGAGCTCCGCTCTCGCGGCGGGCGAGCTGCGGGCACCGGCCGGCGAGCGGGCGGTGCTCACCGACACCGGACCCGGCTGGACCGCCATCCAGCTCACCGGCGCCGGGCAACGCCGGGCCGCCCTGCTGCGCGGCACCGGCGCGCCCCGCACCCTGCTCACCCTCGCCGACCCCGTCGAACACCAGCTGCTCGCGGCCGACTTCGACGGCCGGCGGTGGGCCGCGTTCGCGGTCCTGGAGGGGCGGACCCTGGACAGCCCGTGGAGCCTGTACGTCTGGGACGCCACCACGGGCACGTCCCGGCAGCTCGCCCGGGCGGACCGGCCGGGCCCACTGCCCCAGCCCGTCGTCCGCGACGGCACCGTCCACTGGGCGCAGGGAGTCGGCGACGGCAAAGCCACCGTGTACGCGGCGGCGACCGCGGGCGGCGCGCCGCGCGCCCTGCGCACGGGGGTGATGGACGCCCCCATCGTCGCCGGCGACCTGCTGGTGTGGCGCGAGTCGGTGGGCTCGGGGACACGGCTGGCCGCCGTCTCCCGCACCGGCGCGCGGGCCGCCGCGCTGCCCGACGCCCTGGCCGCGCTCCGTGACGTCCGGTCCGTGGTCTCCGACGGCAGGACCTGGGCCTGGGTGGAGGGCGAGGCCGAGCCGCGGCTGATGGTGTGGCGGACGGGAGACGCACGGCCGACGGCGGTCGTGACGACGTCCCCCGCCGTCGACGGCATGGACCAACTGCGGATCAGCGGCCGCCTGGTCACCTGGCGCACCCCGGAGACCTCCTACGCCCTGGACCTCGACTCCGGCTCGTACGCGCGGATCACTCCGGCGTACGGGTACGCGCAGGCCAGGGGCGGTGCGCTGGCCGTGGCGTACAGCGTGGGCAACGCCAAGACGTCCGGTTCCCGGCCGGTGATCCAGGTGGTGGACGCGCGCCGGCTGCCCGGCCTGCCGCGCTGTGGCTGATCGTCGCCACCGAGGTTTGAGTGGTTCGCGGTTGCGCCAGAGATGGGACATGTCCACACAGGTGTCCGAAGAGGTACGGGAGGCTCTCGACGAGGGCCGTCCCGTCGTCGCGCTCGAGTCCACGATCATCGCCCACGGTCTGCCACGCCCGCGCAATCTGGCCGTGGCGCGGGAGCTGGAGGCGCTGGTGCGGGCCGGCGGCGCCGTGCCCGCCACGATCGCCGTGATCGACGGAACGGCCCATGTCGGCCTCGACCAGGGCGGGTTGACCCGCATCGCGGAGGATCCGTCCGTACGGAAGCTGGGCCACCGCGACCTGGCGCCCGCGCTCGCGACCGGGGCGACGGGTGCGACGACGGTCTCGGCGACGGCGTGGCTGGCGGACTCCGTCGGCATACGGGTCTTCGCGACCGGCGGGCTCGGCGGGGTGCACCGCGAGTGGAGCGAGACGCAGGACGAGTCGGCCGACCTGCGGCTGCTGTCCAGGGTCGGGGTGACGGTGGTGTGCGCGGGGGTCAAGTCGATCCTCGACGTCCCGGCGACGCTGCAGCGGCTGGAGACACTGGGCGTGACGGTGGTGGGGTACGGGACGGAGCACTTCCCCGGGTTCTACCTGACCTCGTCCGGAGAGCCCGTCGACTGGACTCTGAAGACACCCGAGGCGGTGGCGGGCGTGATACGGGCCCAGGACGACCTGGGCGAGCCGTACGCGGCGCTGATCGTCGCCAACCCTGTGCCGGTGGCGGACCAGTTGGATCCGGCGTTGCACGACCGGATCCTCGCGCAGGGCCTCGCGGAGGCGAAGGAGAAGGGGATCTCGGGGCAGGCCGTGACGCCCTTCCTGCTGGAGTATCTGACCGTGCACACCGAAGGCGCCTCACTGGAGGCGAACCTCGCGGCGGTACGGGGCAATGTGCGGCTCGCGGCGCGGATCGCCACGGCGTACGCCGAAGGCGGCGCGTGAGCGGCCTGCTGGTCGTCGGCGACGTGGTCACCGATGTCGTGGCCCGGCACGGCACCCCGCTGGCGCCCGCCACCGACACCGCGGCCGCCATCCGCACGCTGCCGGGCGGCGCCGGGGCCAACGCGGCCTGCTGGGCGGTGCGTTCGGGCTGGGGTGACGTGCGGCTGCTCGGCCGTGTCGGGAGCGAGGCGGCCGACTGGCACGAGAGGGCACTGCGCGTGGCCGGTGTGCGGCCGATGCTGGTCACGGACGCGGACGCCGCCACGGCGACGGTGATCGCCCTGGTCGACGCGAGCACCGAGCGCACGTTCCTGACCGACAGCGGGGCGGCGCTGCGCCTCTCCCCCACCGACTGGACCGACGCATTCCTCGACGGTGTGACCCATCTGCATCTGTCCGGGTACCTCTTCTTCGCCGCACCCAGTCGCGCGACCGTGCTGCGGGCCCTGCGGGCGGCGCGGGAGGCCGGAGTTCCGGTGAGTGTCGACCCGGCCTCCACGGGGTTCCTGGAGCGGCTCGGCGTGGATCGATTCCTGACCGCGGCGCAGGGCGCGGAGGTGCTGTTCCCGAATGCCGACGAGGCCCGCCTGCTGACGGGGTGCGCCGAACCGGCGCAGGCGGCCGAAGTGTTGAGCCGTACGTTCCCGCTGGTCGTGGTCACCCTGGGCGCGGCGGGCGCGCTGGTCGCGGAGGCGGGCTCGGTGACGGGCCGGGTCACGGCGCCCGAGGTGCGGGCGGTGGACTCGACGGGAGCGGGCGACGCGTTCACGGGGGCGTTCCTGGCGGCCCGGCTCGCGGGCGCGGACCCGACGGCGGCGGCCGCGGCGGGATGCCGGGCGGGCGCGGAGGCGGTGACGGTGGTGGGCGGCCGGCCCACGGGGGACGCCCCAGGTCGTGTCCCTGGCCCCTAGCCCCCAAGTCCCTGAGTCCCTAGCCCTTGAGCCCTGTCCAGGCCGGGTGGCGCGGGTCGTCGGTGCGGACGACGACGTCCGCGGCATCGGAGGGGCCGACCTCGTTCTCGTACCGCGCGAAGGCGGGCAGGGTCCAGGACTCCTCGGCGCGGCGCGCGAGGGCGCCCGGCGAGAGCCGCAGATGGACGGTCAGGTCGAACGGGAACCAGTGCCCGAGCAGGAACGGGCCGTGCACCACGAGTACGCCCCCGGGTGGCAGTTCCACGTACGGGCTGCGGGTGGCCCGGTCGCGTACCGGGTCCCAGAGATCGGGCAGCACGCGCCCGCTCCCTCCCTCCTCCAGCGGCCCGAACACCTCGCGCCACAGCGCCCCGGTGTCGTACCAGCCGCTGTAGAACGAGTCGGGGTCCTGCTTCCCGTACTCGAAGCGGAGTGACGCCGGCCGCAGGAACCCTTCGGTGCCGACGACGAGCACGGATCGGCCGAGCAGCCGGAGCGCCTCGGCGATCCGCTCGGCGGTCTCCCCGGTCGGCGCCGCGGACGCACCGTCGACGGCGACCTTGAGCCGACCGCCGTCCCCGGGCGCCAGCCCGTCGACGTGCCTGGCCAGGGCATCGGACAGCCGCTCCCAGGTGATCGCTTCGACTCGCACGGGCGTGACCTTGCTCCGGTTGTCAGGGTTCGAGCACCGATTCTATGAACAGGGGCCTAGGAAAGGCGGAGCGCGCAGCCCGGGGCTTCCGCCGCTATCGACAGCGGCGCGTCCTGAGGGAGCAGGCAGGTCATGTGGAGCACGACGGGCTCGGAGCCGAAGTTGTGCCCGATGTGCCGGTTCCTGCGGCCCGCGGGTTCGACGAACGCGTCCCCGGCGGAGGCCGTCTCGACCGTGCAGTCGTGCAGGACGCGGGTCAGCGTGCCGGACTGGACGACGGCGATGATCTGACCGGGGTGGTGGTGCCAGCCGGTGGAGTCGCCAGGGGCGAGGGTGACGGTACGGAAGACGACATCCGTTCGGCCCTTGGGTGGCTTGATCCGGAGCGTGCCGCTGGAGGTGCCCTTGGCCACCAGGGTCTGACCGGGGTGCGTGCCCCGGTCGGTGCAGATGTCGATCCCCATGGAGCAGCCCTCCCACTTCCCCACGCGACCCTTCGGTTCAAGGCCGCCAAACATCCATACGCTACTCGTAAGGGGGATGACTCGGACGGGGATTGACGATCAGTTCACCGGTGGTGCTGCGAGCCGAGCCGGCAGTTCACCGACGAGGCGATCGTCGCCCTCCACCTCGACCCGACCGTCCCGTACCGCCTGGCCGAGAGTCGACTGCCCGCTCGCCAGCGCCCGGCAGGTCGCGGAATCCGTCCGCAGCCGTACGTCGGCGGCGTCGGCCGGCGGCCCGTCCCCGTACTCCGGCGGCTGCCCGTCGCCCCCGACCCGTATATGGAACTCACCCTCGTCCAGGGTCACATGCACCACTCCCGCCACCGCGCCCTCCAGGGCGGAAAGCAGCGGGATCGCGAACCAGTGGGCGCGTACGGCGTCGGTCGGCCGCGGCTCCTCCAGGGCGGGCGCGCCCCACTCCGCCAGGGCCTGCAGGACCGGCAGCAGCTCGCTGCCCCGGCGGGTGAGTTCGTACACGTACGCCGAGGCGGGCGGCGGGAGCCGTCGCCGTGTGACGAGTTCGGCGCCCTCCATGTCCTTGAGGCGGCCGGCCAGCATGTCCGTGCTGACGCCGGGGAGATCGGCGTGCAGATCCGTGTATCGGCGCGGCCCGGCGAGGAGTTCACGGACGATCAGCAGCGTCCAGCGGTCGCCGACGGCGTCGAGGGCGCGGGCGGCGGCGCAGTACTGGTCATAGCTTCGGCGGCGAGGCATACGACGCAGTCTAGACAAGTTGTTGGACTTTCCAAGCTCGAACTTGGTAAAACCAAGTATCAATCCTTCTGGGGAGGTCGTCGCATGGAGTTCCGGCAGTCGAGCAAGCTGAGCGAGGTCTGCTACGAGATTCGGGGCCCGGTCATCGAGCACGCCAACGCCCTGGAGGAAGCGGGCCACAGCGTCCTGCGCCTCAACACCGGGAACCCCGCGCTCTTCGGCTTCGAGGCGCCGGAGGAGATCGTCCAGGACATGATCCGGATGCTCCCGAAGGCCCACGGCTACACCGACTCCCGCGGCATCCTCTCCGCCCGCCGCGCCGTCGCCCAGCGCTACCAGGCCATGGGCCTGCCGGACGTCGACGTCGACGACGTCTTTCTCGGCAACGGCGTCTCCGAGCTGGTCTCCATGGCCGTCCAGGCGCTCCTGGAGGACGGCGACGAGGTCCTGATCCCCGCCCCCGACTTCCCCCTGTGGACGGCGGTGACCACCCTCGCGGGCGGCAAGGCCGTGCACTACCTGTGCGACGAGTCGGCCGACTGGTACCCGGACCTCGACGACATGGCCGCGAAGATCACCGACCGCACCCGTGCCGTCGTGATCATCAACCCCAACAACCCCACGGGCGCCGTGTATCCGCGCGAGATCGTCGAGGGCATCCTCGACCTCGCCCGCCGCCACGGCCTGATGGTCTTCGCCGACGAGATCTACGACCAGATCGTCTACGACGAGGCGGTCCACTATCCGGCCGCCTCTCTCGCCCCCGACCTCGTCGTCCTCACCTTCGGCGGACTGTCGAAGACGTACCGGGTGGCGGGCTTCCGCTCCGGCTGGCTGGTCGTCAGCGGCCCGCAGCAGCACGCGAAGAGCTACCTGGAAGGCCTGACCATGCTGGCCTCCATGCGGCTGTGTCCGAATGCCCCCGCCCAGTACGCCATCCAGGCCGCGCTCGGCGGCCGGCAGTCGATCCACGAGCTCACCGCCCCGGGCGGCAGGCTCCACGAGCAGCGCGACAAGGCCTGGGAGAAGCTCAACGAGATCCCCGGCGTCTCCTGTGTGAAGCCGAAGGGCGCGCTCTACGCCTTCCCGCGCCTGGACCCGAAGGTGCACAAGATCCACGACGACGAGAGGTTCGTCCTCGACCTGCTGCTGCGCGAGAAGATCCAGGTGGTGCAGGGCACGGGATTCAACTGGCCTCGACCGGACCACTTCCGCATCCTGACGTTGCCGTACGCCGACGACCTCGACGCGGCGATCAGCCGCATCGGCCGCTTCCTGAGCGGCTACCGGCAGTAGGGCAGCGCCACCCCTACGCTGGCTCGTGACGTGGGCCTCCGCGGACGGATGGGAGTTGGGGCCGTGGAGTTCGGGAAGTCGTCCGGCGGGTCCGCACCCTCACGGGAGCCGTCACCGGAGCCGGAGCGACGGTCCTGGGCGCCGCTGCTGGCGGTGTGCGCCGGATACTTCATGGTGATCCTGGACGTGACGATCCTCAACGTCGCCGTGCCGGTGATCGGCCGGGAGCTGTCGGCCTCGCTCACCGGAATCCAGTGGATCACCGACGGGTACACACTGGTCTTCGCCGGATTCCTGCTGACCGGTGGCGCGCTGGGCGACCGGCTCGGCAACCGCCGGATCTTCTGCGCGGGCGTCGTCGTGTTCATCGTGTCCTCCGCCGCGTGCGCGGTCGCCCCCAGCACGCCCTTCCTCGTGACGGCCCGCCTGGTGGAGGGGCTCGGCGCCGCGCTGATCGTGCCCGGCTCCCTCGCCCTGCTCCAGCAGGCCTACCCGGCACCGGCCGCACGATCGCGGGCCTTCGGACTGTGGGGTTCGATGGCGGGCATCGCCGCCTCCGCCGGGCCGCTCCTGGGCGGGCTGCTCGTCTCCACCGTGGGTTGGCGCTGGGTTTTCCTCATCAACCTGCCCGTCGGCGCGGCCTGTCTCATGCTGACCTTGCGGCACGTGGGACGCTCGCCGCGGCGATCCACCCGGGCCCTGGACTGGCCCGCGCAGTGCGCGGTCGTCGCGGGGGTGGCACTGCTGACGGGGGCGCTGAACGAGGCCGGACGGCGGGGCTGGTCCGATCCGCTCGTTCTCGGCGGGTTGGGCCTGGCCGTGCTGGCCGCCGTCGCGTTCGTGGTGCGCGAGCGGCTGGCCCGGTCCCCCGCCCTCCCGCTGGACCTGCTGCGTTCCCGCGCGATGGGCGGCGGAGCCGTCATCGGCCTGCTGTTCAACTTCGGCTTCTACGGCATGGTGTTCACCGCCAGCCTGGAGTTTCAGCAGCACCGTGGCTTCAGCGCCCTCGAAACGGGTCTTGCGTTGTTCCCGGCCGTGGCGATGACCATGTTCGCGTCCGTCCTGTCCGGACGGCTGGCCCGCCGCACCGGCGACCGTCCGCTGGTGGTCTCCGGCATGCTCCTGGCCGCCCTGGGGCTGGCCGGCTGGGCCGCCGCGGGCGCCGACCCCGCCTACGCGCTGCTGGTGGCCCCGATGATGGCCGCGGGGTTCGGTACCTCCTTCGCCCTCACCGGCTCGACCGTCACCGTGATGGGTGCCGCACCGGCGGCGTACTCGGGAACCGCGTCCGCCCTGTTCAACACCACCCGACAGATCGGGAGCGCCACCGGGGTCGCGCTCGGGGGCAGCCTGCTCGCCACGGCCGCCGCCGGCACCGGAGTGCGCGTCAGCATGGCCGTCGGCGCGCTCGCCTATCTGACGGCCGCCGTCCTCGCCTGGCTGTGCGTACCGGCGAAGGCCCCTGGGACGTAGGGCTTCGGCGCCGGGAAAAGGAGCGGGTCCGAGGGCGTAGCCTGCCCCCGGACCCTGTCGATGCCGCTCACATCACACGCCGGCACGCTTGAGGGCTCGGGTCAGTCGTCATTGCGTCGCGTCCTGCCGTTGGACCACCGCCGATCGAGCTCGGCGGACCAGATTCGAACTGGCATTTCGACGCACCAGGGCCCGTGCCCGGTCGATCCGGCGATGAGCGGCGAATGCTGAGTCTGGAGCAATAGTCTGAGATTGATCGCGGCTGCCTCTGCCTGGTTGGGCTACCCCGGCAAGGAAGAGCGCCGGGAGGAGGACTCGAACCTCCACTGGAACCGCGGATGTCACGACAAGGCTCAGTTTCAGCTTTGCGCTCCTCGCGCACCCCGGCCGTGCTCTGTGGCCGGGGAGTTCATGGGTGTCCCCGCTACCCGAAGAGGTAGCCGAAGACGGCGTCCCCGACGCGCTCGTCGGTGACCTCGGCGCTGTTCGCCTCCTCACGGGCGAACTTCACCGCCTGCTGGAGCTTCTCCACCCGCTCCAGCAGTTCGTTCACCCGCCGCGCCGGCAGGGCGCCGGAGAACTTCACGGTGGTCCAGTAACCCACCGGCACGTCCTCGTAGTACACCTCGACCTGCGCCGGATGCTTGTCCGTCGCCTCCGCCTTGACGTGGTTGCGCGGCACCTTCTTCGTCCGGACCGTGCGGACGACGTCGGTCTTCCACGCGTCGGTCGACGGGTCCTGCGTCCACGACTCGGCCGCGTCCAGGACGGGCAGCTTGCGGACGAAGGTGTTGATGTCCGTCAGCTGCTTCTCCAGGAACAGGAGGTACGCGACGGGCACCCGACTCACCAGCACGCGCCCGTCGACGGTGATGTCGGCGCGCGCCTCGCAGTTGGCCCAGTCCTTGGTGGCGGTGACATCGAACAGCCGCGTCAAGGCCCGCGCGGTGTCGCGCAGTACATCCTCGGCCTTCACCTGCACCAGCGTGGACTCGGGCGGAAGCTGCTCACCCTCCTCGTCCTTCGGCTGGTACGTACGGGAGATGCCGGCGAGCAGTGCGGGCTTCTGCAGCCCGTGGTGCGCCGCGGTGAGGTCCTGATGCGCCCTGGACTTGACGCCCTTCTCCACTGCGATGATCTGATTGAGTTTCGTTGCCACGTGACGGACCCTAGCCGCGGCCGGGGCACCGAATCGAACGATTATTGACGCCACTTGAGCACGCTGAGGAGTAGCCGGTCATGGAAACGGCGCTGATCGCCGTGGTGGGAACCCTGCTGGGTGTCATCGCCACACACTGGTTCCAGGGCCGAGCCGCCGAACGTACGGCGGTACTGGCCCGCAACGAGCAGCTCCGCCAGGAGCGGATCGCGGCCTACAGCGCCTTCGCCGGCGCCGTCGTCGACTACCGGCGCAGCCAGAACGACCGCTGGTTCCGGGCAGCCCAGGACGCGGATTCCGAGGAGGCCGAGGAGTCGCGCTACGCCTCGTACCGGCAGCGCACCGCCACCCGCCAGGCCCTCTTCCGTGTCCAGCTGGTGTGCGACGACGCGGACACCCGCCAACTGGCCGAATCGGCCTTCGAGATGACCAACTGCATGCACGAGGCGACCGGCGAGGAGGACCGGGCGCACCGCTCCCACCGGGCGAAGGAGATCCTCGACCAGTTCATCGCCGCGGCCGCGCCCGGCGTGCGCTGAGGAAAGCCTCCATGGACCTGGTGGCACCCGTCGTCGTCGAACCGCTCAAGCGCCGCCGCTGCTCGGAGTGCCGGCAGGGCCCGCTGGAGCGGATGATCGTCGAGTTCAACGCACCCGTCTGCCTCGACTGCGCCGACCTGGGCCATCTGGTGTTCCTGCGCCGCGGGGACACCGCGCTCACCCGGCGGGCGCGCGAGGGCAGTTCGCTCTGGGCGGTGGTCGTACGGCACAACCGGCGTCGTACGCGGTACGAGCGTCAGGGGCTGCTCGTCGAGGAGGCCGCGCTCGCCCGGGCGGAGGCCGCCTGTCTGGCGGACGCGGAGGCGCGGGCGCGGCGCCGGGCCCGTGACGCCGCGCGCCGCGCGGATCGGGACGCCGAGGTCACGGCGGCGCTGGAGGCCGAGATCCTGCGGCTGTTTCCCCGCTGCCCGGCCGATCGGGCCGCGGAGATCGCGGGCCACGCCGCGCAGAAGGGCAGCGGCCGGGTGGGACGTACGGCGGCCGGTCGGGCACTGGACCGGGGTGCGGTCACAGCGGCCGTACGGGCGGCCGTACGCCATGTCGACACCGAGTACGACACGCTGCTCATGCGGGGCGTACCCCGCCACCAGGCCCGGATGAGGGTCGCACCGGCCATCGAGGCGGTGCTCCGGGCCTGGCGCCGTGCATGAGAACCCGCGCGGGCCTCAGACCTGCGCGCCCATGCGGCGGGCGCGACGGTAGACCAGGGCGCCGCCGAGCAGGAGCGCCGCGCCGGCCGCGGCCGCGGAGCCGACGAGCTCCGAACCCGTGCTGGCGAGCGCGACCGAGCTGGTCTGCGGGCCGGGCGTCGGGGCCTGAGGCTCGGTCTCGGTGTCGGTGACCGGGACGGGCTGCGGCTTGAAGGGCACGTTCCGGTTCGGCTCCTCGCCGGGCCCCTCGCCGGGCTCCTCGGGCTGGGAGGGGCCGTTGACCGCGGTGTTGCCGATGGCCGGGTTGCCGATGCCGACCACGTTGACCGAGTTGCCGGCGACGTTCACGGGCAGGTCGATCGGCAGCTGGAGTCCGTTGCCGGAGAGCACGCCGGGCGAACCCACGGCGTGGCCTTCGGCGAGAGCGCCACCGCCGTTGGAGGAGTTGCCCCCGCTGTGTCCGCCATTGTTCGCACCGCCGCCGGGCGCGCCGGCGCGCGGGGTGCCGGGCATGTCCTTGTGCGTCCGGCCACCACCGTCCGCGTCGGAGCCGTACCCGTCGGACGTGCTGACGTTCGCGCAGCGGTTGCCCGCGGCCGGATTGAGCAGTCCGATGACATTGACGGTGTTCCCGCAGACATTGACCGGGACGTGCACCGGCAGCTGAACCGTGTTGCCGGAGATCACACCCGGGGAACCGACCGCGGCGCCCTGTGCGCCGGAGTCGGCGTGGGCGGCGCCCGCCGAGAGCGCCAGCGCGCCACCCGTGACCATCAGTGTGGCCAGACCACTTCGGCGAATCTGCCTCATGGCTTCCTGCCTTCCGGAGGTTTTCGCGGGCATTCGCCCGCACCGCACATAACGCGATCCTGACCCCGCTGGATCAGGCTGTTGGCGTGATTCACTCCATCGAGTGGGTGTGACTTCGAACGTATGGGGAACTGCCGACTCCGCTCGGAGGCGATTGTCGTCACGCGGCGAAGGGGCGTGAGGGGTGAACGCAGGCAGGCAGGGAGTCCTCAACCCGCCGGCCAGGTCGACGCCTTCGGCCGGCCTGTCGGTCAGTGGCCGAGCAGATCGGTGAGTGCGCCGACGGGGTCGGGGTCGGGGGTGCCGCGCGGCCACCAGTCCTCGCGGTCGGCGTCCGACTCGTACCCGTACCAGAGTCCGTCACGGCCGAAGCGGAGCTGGAGGGATCGCGTCGACAGCCGGTTGCGCCAGGGGCGGAAGGCGGGGAAGTCGGAGGCGAGCAGGGCGGGTCGGGCCCGGTCGAAGGGGCCGGCGGGCGGGTCCCAGGGCTCTTCGAGGACGGCGAGCCCGGCGAGGCCGCCCTGACGCCAGGCGGCGACGGCGCGGGCCAGGTCGCTGGGTGTGCGGTCGAGGGCGTAGGCGAGGTCCCGGTACAGCGCGCGGGTGGAGGCGGTGAGTCCGGAACCGGGGTGTGCGGCGGCCAGCCGCACGGCGTCCTGCCAAGGGGTGAGGGCGGCGACGGGGTCGTGTCCGGTCACCAAGAAGGCGTGGGCGCGGGCGGCGGCCTCCGTGGCGAGCAGGTCCAGGGCGAGGGGGTCCGGGGCGTCGGGGTCCGGGGGGTAGGCCGGAGGACGGCCGGGATGCGCGGGGGCCGGGAGCGGTGGGGGCAGCGGCGGCAGGGCGTGACCGGGGTTCGGGGCGAGGGCGGCGCGGGCCGGGACCGTGGCCATCGGCGGTACGGACGCCGTCTGCTCGGCGGCGGAGCGGGCCGCGTTGCGCTGGGTGAGGGCGGCGAGGAGCTCTTGCTCGCCGCGGCCGCGCATGAGGAAGAGGACGAACGGGTCCTCGTCGAGGAGTCGGGCCGACTGGTAGCAGAGGGCGGCGGCGTGCTTGCAGGGGAAGCCGTCGTCCGGGCAAGAACAGTCGGGGATGAGGTCCCCGGGTGCGGGCAGCAGGCCGGTGACGGCCTCGACGGCGTGCGGGATGTCCTTGTCGAGGAGGGCGGCGATGTGGTCGGGCCGCGCGGCGATCTCGTCCAGGAAGCGCTCCCAGCCGTCGTCGCCGAGTGTGCGCAGCCGGATCTCGGTGCGGTACGGGCGGGGGCGGGTGCCGTGGACGTAGGCGACGACCCGGCCGGGGGTGACCGTGATCGCGTCGACGTGACCGCGCCCGGCGTACGCCTTGCCGCGGGCGAGGCGGGCGGGGTCGAGGGCGGTGTCCTCCAGTGCGTCCACCCAGGCGTTGCCCCACCAGGTGGCGGCGAACCGGCCGTCCGTGGGGGTCACCCCACGCCCCTGAGCGGAGGGGGACTCACGCGGGGCGAGCGCCGGGAACGTCCGGCGCCGGTCGTCGTGGCGCGGGCCGGCGAACCGGGCGGCCGGGGGGCGGCGGGGGCTCATGACGGCCTCCTCAGCGAGACCAGGTCCGCCAGCTCGCGGTCGGTCAGTTCGGTCAGCGCGGCCTCCCCGGAGCCGAGGACGGCGTCGGCGAGGGCCCGCTTGGCGCGCAGCATCTCGGCGATGCGGTCCTCCACGGTGCCCTCGGCGATCAGCCGGTGGACCTGGACCGGCTGGGTCTGTCCGATGCGGTAGGCCCGGTCGGTGGCCTGCTCCTCGACGGCCGGGTTCCACCAGCGGTCGAAGTGGACGACGTGTCCGGCCCGGGTGAGGTTGAGCCCGGTGCCGGCCGCCTTCAGCGACAGCAGGAAGACGGGCACGTCGCCGGATTGGAAGCGGTCCACCATCCGCTCGCGCTCGGCCACGGGGGTGCCTCCGTGCAGCAGTTGGGCCGGGATCGCGCGGGCAGCCAGGTGGTCGGCGAGGAGCCGGGCCATGGTCACGTACTGGGTGAAGACGAGGACGGCGCCGTCCTCGGCGAGGATCGTGTCGAGGAGTTCGTCGAGCAGGGCGAGCTTGCCCGAGCGGCCGGCGAGCCGGGCCGTTCCGCCGCCCTTGGCCGTCTGCTCCTTGAGGTACTGGGCGGGGTGGTTGCAGATCTGCTTGAGCGAGGTGAGCAGCTTCATCACGAGCCCGCGGCGGGCGATGCCCTCGGCGCCCTCGATCTGCGCCATGGTCTCGCGGACCACCGCCTCGTAGAGCGAGGCCTGTTCACGGGTGAGCGCCACGGGGTGGTCGGACTCGGTCTTGGGCGGCAGCTCGGGGACGATGCCGGGGTCGGACTTGCGGCGGCGCAGCAGGAAGGGCCTGACGAGGCGGGCGAGGCGCTCGACGGCCTCCTCGTTCTCGATCTCCTCGCTGTTCTCCACGGCGCGGGCGTGGCGGGAGCGGAAGGCCTTGAGAGGACCGAGGAGGCCGGGGGTGGTCCAGTCGAGCAGGGCCCACAGCTCGGAGAGGTTGTTCTCCACGGGGGTGCCGGTGAGGGCGACCCTGGCAGGCGTCGGGATCGTGCGCAGTGCCTTGGCCGTCGCGGAGAAGGGGTTCTTGACATGCTGGGCCTCGTCGGCGACGACCATCCCCCATTCCTGCCCGGCCAGTTGGGGGGCGCTGGTGCGCAGGGTCCCGTAGGTGGTGAGGACGAATCCGCCGGTGCCGGGGCCCTCGTCGAGTCCGTCCAGGGAACGGTCGGCGCCATGGAAGCGGCGGACGGGGACGCCGGGGGCGAAGCGCCGGATCTCCCGCTGCCAGTTGCCGAGCAGGGAGGCGGGGCAGACGACCAGGGTGGGGGCGCGACGGGCGCGGCGCAGATGGAGGGCGATGAGGGTGACGGTCTTGCCGAGGCCCATGTCGTCGGCGAGGCAGCCGCCGAGCCCGAGCGAGGTCATGAGGTCCAGCCAGGCGAGTCCGCGCAGCTGGTAGTCGCGCAGGGTGGCGTCCAGACCGGCGGGCGGGGTGATGGACTCCGGTCCGGCGACGAGCCGGTCCCGCAGGGTGGCGAGGGCTCCTACGGGCACGGCCTGGACGGTCTCGCCGTCCACCTCCGCCGTGCCGCTGAGGGCGACGGCGAGGGCGTCGACGGGCTCCAGGAGGCCCAGTTCCCGCTTGCGGGCCTTGCGGACGAGGTCGGGGTCGACGACCACCCACTGGTCGCGCAGCCGCACGATGGGCCGGTGGGACTCGGCGAGGGTGTCCATCTCCCGCTCGGTGAGCGGGTCTCCGTCGAGGGCGAGCTGCCAGTTGAAGCGGAGCAGCTCCTCGCTGTCGAAGAAGGTGGTGCCGTCGGTGGCGGAGCCGGGGGCGGACAGCGCAGGCCGCACCACGGCGGAGGCGCTGAGCGAGCGCGCCAGTTCGCGTGGCCAGTGGACGGCGACCCCGGCGTCGGCGAGACGGGCGGCGGCGGGGCCGAGGAGTTCGTACAGCTCGTCCTCGGTCAGGGCGAGGACGTCGGGGACGTCGCGCTCCAGGAGCCTGCCGAGCGGCGACCAGACGCGGGCGGCGCGGCGGAGCGCGAGGACGGCGTCGATCCGGGCGCGCGGCCCGAAGAGGTCGTCTCCACCACCCTCCCAGAGGGCGGCGGCGTCGATGACGAGGGTGGGGTCGGCGAGGCTGTGGATCTGGAGCAGGGCCGCGGCGGCCTGCCGCTCGTCGCCGCCCTCCTCGGCGATGTCGAAGAGTTCGTATCCGGCGAGGTCGAGGCGGAGCGAGACCCGGACCCCGGCGTCCATGCCGGCGGCGGCCTCGGTCGCCCAGGCACGTGCGCGGGGCAGGTGCTGTGCAGTACGGGCGGCGAACGGCGCGCCGGCCGCGTGGGCCGCTGCGGGGGTACGGGGCAGGGTGTCGGCGACGGCGTCGAGGAAGGCCCGCACCAGGGCCTCGGGCTCGGGGAGCTGGAGCGGGCTGAGGCCGGGGGCGGGGACGGCGTGGCCTTCGGGGGGCATGGCGGCGGCAACGGCCCGCAGGTGGGCGATGTCGTCCGCGTCCAGTGGACCGGCCCGCCAGGCGTCCAGGTCGTCGGCCGTGAGCCCGGGCAGCAGACGCCCCCGCGCGACGAGCTGCAGGGCGTGCAGGGCGGCGGCGCCCCAGCAGGCGGTGGCGGGGTGGGCGGCCGGGTGGTGGCGCGCGGCGACCAGATGGGGCAGGGCCTCGGCGACACCGAGGATCACGGCGGGAACCTCGCGGCTGCGGACTCCGGCGCCGTGGCGGCGTACGACGGTGAGCTCGGCGCCCCCGGTGCCCGGGCCGCCGTCGCCGGGCGTTCCCGTCTCCGTCATGCGGTCGCCGGCTGCGGGAACGGGCAGCTCGTCGCCGTCCGGGGCCCAGAAGGCGACCCGGCCGTCGCGGGGCAGGGCGGCAGGCAGGAAGACGGCGGCGCTGGTCTGCCAGGTGTGTGTCACGGCGCTGCTCACCTCCCCGTTCCTCGACGGAATCCGACTGGATCTCCGACCTTACGGGTGGGGTCTGACAACGGGCCTCGCGCAGCTTCGCCCGGGCGGCCCATCAACGGGTGACAGCCCACCCGGCAGGCGGCAGGGTGACGGAAACAGGGCTTCTGCCGCCTTCGCCCGACAGACGAGGATCCGCCATGTCCGTTCACCGGCGTCTCGGCACCGCCGCCGGGGCCGCGCTCCTGACACTCTCCGTCGCGGGCTGCTCCGGCCTCGGCCGCACCGCGGTCGGCACCCTCACTTACGAGACCGAGCGCGAGGTCGTGATCACCGTGACCAGCCCCTCCGTCAACGGCTGCCACCGGCTCGCGCCCTCCGGCGTGAGGCGGGTCGAGAACCGGACACTGAACGACATCTGGCTGTACCAGACCCTCGACTGCAAGGGCGAGACACCCATCTACGTCGCCACGACCTTGTCCGATTCGATCGTGCCCGGCACGCTCCCCTGGCGGAGTTACAGCGTCGTCCACTAGGGCCTGTCCGACCCTGATCCGCCGGACAGGCCCTGGGACTGATCCGCCTGCTGCGCGCCACGCCCGGACCCCCGTCCCGGGCGTGGCGCGCCGTCGCTCGCGGGGCCCGACGGGTCCCACCGGCCCGCGACGGGTCTCCACGGGCCTACCGGAGCAGGAACTCCGTGGCCGCCCGTGCTCCCGCGTCGCTGCGGCTCTGTGTGGAGTGACCGGCGCCTTCGATGACGACCAGTTCGGCCCGGGGAGTCACCGCGGCCACCTCGCGGGCCCACTTCACCGGCGTGGACAGGTCCCGGTCCCCCGCCAGGAGCAGGACCGGCATGGTCAGCGTCCGTCCCGGCGCCGCCCGGTTGGGGCGGGAGGTCGGCCAGGGGAGGCAGGTCTGCGGAATGCCCTGGCCGCCCGCCGTCTCCCGTTCGAACGGCCAGACGTCGGCCGGCCTGATCCGGTGCACGGCCCGCTTCAGGGCGCGCTCCCGGCCCGCGACGGGTGCGGCGGCGTCGCCCCAGGGCCAGCGCGAGTCCGCGCAGAGCGTGGCGGCGTGCAGGCCGGAGCTGAAGTCGGCCGGAGTCTCCCCGGACGGTTCGGAGAAGCCGGCGACGAGCGCGTCGAGCCGCGCGCGGTCGCCGCCCGCCGAGGCGTGGAGGGCGTTCAGAATGCCGAAGCGCGGGTCTTCGAGCTTCGGGTCGATGATGCTGGCGATGACCAGCAGGTTGAAGACGCCGACTCCGTTTCGGTCGCGGCGCACCACCGTCGCGAGGTCCCGCGCCGGGTCGAAGCCGCACCGCTGTTCACGGCAGGCGGTGCGGAGCACCTGTGCGGAGTGGCCGAGCGAGTCCTCGTACAGCACTCCGCCGCCGTCGAGCGGAACGACGGAGTCCAGGACGAGTCGTCGCACCCGGTGGGGGTGGGTGAGGGCGTACTGGGCGCCGGTGAACGTCCCGTACGACACCCCGTCGACCGTCCAGGTCGGCACGCGCAGGGCTCGGCGCAGGTCCTCCAGGTCGGCCACGGTGTCGGCGGTGGTGTAGAAGTTCCGGTTCCGGCCGAGGCTGTCGGCGCAGGCGGTGACGGCTCCGCGCGTGGGGGCGACGGTGTCGCTGCTGCCGACCTCCTTCTGGAGCGCGGGGCAGTCGATGGCCGCCTCGCCGGTCCCCCGCTGGTCGATCATGACCAGGCGGTATTCGGCGAGCGCCTCGGGGAGGCGGGAGCGGATCCTCGCGACGAAGGGGACGCCCGGTTGGCCGGGGCCGCCGGTGAGGAGGAGGAGCGTCCCGCGCGGTGCGTCGGCCTTGCCGAGGACGGCGGTCCGGAGCTTCAGTGTGCCGGGTACGGCCCCGCCGCGGTCCAGGGGGACGGTGAGGTCGGCGCAGGTCACATCGGGCTGCCCGGGGCAGGGCCGGTGGTCGGTGAGCCCGGGTGTGTCCGCCGCCGATGTGGCCGCCGGTGAGGCACCGGCGGCGCTGCCCGGGGCGGAGCCGACGCACGCGGCGGCCGTCAGGACGGCCGCCATGGTCATGCCGGCTCTGGCCAGTAAGGTCATCGTCGTTCCCCCCGCTCGGAAGACGTGGTGCCACCGTGTCGCGGCACCGGCCGGGATTCCGGCCGTAGCCATCCTGCGGGCCCCGCCCCCTACAGGCGTTGAAGATTCATGCTCGATCCGTGAGGAGGCTTCGTACGGCGCTGGGAACATGGCCCGTCTGGCTGCGGCACATCCGGGTCAGATGTGCCTGGTCGGCGAAGCCGTAGGCGTACGAGAGGGTCCGCAGGCTGTCCTCGCCCTCCTCCAGGGCGTGCAGGACGCCACGGACGCGCAGTTGGTTGCGGTAGCGCGTGAGGGTCGTTCCCGTGACCGCGTGGAAGACGCGGCTCAGATGGTGCGGGGAGACGCCGACGACGCGGGCCAGTTCCTCGAGGGAGAGCCGGAGCGCCGGGGTGCCGGTGGCGAGGGCGGCGCAGGTGTCGCGGACCAGATCGCCGTGCACGCGCGCGGTGGAGGGACGGGCGGTGGTGTTGGCGCGCCAATGGCCGGCGGAGGCGGCGATCAGGTCCAGTAATCGGTGGAGCCGTTCGGCCAGTTCGAAGGGGTCGGCGCCGCGCCGGGCGGCGGCCAGGAGGGCGCGGTGGTGCAGGTCGGTGGTGCCGGAGACGGTGAACCTGCGGGTGCCGGGACGGCCGTCGAAGCGGTCCGCGAAGAGCTGCTCGCCGATACGGATGTCCGTGGAGCGGTCGCCGGCGCCCACCGGATGGGCCACCCGGTGTTCGTCGCCGGGGCGGGTCAGATAGCCGCCGGTGGGGTCGACGAAGAACTCTTCGCCCGAGATCCGTCGCAGATACCCGCCGGAACGGGTGAGGACCACGGTGTGCCGATCTTCGTACCCGGGCCCGACGAAGGCCGTCCGGTCCTCGCAGCAGAGGATGTCGTGGACGGTGATCCCGGCGGTCTCGATCCGTCGGCAGAGCGCTCCGCGCCGCTCTCGTACGGTCTCGTCACGGAGCAACTCGTCGATGCCGCGGACTTCCTGGTCCAACGCCGCCCCCCTTCAGCGGGACCTCGGGCGAGCCCTGACCCATGTGCCGTCATCCGTCAGATATGCGTCCACCTCGAGCCCCGCCTCGCCCAGACACCGCTCGAAGTCCTCCTTGCTCAGGGGCCGCGAGAGGAAGGTCTGGGTCCAGCGCAGATCCGGGAAGAGGTACTCGGCGACGACCGAGTTGACGCCGTCGCCGACCGGGTCCGCCGACACGATCCGCACCGTGCAGCCGCCCGGGTCCTCGCGTTCCCGCGGCACCTCCAGGTGCCACTGTTCGCCCTCGCGCTGGATGAGCACGTGGCCGTCGTCCCGGACATGCCGTCTGCAGGTCTCCAGAAGGGCCTGCCTGCTGCGGTGTTCGGCCGTGTGCACCAGATACGAGGCGAGCATCACCACGTCGAACCGGCGGTCCAGCCGCAGCGATTCGATCGGGCTCCGCACCGTCTCCGCACCGGGCACGCGTTCCCGGACCGCTTCGAGCATCTCGGCCGACTCGTCCACCGCCGTGACTGCGAAGCCCCGTTCGACCAGAGGCCCCGTCACCCGCCCCGCTCCGCAGCCCAGTTCGAGCAGCGAGGCACCGGCCGGCACGGCGGCCTCGATCACATCGGGCTCGCTGCCGACCCCCAGGCGCAGGTAGACCTCGACCGCGCATCCGTCCGGGGTGATGGCTCCGGGCCCTGTCCCTTGGTGTCCCTCACGCATCCGTCCGCTCATGCCCCGGAGAACGACGAGGGTCCTGCGGCCGTTCCCGAGACCGGGCCCGTTCACCCCTCCGCTTCGGGGGTAGACCTTCAGTAGGGCCTCGGGAGTTCTTGCTGGGAGATGTGACCGCGATGCGTACGGGGAGTGAGCCCAGGACCGCACGCAGTGCCCTGCGGATGCGGTTCTGGCTGAGTCTGTGGGGTCTGCTCTGGGCCGCCTTCGGCACGACGGTGTTCGCCCTGGTCGGCAGGCCGGGATGGGCCGCGGCCTGCGGGGTGCTGTTCCTGGTGGCCGCGGTCGACATGTCGATGGTGCTGCGCCATATCCACCAGGGGCCGCACTGGCAGCCGGGGCGAGACATCCCGCCGTACGAACCCGATCACGGCGGCACGGGCCGCCGCTGACGCGCGGGCACCGGGTCCCCGCCCGCTGCCCGGGGCGGGGTCAGTCCTCGGTGCCGAAGCGGGCCGCTTGGAGGTACTCCGGCTTGGGGTCGAGCGCGGCCGCCAGCCGGAAGTGCCGCGTCGCCTGGTCCGGGCGGCCGGAGCGCTGGAAGGTGCGGGCCAGCGCGAAGTGCGCGAACGCGTTGTCCGGCTCGCGCTCCAGGACGAGTTCGAACTCGAGCTCCGCCGGCCGCAACTGCGCCGCGGCGAAGAAGGCACGGGCGCGCAGCAGTCGTGCCGCGGTGTTCTCGGGATGGGCGGCGATCACCGAGTCGAGCAGCTTCACGGCACCGCGAGGATCCCGCGCGGCCAGCAGGTGCTCGGCGGCGCGGAAGTCGATGACGTGGGTTTCCGGGTTCCTCTCGGCCACGGTGGCATCCTTCCCTTGCTCCGGCGGTTCAACATCGCTTACGACAGCGGTATTCCGTACCGGAATACGATCCGACCGCCGCCTCCGCGATCCCTACCCATCCGGGCGTGTGGATGATCGGCGCGCCCCCCGGAGCTTCCCCGGATTTCCTACAGCCCCTTGGCGGCCGCCCGCTGCGTCAGCTCCGCCCAGACCTTCCGCACCTGCGGTTCCAGCGCCTCCAGCGGCCCGTCGTTGTCGATGACCAGGTCCCCGACCGCCCGCCGGTCCTCGCGCGTGGCCTGGGCCGCCATCCGCGCCCGCGCCTCGGACTCGACCATTCCGCGCAGCCGTACGAGCCGGTCGAGCTGGGTCTCGGGGGAGGCGTCCACGACGACGACCAGGTCGTAGAGCGGGGCGAGGCCGTTCTCGGTGAGGAGGGGCACGTCGTGGACGACGACGTCGTCCGGCCCCGCGGCGCTCTCCAGCTCGGCGGAGCGGGCGCCGACGAGGGGATGGACGATGGCGTTCAGGGTGGCCAGCCGGTCGGCGTCGGCGAAGACGATCGAACCGAGCTTCGGCCGGTCCAGGGTGCCCTCGTCGGTCAGGATCTCCTGCCCGAACGCCTCCACGACGGCCGCGAGCCCGGGCGTCCCGGGCTCGACGACCTCGCGAGCGATCTTGTCGGCATCGATCAGCACGGCGCCGTACGAGACGAGCAGCCGCGACACTTCACTCTTGCCGGCGCCGATACCGCCGGTCAGGCCCACCTTCAGCATGTGCGGCAGCTTAGGACCCCTGGGGCTCCCCCGGCCCGCCGGGGCTATGCGTCGCCTTCCCGCTCCGCGAGGAAGCGTTCGAACTCGCGGCCCAGCTCGTCCGCGGACGGCAGGTCCACGGGCTCCGCGACCAGGCTGCCCCGGGTCTCGGCGCCGGCCACCGCGTCGTACTGGTGCTCAAGGCCCTGGACCAGGGCCGTCAGCTCCTCGTCGCCCTCGCCGATCTGGCGCTCGATCTCGGTCTGGGTCCGCCTGGCCTCCGTGCGCAGCGCGTGCGCGACACCGGGCAGCACGAGCCCGGTGGCGGCCGTGATGGCCTCCAGGGCGGTCAGTGCGGCGTCCGGGTACGACGAGCGGGCGACATAGTGCGGGACATGTGCCGCGACACCGAGCGTGTCGTGTCCGGACTCCGTGAGCCGGAACTCGACGAGCGACTCGGCGCTGCCGGGCACCTGGGCCTCGTCGAAGGGGCTGCGGTGGCCGGGCATCAGGTCCGTACGGCTGCCGTGCGGGGTGAGGCCGACGGGGCGGGTGTGCGGTACCCCCATGGGGATGCCGTGGAAGTTCACGGACAGACGCACGCCGAGCCGCTCGACGATCTGGCGGACGGCGGTCGAGAAGCGCTCCCACTCCACGTCCGGCTCGGGGCCGGAGAGCAGCAGGAAGGGCGCGCCGGTGGCGTCCTGGACGAGCCGGACGTCGATGGCGGGCGTCTCGTACGCCGTCCAGCGGTCTCGGCGGAAGGTGAGCAGCGGCCTACGGGCGCGGTAGTCGACGAGCCGGTCGTGGTCGAAGCGGGCCACGACCTGGTGCGGCAGCGTGTCCAGCAGGCGTTCGACGATCTGGTCGCCGGTCTCACCCGCGTCGATGTAGCCGTCGAAGTGGTACAGCATGACCAACCCGGCCGACTCCTGCGCCAGGGCCATGTCCACGACGGCCAGGCCCTTCTGGTCCCATTCGTACAAATCCTGGGGATCAAGCACGATTACCGCTCCTCCTCGCGTTCGTAGGAAAGAACGCCCTGCGACGCACGGTCATTCCCCCGGCACCGGTTTTCGTGAACGGAGTGTCAGCGGGCGGGCACGCGCGCGTGGGACGACGCGGGACCCGGGAACGACTGAGGCCCGCTCCCCCGAAGGGGAGCGGGCCTCGATCGTTGGCTAGCTAGTGCCTAGCAGCAGAGCCGATTCAGCTCTGGCCGCCGGCCAGCTTCTCGCGCAGGGCAGCCAGGGCCTCGTCCGACGCCAGGGCGCCGGAGTTGTCGTCCGACTCCGAGGAGTACGAACCACCCGAGACGCCCGCCGGGGCACCGGCCGGAGCGGCGGCGCCACCCTCGGCAGCGGCGGCCTCGTCGGCCTCGCGGGACTTGATGACCTGAGCCTGGTGCTGCTCGAAGCGCTGCTGCGCCTCGGCGTACTGGGTCTCCCAGGCCTCGCGCTGGGTCTCGTAGCCCTCGAGCCAGTCGTTGGTCTCGGGGTCGAAGCCCTCGGGGTAGATGTAGTTGCCCTGGTCGTCGTAGGACGCGGCCATGCCGTACAGGGTCGGGTCGAACTCGACCGACGCCGGGTCGGCACCGAAGGACTCGTTGGCCTGCTTCAGGGACAGCGAGATCCGGCGACGCTCGAGGTCGATGTCGATGACCTTGACGAAGATCTCGTCGTTGACCTGGACGACCTGCTCCGGGATCTCCACGTGGCGCTCGGCCAGCTCGGAGATGTGGACCAGACCCTCGATGCCCTCGTCCACGCGGACGAATGCACCGAACGGAACCAGCTTGGTGACCTTGCCCGGGACGACCTGACCGATCTGGTGCGTGCGGGCGAACTGCTGCCACGGGTCCTCCTGCGTCGCCTTCAGCGACAGGGAGACACGCTCGCGGTCCATGTCCACGTCGAGAACCTCGACGGTGACCTCCTGGCCGACCTCGACAACCTCGGACGGGTGGTCGATGTGCTTCCAGGAGAGCTCGGAGACGTGCACGAGACCGTCGACGCCACCCAGGTCCACGAAGGCACCGAAGTTGACGATCGAGGACACGACGCCGGAGCGGACCTGACCCTTCTGGAGGGTCGTGAGGAAGGTCTGGCGAACCTCGGACTGGGTCTGCTCCAGCCAGGCGCGGCGGGACAGGACCACGTTGTTGCGGTTCTTGTCCAGCTCGATGATCTTCGCCTCGAGCTCCTTGCCCACGTAGGGCTGGAGGTCGCGGACGCGACGCATCTCGACGAGAGAGGCCGGCAGGAAGCCACGGAGGCCGATGTCGAGGATGAGACCACCCTTGACGACCTCGATGACGGTACCGGTGACGATGCCGTCCTCTTCCTTGATCTTCTCGATGGTGCCCCAGGCGCGCTCGTACTGGGCACGCTTCTTCGAGAGGATCAGGCGGCCTTCCTTGTCCTCCTTCTGAAGGACCAGGGCCTCGATCTCGTCGCCGACCTTGACGACCTCGTTCGGGTCGACGTCGTGCTTGATCGAGAGCTCGCGGCTCGGGATGACACCTTCGGTCTTGTAACCGATGTCGAGCAGGACCTCGTCCCGGTCGACCTTCACGATGACGCCGTCGACGATGTCGCCGTCGTTGAAGTACTTGATCGTCTCGTCGATCGCGGCGAGGAAGGCTTCCTCGTTACCGATGTCGTTGACCGCAACCTGCGGGGTGGTGCTGGTGGCGGTGGTCTCGGTGCTGCTCGTCATGTGGGAAAGGGCTCCGGTTACGGACAGAAAGTCGTAGGTACTGCTACGCCGTGAGCCCGTATCGCACCGAAGAAGCCGGACAGCCAATGAAGCGCCTTCCCGACTGAACGGTGGGGCGCCTCGAGAACCGAGGGGACATACAACCGTGCGAGCGCGGCCTGCTCCGTCTGAGGCGCGCAGGCCCGCAGCGCAACCTTTAGCATACGGGGGCAGCCGGACAGGGTCAATGCGCGAAGCGCGCACCAGGGGCGAATCACCGCATAACCGGCACAACTCATGTCCCCCCAGGCCATCCGGCCGGGGTGGCGCAGCCGCGCTGAGCGCAAACTACATCGACGGGCGAGATGAACCAAGAGTACGAACAGGAAGACGGAGTCGACGAGGAGCCGGAGGCGACCCGGCGTGACGCGGACGATGCGGAGAGCAGCCGGGCGAGTCGCGGGTGGTGGGACCGGAACGCGGACGAGTACCAGAACGACCACGGAGCCTTCCTCGGGGACGACCGGTTCATCTGGGGTCCGGAGGGTCTCGACGAGGCCGAGGCCGGACTGCTCGGACCTGCCGGCGCGCTGAAGGGGCTGGACGTCCTGGAGATCGGCGCGGGGGCCGCGCAGTGCTCGCGCTGGCTGGCGGCACAGGGTGCGCGGCCGGTGGCGCTCGACCTCTCCCACCGACAGCTCCAGCACGCGCTGCGGATCGGGGAGGACGTTCCCCTGGTCGAGGCGGACGCGGGAGCGCTGCCCTTCCTCGACGGGTCCTTCGACCTCGCGTGCTCGGCGTACGGCGCGGTGCCGTTCGTGGCCGACCCGGTGAAGGTGTTCCGCGAAGTGCGCCGGGTGCTGCGGCCGGGCGGCCGGTGGGTCTTCTCGGTGACACATCCGATCCGCTGGGCGTTCCCGGACGAGCCCGGCCCGGAAGGGCTGTCGATCGCCTCCTCCTATTTCGACCGCACTCCTTATGTGGAGCAGGACGAGCAGGGGCGCGCCGTCTACGTGGAGCACCACAGGACGATCGGCGATCGGGTACGCGACGTGGTGGCCGGCGGTTTCCGGCTGGTGGATCTCGTGGAGCCGGAGTGGCCGGCGTGGAACAACCAGGAGTGGGGCGGCTGGTCCCCGCTGCGGGGGAATCTGATCCCGGGCACGGCGATCTTCGTGTGCGAGAGGGACTGACGGGCGCAACGGCCCCAGCGGCCCCGCGAGCCCCACTTGTCATATGAGAGGACGGGGCCTGTGGACAGCCGGGCACGGCGCCGGCGAGGACGTACGAGACTGAGTGCGTGATCCGACACGACGCACTCGACCGTCTCCCCGTCCGCCATGCCGTCCCCGAGCTGCTCACCGCACTCGAGGAGCGCGGCACGGCGGTGCTGTACGCGCCTCCCGGCACCGGCAAGACCACGCTGGTGCCCCTCGCGCTCGCGGGTCTTATAGGGGACGGGCGACGGCGGCGGGTGCTCGTGGCCGAACCGCGCCGGATGGCGGTGCGGGCGGCGGCCCGGCGGATGGCGTGGCTGCTGGGCCAGGAGGTCGGCGAGGCCGTCGGCTTCTCGGTGCGCGGCGAGCGCAGGGCCGGGCCCGCGACCCGCGTCGAGGTGGTGACGACGGGTGTCCTCCTCCAGCGGCTCCAGCGCGATCCGGAGCTGGCAGGTGTGGACGTGGTGCTGCTCGACGAGTGCCACGAGCGCCATCTGGACGCGGACACGGCGCTGGCGTTCCTGGTGGACGTGCGCGCCACGCTGCGGCCCGAGCTGAAGCTGATCGCCGCCTCGGCCACCAGCGACGCCGAGGCGTGGTCCCAGCTCCTCACGGTCCTGGACGGCACCGGTCCGGCGCCGATCGTGTGGGGCAAGGGGGAGGGGCACGGGTACCGCGTCCTCTTCGCCGCACCGCCCGCCGGGCTCCGGCCGGCGCACGGTACCTGGGTGGATCCCGGCCTTCTGCGTCATGTGGCGGCGACGGTCCGGCTTGCCTGCGAGCGCCACGAGGGCGACGTCCTCTGCTTCCTTCCCGGCACGGGAGAGATCGCGCGCACGGCGGGGATGCTGGCGGACCTCGACGCCGACGTGCTCCAGCTGCACGGGCGGGCCCCGGCGGCGGTCCAGGACACGGTGCTGCGCGGGGCGGAGCCGGGTGGGCGGCGGCGGGTGATCCTCGCGACCGCCGTGGCGGAGTCGAGCCTCACCGTGCCGGGGGTGCGGATCGTCGTGGACTCGGGTCTGGCGCGGGAGCCGCGGATGGACCACGCCCGGGGCCTCGGGTCGCTGGCCACGGTTCCGGTGTCGATCGCGGGCGCGACACAGCGCTCGGGCCGCTCCGGCCGGGAGGGGTTCGGGATGGTGTACCGCTGCTGGGCGGAGGCGGACGACGGACGGCGAGCGCGCTTCCCCTCCCCCGAGATCGAGATCGCGGACCTGGCCTCGTTCGCCCTGCGGACGGCGTGCTGGGGCGACCCCACGGCGGTAGGGCTCGCACTCCTGGACGCCCCGCCGGCGGGTGCGATGACGGCGGCCCGCGCCGCGCTGATGGCCGCCGGGGCGGTGGACGACGAAGGCAGGGCCACGGAGCGGGGTCTGAGGATGTCGCGATTGGGCGTGCATCCCCGGCTGGCCCGGGCCCTCCTGGACGGCGCTCCCGAGGTGGGGGTCCGGCGGGCGGCCGAGGTGGTCGCGCTGCTCAGCGAGGAGCCGCCCCGGGAGTACGGCGACGATCTGGCGGCCGCCTGGCGTGCGGCGCGGCGGGGCGGTGACGCGTACGGAGCGCGGTGGAAGGCGGAGGCGCGCCGCCTGGAGCGATCGGCCGCCGAGGCGGGAGCCGACGGGCCGGGGGACGGGGGCGGCGCGCGGGCCGGGTCCCGGGCGGGCGGCACGGATCCTGCCGGGCCCGCGTCGCGGCCGGGTGGTTCCGGGGGCGCCGGGACCGTGGCGGCCGGTGGTGCACGGCCGGTGGCGGTCGGTGGCGACGACGCGGTGGCCGGGCTGGTGACGGCGCTGGCGTTTCCCGAGCGGGTGGCCAGGGCCCGGGAGGGCGGCGGGTTCCTGATGGTGTCGGGGACGGGGGCCGAGCTCGCCGAGGCCTCGGGGCTGCGCAGCTCCCTCTGGCTGGCCGTGGCCGTGGCGGACCGGCCGGTGCGGAGCGCCACGGCACGGGTGCGGCTGGCGGCCGTGGTGGACGAGGGCGTGGCGCGGGCCGCCGCCGGGCACCTGCTCCGGGCCGGCGAGGAGGTCCGCTGGGAGGAAGGGGACGTGGTCGCCCGGTCCGTGTCCCGGCTGGGCGCCGTCGAGCTCGCCACGCGTCCCCTCAGGGAAGGCGCCGATCCTGAGCTCGTACGGTCGGCCCTGCTCGACGGGTTGCGTCGCGAGGGGCTCGGGCTGCTGCGGTGGAGCCGGGAGTCCGAGGAGCTGAGACAGCGGCTCGGCTTTCTGCACCGGGTCCTGGGAGAGCCCTGGCCGGAGGTGACGGACGAGTCGCTGCTCGACCGGGCCGAGGCGTGGCTGGAGCCCGAGTTGTCCCGGGCGCGGCGACGGGCCGATCTGGGCCGGATCGACGCGGGACAGGCGCTCCAGCGGCTGCTGCCCTGGGCGACGGGCGAGGCGGGCCGGCTCGGCGAGCTCGCGCCCGAGCGGATCGAGGTCCCGAGCGGATCGCGGATACGGGTCGACTACAGCGGCGAACGGCCGGTCCTCGCGGTGAAGGTGCAGGAGATGTTCGGCCTGGCCGAGACACCGAAGGTCGCGGGGACGCCGGTCGTGGTCCATCTCCTCTCCCCCGCAGGTCGCCCGGCGGCCGTCACCGCCGATCTGGCCTCGTTCTGGCGGGAGGGGTACCGCTCGGTCCGGGCGGAGCTGCGCGGGCGCTACCCCAAGCACCCGTGGCCGGAGGACCCCGCAGCGGCGGAGCCGACCCGGCACACCAGCGCGCGGCTCAGGAGGGAGCGGTAGCCGGCGCCTGGGCGGGGCGCCGGCCGCGGGCCTCCAGCCAGAGCGCGAGGGCGAGCAGGGCGAGAGACAGGGTGACGAAGGTCCACGGCAGATAGGAGGTGACGAGAAGGACGACCGTCCGGTTGGTCTTGACGAGTTCGACGGTGGACCGGATGTAGTCCTCGCGCATCTTCACATGGCCGGAGAAGGCGGTGACCTTCCACGCGGTCTTGTCGTTGCGGAGCTCCTCCCTGTGGATCTCCTCGCCGTTGACGGGGGCGCCGGTGACGGGATCGACCCAGAACATCCGCTTGGTGGTGTACCAGATGGTCATGCCCGACTGGGCGATCATCTCCGGGGTGATGCCCTTGACGGGCATCGTCTTGGGCATGGGGACCTTGGTCCAGGGGATGGTCTGCTCGAAGTAGTAGACCTCCATGCCGCGGAAGGTCTGGGTGCCCTTGTAGTGGATGGGGGCCGTGGTGCGGGACCGGGCGTCGTAGTACTGGTAGTCCCGCTTCTCTGTGAGGAAGGGCCACTTGAACTCGATGCCCTCGCGCCTGACGGCGTCGCCGTCGACCATCGCGCCGGTGGCGTTGACCGGATCCTGGGTGTGGGCGTCGAAGATGTAGCGCTCGGGGATCTGGGAGACCATCTTGCCGTCGGGGCCGGTGATGTAGGTGAGGGCGTCCCATACGACGACGTCGCGGCCGGCGTCGCGCTCGATCCGCTTCGACTCCTCCACGTTGCCCTTGAGGGTCTGGATGATCGTGAGCTTCTCGACTTCCTTGGCCGTGAGGGTCGAGTAGTCGACGAGGGTGGCGGGCTTCGACTCCAGGACGATCTCTTGGTACTGGTTCGGCGGGATCTTCACCACGCGGGGGAAGACGTACCACCGCAGGGTGGGGGCCATCGCCGCGAAGAACACGGCGAAGGAGAGCAGGACGAGGCTGGCTCGGCGGCGCATGGAGTGGCTCCTCCTACTTCTTGGGGCCGGGGTCGGCGGTGAGGAGGGGCTGGGGCGAGGTGGGTCCGTCGGGCGGCAGGTCCACCACCGAGACGAGGAGGATGACGAGGAGGACTGGGACCAGCCCGATGGCGGCGGCTACGAGGGCGCGCATGGTCGGCCTCCCGGTGCTCGATCTGATGCGGCGTCAGGGCTGGGGCACCGTAGCAACGCGGCCGCGAGATGAGAACACGTTGCACTCAGAACACAGAGCGCCGCCCCTCCGTCCGGGCGGACGGAAGGGCGGCGGGGTCGTGCGGGGCCGTACGGGATCGGCGGCCGGGCCGGGGCCGGGTCAGGGCGTCGGCGTCGCCTCTGTCGAGCCGGTCGGCGACGGAGTCGGGGTCGGCGCGGGCGCCGGGGCGGTGACCTTGAGTTCGATGGTCACGGTGCCGCCGCCGGGCGCGGTCAGACGCAGCAGGAAGGTGCCGGCCTCGCCGTCCGCGTAGATGTCGGGGAGCGTGAGCAGACCGTTCTCGTCCGTCTTCAGGCCCGTGAGCGTACGCAGCGGGTTGCCCTCGGCGTCCTTGAAGTACGGGCCCTTGGTGTTCGTCTGCGGGTCGTCCGCCGAGGTGATCATGGTGGCGGTAAGTGCGACCGACGGGGCGACGGCACCGTCGAGGGTGGCCTTCACCAGGACACGGTCGGCGAACTGCTCGCCGGTGGTGGCGGTCAACTCCTTGGCGTCGCCGCGCACCAGGGTGTCGGCCGTCCGCTCGGTGACCGTAGCGGAGAACTCGACGGGCGCGAGCGTCCGGCCCACGACCGTGGCCCGGACGGTGAACGTGCCCGGCCTCTCGCCCGCCCGGACGGGCGGCGCGGCGGCCTTGCCCGCGGAGTCGGTGGTCACGGTCACGCTCTTGGCCACCCCACCGAGGTTGGCGTCGGTGGAGCCGACGATCTCGAAGCGCACGCCCAGCCCCGCGACCGGCCTGCCCGTCGCGTCGAGCGCGAGGACGACCGGACGGGCGGCGAAGACGCCGCCGGCGGTGGCCGTCAGGGCGCCCGTGCCGGCGTCCTTGATCCGCGACACCTTCACGGCGGCGGGCGGGGTGACGGGCGGCTTGGTCGGGGGCGTGGTGCCGGGCGTGGACGGGTTCGGCTTGGGCGTGCCCGTCGAAGGGGACGGTGCGGGGGTGACCGGGGTGGTCGGCGTCTGCGTCGGCCCGGGCGTGGTGGTGCGAGGCGTGTCGCTGCGGTCCACCGGGAGCTGACCGGTGCCGTCCGGCACCTGGTGGGTGCCGCGCTTGTAGTACTCGAACCAGGAGAGCACCGTGTGCAGGTACTCGGTCGAGCGGTTGTAGCTGAGGATCGCCCGGTCCAGGTCGGCCTTGACCGCGAGGTCGCGGTTGTTGGCGCAGAGGTAGAGACCGGCGGCCTGGGCGGCGTCGTAGATGTTGTTGGGGTCCTTGCGGCCGTCGCCGTTGGCGTCCTGACCCCAGGTCGCCCAGGTGGAGGGGATGAACTGCATCGGGCCGACCGCGCGGTCGTGCTTCGCGTCGCCGTCGAAGGCCCCGTTGTCGGTGTCCGAGATGTTGGCGAAGCCGACACCGTTGAGGACCGGGCCGAGAATCGGCGAGTCCGTGGTGCCGTTGGCGTCGACACGGCCGCCGCGCGCCTGCCCGGACTCGACCTTGCCGATGCCGGCGAGCAGCTGCCACGGAAGGTTGCACGCGGGGTCGCTGGCCCGTATCGACTGCTCCGCCCGCTTGTAGGCGGCGAGCACGGACGCGGGTATGCCCGCCTCGGCGGGGCCGGTGATGACGGGCAGGTCTATGGAGGTGCCGGGCTTGTTGGGCGTGTTCAGCGGCGGCAGTTGGGTGTAGTACGGGGAGTCGCCGGTCGCCGTGCCGTCGGGCGACGGCGGTGTGTCACCGACGCCGGCGGGCCGGTCGCCGCTCGCGTTGTCCGAGGGCGGCGAGGTCACGCCGGGCGCCTGCGAGGCGGCCAGCGCCGCCACCGCCGCGGCCACGACGGCACCGCTGGTGGCTCCCCTGCGCAGCCGGCGGCCGAATTGCGCTGCCATACGTATGGTCCCTCCCCCTCGACTGCACCCGCGCTCCCCGCGCGTGAACACAGGAGACCCTATGACACCTACGCGCCCCGGGACACCGCGGCCTGACCGAGTTTCACGCTTTCGTCACCTCTTGGCCGCCCGCCGTCCCTGCACGATCACTCCCGCATACTGGGCGTGATCGCCGACCCTCGCCGCAGGGGAACTCCGTTGGTCGGCGCGGATCCTGAGGGGGATGTTCCGATGCCGTTCACGCTGAGTCATGCCGCCGCGGTGCTGCCGGGCATCCGCCGCGACGGCACCGCGCGCGGACCACTGGTCGCCTCCGCCTTGGTGGCGGGCTCGTTCTCGCCCGACATGACCTATTTCGCGGCCACGGCGATCCCGGAGGCGATGGTCTTCGGCGATGTCACGCACTCCGCCCTGGGAGTCGTCACCGTCGATGTGCTGATCACCGCGGCTCTGGTGTCGGCGTGGCTGATGGTGCGTGAGCCGCTGGTGGCCCTGCTGCCGGCGCGGTGGCGGGGGCGGGTGTACGGGTTCGTCCGCGGCCGCTCCTGGCGGGGGCGGCAGAGGGTGCCGCTGGCCGGCTGGTTCGTTCTGTCGTCGGCGCTGGGCGCCACGACCCATGTGGTGTGGGACGCGTTCACCCATCTCGACCGCTGGGGTACGCGGGCGATTCCGTTCCTCGACGAGATCGTGGCGGGCTTCCCGGTCTATCTCTATCTCCAGTACGGGGGTTCGGCGCTCGCCCTCGTCCTGCTGGGGTGGTTCGCGGTACGGGCGCTGCGCGCGACCGCCGGGGACACCGTGCCGCCCGCGGCCGTACCGGTCCTCGGCCAGCGGGAGCGCCGGCTGGCGGGCGGGCTGATCGGTCTGTGCGTCCTGGCCGGAGTGGTGCACCGCTGCCTGCGCTGGTACGCGTACTGGGGCCGGATCGAGACGCCCCTGGACATCATTCCGACGGCCTGCTTCGGGGCCGGGGCGGGCCTCGCCGTCGGGCTTGTGCTGTACGGGGCGTGGATGCGGCTGCGGAGGACGCCTCCGGCGCCGTCCCCCGAGGCGGCACGCGACGGGGACCGCGAACCGGCACGCCCCCGCTCGGGTCGATGACCAGCGTCTGGGCGACGCCGTCGTACGGGCCCCCACGGCCGTGACCGTGGGGGCCTGTCGCGTCAGTGCGCCGCGGACTCCCAGTCCGGGCCCACGCCGACCGAGACGTCGAGGGGGGCGCGGAGGGTGACCGCCGAGGACATCTCCCGGCGGACCAGGGACTCGACCTGCTCGCGCTCGCCGGGAGCCAGCTCCAGCACGATTTCGTCGTGGACCTGGAGGAGCATCCGGGAGGCGAGACCCGCCTCCGTCAGCGCCCGGTCGACGTTGAGCATGGCGACCTTCACGATGTCCGCCGCGGTGCCCTGGATCGGGGCGTTGAGCGCCATCCGCTCGGCGGCCTCGCGGCGCTGGCGGTTGTCGCTGTTCAGGTCCGGGAGGTAGCGGCGGCGGCCCAGCATCGTCTCGGTGTACCCCGTGGCGCGCGCCTCGTCGACGACCCGGCGCAGATAGTCGCGCACCCCGCCGAAGCGCTCGAAGTACGTGTCCATCAGGGCACGCGCCTCGCCGGCCTCGATGTTCAGCTGCTGGGAGAGGCCGAAGGCCGAGAGGCCGTACGCCAGGCCGTACGACATGGCCTTGATCTTGCGCCGCATCTCGGCGTCGACCGCGGACCGCTCGACGCCGAAGACCTGCGAGGCGACCGTGGTGTGCAGGTCCTCGCCGGACGCGAACGCCTCGATGAGGCCCTCGTCCTCGGAGAGATGGGCCATGACGCGCAGCTCGATCTGGCTGTAGTCCGCCGTCATCAGGGCCTCGAAGCCCTCGCCCACGACGAAGCCGTGCCGGATCGCCCGTCCCTCGTCGGTGCGCACCGGCACGTTCTGCAGGTTCGGGTCGGTGGAGGACAGTCGTCCGGTCGCGGCCACCGTCTGGCTGAAGGTGGTGTGAATGCGGCCGTCCGCGGCGACGGTCTTGATCAGGCCCTCGACCGTGGAGCGCAGCCGGGCCTGCTCGCGGTGGCGGAGCATGATCACCGGCAGCTCGTGCTCGGTCTGGGCGGCCAGCCAGGCCAGCGCGTCCGCGTCCGTGGTGTACCCGGTCTTGGTCTTCTTCGTCTTCGGCAGGTTCAGCTCGCCGAAGAACACCTCCTGGAGCTGCTTGGGCGAGCCGAGGTTGAACTCGTGCCCGACCGAGGCGTGCGCCTCCTTCACCGCCTGCTGGACGGCGCCGGCGAACTGCTGCTCCATGGCCTCCAGATGGGCCCGGTCGGCGGCGATGCCGTGCCGCTCCAGACGGGCCAGGAGGATGGAGGTGGGCAGCTCGACGTCGTGCAGAAGCTCCCGCGCGCCGACCTCGCCGAGCTTCTCCTCGAAGGCCGCGCCCAGGTCGAGGACAGCACGGGCCTGGGTCATCAGGGCCTCGGCCTCGGCGGTGTCGTCGGCGCCGAAGGCGAGCTGTCCGTCGGCGGCGGCCGCCGGGGCGAGCTCACGGCCCAGGTACTCGACGGAGAGCGCGTCCAGCGCGAAGGAGCGGCGGCCCGGCTTGACCAGATAGGCGGCGAGCGCGGTGTCCATGGTGATGCCCGCGATGCTCCAGCCGTGCTCGGGGAAGACCCGCAGCGCGCCCTTGGCGTTGTGCAGGACCTTGGGCCGCTTCGGGTCCGCGATCCAGGCGGCGAAGGCCTTCTCGTCGGCCTCGTCGAGCTGGGTGGTGTCGAACCAGGCCGCGGCACCACCGGCGGCGGCCAGCGCGATCTCGGTGACGCTGCCGGTGCCCAGCGCCCAGCTGTCGACCGTGGCCACGCCCAGCCGCTCGGCGCCGTGCTCGGCGAGCCAGGGCGCGAGCTCACCGGCGCCGAGAACGGTGCCGTCCAGCTCCACGCCCGCGGCGGGGGCGGCGGGCTGCGCCTCACCGGCGCCCGGGTCGACGGCGAGGAGCCGCTCGCGCAGCGAGGGGTTGCGGATCTCCAGGGTGTCGAGGACCAGCGCGACGGCCGTGCGGTCGTACGGCGCGCGCTCCAGGTCCTGGACGGTCCTCGGCAGCTCGACGTCCCGCACCATCTCGGTGAGGACGCGGTTGAGCTTGACCGACTCCAGGTGGTCGCGGAGGTTCTGCCCGGCCTTGCCCTTGACCTCGTCGACCCGCTCAACCAGCTCGGCGAACGAGCCGAACTGGTTGATCCACTTCGCCGCGGTCTTCTCGCCGACGCCGGGGATGCCGGGCAGGTTGTCCGACGGGTCTCCGCGCAGCGCGGCGAAGTCCGGGTACTGCTGCGGGGTGAGGCCGTACTTCTCCTCGACCTTCTCGGGCGTGAAGCGGGTCAGCTCGGAGACGCCCTTGGTCGGGTACAGCACGGTCACGTGGTCCGTGATCAGCTGGAAGGAGTCACGGTCACCGGTGACGATCAGAACCTCGAAGCCCTCGGCCTCGGCCTGGGTGGCGAGCGTGGCGATGACGTCGTCGGCCTCGAAGCCGTCGATGGCGAACCGCTGCGCGTGCATCGCGTCCAGCAGCTCGCCGATCAGCTCGACCTGCCCCTTGAACTCGTCCGGGGTCTTGGAACGGTTCGCCTTGTACTCCGGGAACTCCTCGGAGCGCCAGGTCTTGCGGGACACGTCGAAGGCGACGGCGAAGTGCGTGGGCGCCTCGTCGCGGAGCGTGTTCGCCAGCATCGACGCGAAGCCGTAGATGGCGTTGGTCGGCTGACCGGTCGCCGTGGTGAAGTTCTCCGCCGGCAGCGCGAAGAACGCCCGGTACGCGAGTGAGTGCCCGTCCATGAGGAGCAGGCGCGGACGGTTGTCTTGGGTCTTCGATGCTGTCTCAGCCACGGGGACGATCCTGCCACGGACCACTGACATTCCCGCCCTCGTCGACCGACGGGCACAGGCTGTCCGTGGCGCGTGACAGGATCGGGTACGTACGCCACACGACGACCGCTCAAGGGAGAGCGCGATGGTCAGCAAGCCCCCCGCCGGCGACCCGGTCCAGGACGCACCGCAGGTCGCGCCGCCCCAGCACGCCGCCGCCGGGCTTCCCGCCGTCGCCCACACCCTCAAGATCGCCCAGGCGCAGATGGGGGTGCGGCGCACCGCGCGGACCCTGCTCAAGGTCAATCAGAAAGACGGCTTCGACTGCCCGGGCTGCGCCTGGCCGGAGGCCGACAAGCGGCATGTGGCGGAGTTCTGCGAGAACGGGGCGAAGGCGGTCGCCGAGGAGGCGACGCTGCGCCGGGTCACTCCTGAGTTCTTCGCCGCCCACCCGGTGGCGGACCTCGCGACCCGCAGCGGGTACTGGCTGGGGCAGCAGGGCCGACTCACGCAGCCGATGTATCTGCCCGAGGGCGCGGAGCGGTACGAGGCGGTGACCTGGGAACGGGCGTTCTCGATCATCACCGAGGAGCTGACCGCCCTCTCCTCCCCCGACGAGGCGCTCTTCTACACCTCGGGCCGGACGAGCAACGAGGCCGCGTTCCTGCTTCAGCTCTTCGCCCGCGAGTTCGGCACGAACAATCTGCCGGACTGTTCCAACATGTGCCACGAGTCGTCCGGTTCGGCGCTCAACGAGACGATCGGGATCGGCAAGGGCAGCGTCTCGCTGGAGGATCTGCACCAGGCCGACCTGATCGTCGTCGCCGGGCAGAATCCGGGGACGAACCACCCGCGGATGCTCTCCGCCCTGGAGAAGGCGAAGGCCGGGGGCGCGCGGATCATCTCGGTGAACCCGCTGCCGGAGGCCGGTCTCGAGCGGTTCAAGAACCCGCAGACCCCGCAGGGCATGTTCAAGGGCGCCGCGCTCAACGATCTCTTCCTCCAGATCCGCATCGGCGGCGACCAGGCCCTGTTCCGGCTGATCAACAAGCTGATCCTGGAGACCCCGGGCGCCGTCGACGAGGAGTTCGTCCGCGAGCACACCCATGGGTACGAGGAGTTCACCGCGGCCGCCCGCGCGGCGGACTGGGACGAGACCCTCGCCGCGACCGGTCTGACCCGCGCCGAGATCGAGCGGACCCTGGAGATGGTCCTCGCCTCCGAGCGGACCATCGTCTGCTGGGCGATGGGCCTCACCCAGCACAAGCACTCCGTGCCGACCATTCGCGAAGTGGTCAACTTCCTTCTGCTGCGCGGCAACATCGGCCGGCCGGGCGCGGGCGTCTGCCCGGTCCGCGGCCATTCGAACGTGCAGGGCGACCGCACGATGGGGATCTTCGAGCGGCCCGCGCCCGCCTTCCTCGACGCCCTGGACAAGGAGTTCGGGATCGTCTCTCCGCGCCACCACGGCTTCGACGTGGTCCGCTCGATCCAGGCGCTGCGCGACGGCGAGGCGAAGGTCTTCTTCGCCATGGGCGGCAACTTCGTCGGGGCCACCCCCGACACGGAGGTCACCGAGGCCGCCATGCGCAGGGCCCGGCTGACGGTCCACGTCTCGACGAAGCTGAACCGCTCGCACGCGGTCACGGGCACGCGCGCGTTGATCCTCCCGACGCTCGGCCGCACCGACAAGGACGTCCAGGCGAGTGGCAAGCAGTTCGTGACGGTCGAGGACTCGATGGGCCTCGTGCACGCCTCGCGCGGCAACCTCCCGCCCGCGAGCCCGCATCTGCTCTCCGAGCCGGCGATCGTGGCCCGGATGGCGCGGGCGGTGTTCGGCGCCGCCTCGGCCACCCCCTGGGAGGAGTTCGAGAAGGACTACGCTACGATCCGCGACCGCATCGCGCGCGTGGTGCCCGGCTTCGAGAACTTCAACGCCCGCCTCGCCGCCGACCCGGGCGGCTTCGCGCTTCCGCACGCCCCCCGCGACGAGCGGCGCTTCCCCACCGCCACCGGCAAGGCCAACTTCACGGCCGCGCCCGTCGAGTACCCCACGGTGCCGGAGGGCCGGCTGCTGCTGCAGACCCTGCGCTCGCACGACCAGTACAACACCACCATCTACGGTCTCGACGACCGCTACCGCGGTATCAAGGGCGGCCGCCGGGTCGTCCTGGTCAACCCCGAGGACGCGGCGGCGCTCGGGCTGGCGGACGGGGCGTACACCGATCTGGTCAGCGAGTGGAAGGACGGCAGCGAGCGGCGGGCGCCCGGCTTCCGGGTGGTGCACTATCCGACGGCCCGGGGCTGCGCGGCTGCGTACTACCCGGAGACGAACGTCCTGGTGCCCCTGGAGTCCACCGCGGACATCAGCAACACCCCCGCCAGCAAGTCCGTCATCGTGCGTCTGGAACAATCACACTCCGCCTAAGCGTTTGCTCAGGCGGATCAGGGTTCAGCGGATCAATGGATCAGCAGCCGTACGTGGACGAACGGAGCCGGGCCGATGGGTGAGCAGCAGCACGTGAAGTTCCCGCAGGAGGTCATCGACGAGTACGCCGCGCTCGGCGTCGATCTTCCCGCCCTCTTCTCGGCCGGGCACCTCGGCAACCGCATGGGCGTGCAGATCGTCGAGGCCTCGGCCGAGAAGGTCGTCGGCACGATGCCGGTGGAGGGCAACACCCAGCCGTACGGTCTGCTGCACGGCGGCGCCTCCGCGGTCCTCGCCGAGACCCTCGGCTCGATCGGCTCGATGCTGCACGGCGGAGTCTCCAAGATCGCGGTCGGCGTGGACCTGAACTGCACCCACCACCGCGGCGCCCGCAGCGGCCTCGTGACCGGTGTCGCGACACCGGTCCATCGTGGCCGCTCCACGGCGACGTACGAGATCGTGATCACCGACGAGCAGGACAAGCGGGTCTGCTCGGCGCGTCTGACCTGCATGCTCCGCGAGATCACGCCCAAGGACGCCGACAACCTCCCGGACGCGGGCAAGGACGGCGGCACCGCGAGCGCCTGACCGCGGAACGCCACGGCCACGGCGAAGCATTCCCGGCCCGGGACGGACACCTCCGTCCCGGGCCGCGCTGTGCCAGGAGCGCTGTGCCAGGGGCGGTCTGCCCGAAGCGGTCTGCCCGAAGCGGCCTGCCCGAAGCGGCCTGCCGGGAGCGGCCTGCCGGGAGCTTTGGGCGGGGTCGCCGAGCGACGGCCCCGGGCCGCCGAGCGACCGCCCCGGGGCCACAGGCCCCGGATTCCGGGACGATCAAGGCCTCACGGTCACCGGGTGTCACCGCCGCGCGAGCCGATACTCCTCCCGGCCGGGGGTCACAGCACCCTTCCCCGGGGGTGCGGAGCTCCCTCTTCCGGGCGCCGTCGCACGTGCGGCGCGCCGGGCTCCGGAACACCGGCCCCCGGACGCGGAACGTCGGCTTCCGAACGCGGGGGCCACCGACCGGCCCCTCCCGCCGGTGCTCGGGAGTATCGACTTCCGGACACCGAAGCCCCCGACCCGACCCACCGGAGCCAGGCCCACCCAGGTGACGGCGTCCACATCGAGGCTCCGCAGCACGTTCACCGCGCTCAACGCCGCACGGATCCGGCTCCGCACGACCGCGCCACCGGGCAACAGCGGCACGTGTCAGGGCGATTCGGGCGGACCGAAACGTCGCCACGCCCACCGTCCGACGAACCCCGGCCGCCACCACCATCCCGGCCGACACACCCCGCCACGCCCCGCACGTGGTGCACCGGCTCGACCCGAGCCGCATCCGCACCCCCTCACACCGCCGTCCAACTGCCGTAATCAGCCAGCCTGTTGTGCCCTCGCATGAGATCCCCTAGCGTCCCGGACATGAGGTTCCCGCCGTACGCTCCGGCAGGGACCGCGCTCGCCGCGGTCCTGGCCGCCGGCGCTCTGGCCACCCTGCCCGGCTGCTCGGACGACAGCCCTGATCCGGCACCCGAGCAGCCCAGGACAGCCGTGGACATCTGCACCGACCTCGTCGCGTACTGGGTGAAGGAGGCGCTCACGGGGAGCAAGTGGGCGGGGCTCGACTGGGAACAAAAAGGGCTTTCCAACGAGCAATTGAAGATCCACGACGAGGTCCTCATCGGCGCCAGAGCCAAGGGGCGCCAGGGGGGACGCGAGGCCGCGCTGGCCTTCGCCGACGAGGAGACCCGAAGACGGTGCGCGTCGGCGAACGGGGCGACCGGGAGCTCGGAGAACTGGAAGCCGCCTCCGTAACACTCCGTGACATTCGCACAACGATCAAGTGGGGCGCCGTAGCAGGCGTTCCGTCCGCTGGCGTTTGGGTGGGTGTCCGATATCCGGAGACCGTCACAAGCGGTCCGACAGGAGCAAGATCTGCTCAAGCCCCTTAGCGGAACTGCACGTTCTCACTATGTGAACAGTACATTGCTGACCGGTATGCCCTAATTTGCCCACCCCCTGTCCACCTCCTCTCCCCCTCGCGATAACAAGACAGTCACATCCTGACCTCCCCGCTCCCCACCTCCCTCACCTGCGCTTAGAGTCACCGCCAGTCACCGCGCCGCCGGGCGCGTCCACTGCACGGCCCAGCACCACCCAGTCATCCCCAGTACGGCCCGGCATTCACAAACGGCACCTCCAGCTCCACGCTTCACGGCACCGCCTCAGCTCGAGGGGGCCGCGCCAGGGAAAGGATTCATCGTGCGACACCGTTCCTTGCTCATCCTCACCACCGTGATCACCACGGGAGCACTCACCCTCACCGCCTGCGGTTCGCGCGACGACAAGGGAACGAGCGACAACTCCAGCGGCACGACCACCGTCGTCATCGGTGTCGACGCGCCGCTCACGGGTTCGCTCTCCGCGCTGGGTCAGGGCATCAAGAACTCCGTGGACCTGGCGGTCCAGACCGCCAACAAGAACAAAGAAGTCCCGGGCGTCACCTTCAAGATCGAGGCCCTCGACGACCAGGCCGTCCCGGCCACCGGTAAGGCCAACGCCACCAAGCTCGTCGGCATCAAGGACGTCCTCGGCGTCGTCGGCCCGCTGAACTCCGGCGTCTCGCAGTCCATGCAGGCGGACTTCGACAAGGCCAGCCTCACGCAGGTCTCCCCGGCCAACACGAACCCCTCGCTCTCGCAGGGCGACAACTGGGGCAAGGGCGACTTCAAGCGGCCCTTCAAGACCTACTTCCGTACCGCCACCACCGACGTCGTCCAGGGCAAGTTCGCCGCGAACTACCTGTTCAAGGACGCCGGCAAGAAGAAGGTCTTCGTCGTCAACGACAAGCAGACCTACGGCGCCGGCCTCGCCGCGATCTTCTCGGACGAGTTCAAGCGCCTCGGCGGCACCGTCGTCGGCACCGACTCCGTGACGGTCAAGGAGACGGACTTCTCCTCCACCGCCAACAAGATCAAGGGCTCGGGCGCCGACTCCGTCTACTTCGGCGGCCAGTACCCCGAGGGCGGCCTGCTCTCCGACCAGGTCAAGAAGACCGGCGCCAAGATCCCCACCATGGGCGGCGACGGCATCTACGACCCGGAGTTCATCAAGGCGTCCGGCGAGGCCAACGACGGTGACCTGGCCACCTCGGTCGGCTTCCCCGTCGAGAAGCTCCCGACCGCCAAGAAGTTCATCGCCGACTACACCGCGGCCGGCTACAAGGACCCGTACGCGGCCTACGGCGGCTACTCCTATGACGCCGCGTGGTCGATCATCCAGGCCGTCAAGGCCGTCGTCGCCGCCAACAACGGCAAGCTCCCCGACGACGCCCGCGCCAAGGTCACCGAGGCCATGTCCAAGGTCTCCTTCGAGGGCGTGACCGGCAAGGTCTCCTTCGACCAGTACGGCGACACCACGAACAAGCAGCTCACCGTCTACCAGGTCAAGAACGGCGCCTGGGTCGACGTGAAGTCCGAGACCTTCAAGGACTGACCCCCGCACTGCCCCCGCAACACGCACCAAATGAACCAAGCCGCGCGAGGGCGCAAACAGCGCCCTCGCGCGGTGTCATATCCGACACGCTCATCGGAGGCCCTGCGGTGAACGAACTGCCGCAACAGCTGGCCGACGGCCTTGCCCTGGGGGCCCTTTACGGCCTCATCGCCATCGGTTACACGATGGTCTACGGCATCGTCCAGCTCATCAACTTCGCCCATGGCGAGATCTTCATGATCGGGGGCTTCGGCGCCCTCACGGCATACACGATCCTGCCCGAGGGCACCGCCCTCGTGATCGCGATCCCCGTGATGCTGATAGGCGGCGCGGTGGTCTCCGTGGCCGTCGCCACCGCCGCCGAACGCTTCGCCTACCGCCCCCTGCGCGGCGCGCCCCGGCTCGCCCCCCTGATCACGGCCATCGGTCTCTCGATCGTCCTCCAGCAGCTCATCTGGGGCTTCTACCCGGGCGCCAAGAGCAAGGTCACCTTCCCCGAGTTCAAGGGCGGACCCTTCGAGATCTTCGAAGGCCTGTCGATCTCCCGCGCTGACACGTTCGTCCTCGTCGCCGCCCCGATGTGCATGCTCGCCCTCGGCCTCTTCGTCTCGAAGAGCCGCAGCGGCCGCGCCATGCAGGCCACGGCGCAGGACCCGGACACCGCGAAGCTGATGGGCATCAACACCGACCGCATCATCGTGATGGCCTTCGCCATCGGCGCCGCGTTCGCCGCGGTCGCGGCGGTCGCCGAGGGCCTCGACAAGGGCCAGATCCGCTTCGAGATGGGCTTCCTGCTGGGCCTCAAGGCCTTCACCGCAGCCGTCCTCGGCGGCATCGGCAACATCTACGGCGCCATGATCGGCGGCGTCGTGCTCGGGCTCGCGGAGACCCTCTCCATCGCCTACGTCGAGCACATCCCCGGGATGGCGCAGTTCGGCGGCGGTGCCTGGAAGGACATCTGGGTGTTCTCCCTCCTCATCCTGGTGCTCCTGTTCAGACCACAAGGTCTACTCGGACAACGCGCCTCGGACAGGGCGTGATCGCGATGACGACCGACCTCACCAAGACCCCCGAAGCTCCCCAGGAGTCCGGCGTCGCCGAGAACACGGACGCCAAGAACTCGGGCCTCCTGCACTGGATCGTCGCGGCCGGCGGCCTCGCCACCGTCGCGAGCACCTTCCTCGCCTGGACCTACACCTCCGAGTTCCCCGGCGACCTCACCGTCACCGGCTACCCCGGCGGCCTCCAGGTCCTCACCCTCGTCGCGGGCTTCCTCCTGATCGCCTTCGCCCTCTCCGGACTCGGCATCAAGGGCCTGCGCTGGCTCACCCCCGGCGGATCGACGAAGGCCCTGCAGTTCCTCGCCCTCGGCGCACTCGGCACCACCTGGTACACCGTGATCGCCATCGCGACGCAGCTCGGCGGCCTGGCCCACCTGGAGCCCGGCGGCTTCGTCGCCGCCGTCGCCACGCTCGTCCCGCTGGCCGCGTTCGCGCTCAAGGACGACTCCCGCAAGCCGGCGAAGCCCAAGGAGATCCCCTCCTGGGCCGAGATCCTGATCATCGTCGTCGCCTTCGCGATCGGTATGTACGCCGTCACCTACGGCATCTCGACCGAGTACCCCGAGCTGTTCATCGGCTACCTGCTCCTCGCGGGCTTCGGTGCCGGTGCGCTCAACAAGTCCGGTCTGATGAGCCGTATCTCGGCCATCGCGTCGAAGAACAAGCAGATCGCCGCAGTCGCGGCGTTCGCCGCCGCGGCCGTCTTCCCCTTCACGCAGACCACCGACACGTTCACCGTGATCGCCGTGCAGATCCTGATCTTCGCGACGGTCGCCCTCGGTCTGAACGTCGTCGTCGGTCTGGCCGGTCTGCTCGACCTCGGATACGTCGCATTCCTCGGCGTCGGCGCCTACACGGCCGCCCTCGTCTCGGGATCGACCGCCTCCGCGTTCGACATCCAGCTCCCCTTCTGGGCCGCCATGATCATCGGCGCCATGGCCTCGCTGGTCTTCGGCGTCATCATCGGCGCGCCGACCCTGCGGCTGCACGGTGACTACCTGGCCATCGTGACGCTCGGCTTCGGTGAGATCTTCCGCATCACCGTCAACAACATGGACGGCGACAACGGTCCGCAGATCACCAACGGCCCGAACGGCATCCCGAACATCCCGGCGCTGAACATCTTCGGCTACGACTTCGGCGAGACCCACACCATCCTCGGCGTGGAACTCGGCTCGTACGCCAACTACTACCTGCTGATGCTGCTCGTCATGGTCTTCGTCGTCCTGGTCTTCAGCCGGGCGCAGGACTCCCGCATCGGCCGCGCCTGGGTCGCCATCCGCGAGGACGAGACCGCGGCGACCGCCATGGGCATCAACGGCTTCCGGGTCAAGCTCATCGCCTTCGCCCTCGGCGCCACCCTCGCCGGCGTCGCCGGCACCGTCCAGGCCCACTTCCAGGGCACGGTCCTCCCCGAGATGTACGTGTTCGCCGGCCCCGTCGCCCCGAACTCCGCGTTCCTCCTCGCGGCCGTCATCCTCGGTGGCATGGGCACCATCCGCGGCCCGCTCCTCGGCGCGGCGCTGCTCTTCCTCATCCCCGAGAAGCTGTCCTTCCTCAAGGACTACCAGCTCCTCGCATTCGGCCTCGCGCTCATCCTGCTGATGCGCTTCCGCCCGGAGGGCCTCATCCCCAACCGGCGCGCCCAGCTCGAGTACCACGAGCACGACGAGAACGCCGACAAGCTCGACGTACCGGAACAGCGGCCCCCCGCCGACCCGATCGTCGGAACCTCGAAGGCGGGTGCGTGAACGCCATGACGACGACCACCACCACGGAAACCACGGCAGCGGCGCCCACCGCCGCCACCGTCCTCGACGCCAGCGGTGTCACCATGCGCTTCGGCGGACTCACCGCCGTACGCGGAGTGGACCTGACCGTCCGCGAGGGCGAGATCGTCGGACTCATCGGCCCCAACGGCGCCGGCAAGACGACCTTCTTCAACTGCCTGACCGGTCTGTACATCCCCACCGAGGGACAGGTCAGCTACAAGGGGACCGTGCTGCCGCCCAAGCCGCACCTGGTCACCAAGGCCGGCATCGCCCGTACCTTCCAGAACATCCGCCTCTTCTCCAACATGACGGTCCTGGAGAACGTCCTCGTCGGACGCCACACCCGGACCAAGGAGGGCCTCTGGTCCGCGCTCCTGCGCGGCCCGGGCTTCAAGAAGGCGGAGACCGCCTCGCGCGAACGCGCCATGGAGCTCCTGGAGTTCGTCGGCCTGGCGAGCAAGGCGGAGCACCTCGCCCGCAACCTGCCCTACGGCGAACAGCGCAAGCTGGAGATCGCCCGTGCACTGGCGAGCGACCCCGGCCTGCTGCTCCTCGACGAGCCGACGGCCGGCATGAACCAGAACGAGACCCGCACGACCGAGGAGCTCGTCTTCGCGATCCGTGACAAGGGCATCGCCGTCCTGGTCATCGAGCACGACATGAAGTTCATCTTCAACCTGTGCGACCGCGTCGCGGTGCTGGTCCAGGGCGAGAAGCTCGTCGAGGGCACGTCCGAGGTCGTCCAGGGCGACGAGCGCGTCGTCGCGGCCTACCTCGGTACGCCGTTCGAGGGCGCGCCGGGCGCGGAGGAGGTCGCGGAGGTCGAGGCGGCGGAAGCGCACGCCGAGGCTGAGGCGGAGGCTGAGGCTGAGGCGGAGGCGGAGGCTGAGGCTGAGGCGGAGGCTGAGGCTGAGGCGGAGGCTGAGGCGGAGGCTGAGGCGGAGGCTCCCGCCGAGGCGGAAGCCGACGAGGCTCCCGCTGACGAGGCCCCGGCCGACGAGGCTCCCGAAGCCCCCGAGGCCGAGGACGCCGCCGAAGCCGACGACGCTCCGGCAGCGGAAAGCACCACCGAAGGAGACTCCAAGTGACCGCTCTTCTCGAGGTCGAGGACCTCAGGGTCGCCTACGGCAAGATCGAGGCCGTCAAGGGCATCTCCTTCTCCGTCGAGGCCGGTCAGGTCGTCACCCTGATCGGTACCAACGGCGCCGGCAAGACGACCACCCTGCGCACCCTCTCGGGCCTCATCAAGCCCGCGAGCGGGAAGATCACCTTCGACGGCCAGGTGCTCAACGGCATCCCCGCCCACAAGGTGGTCTCCCTCGGCATGGCCCACTCGCCCGAGGGCCGGCACATCTTCCCGAAGCTGACCATCGCCGAGAACCTCCAACTCGGCGCCTTCCTCCGCAAGGACAAGGACGGCATCGAGAAGGACGTCCAGCGCGCCTACGACCTCTTCCCGATCCTGGGCGAGCGTCGCAAGCAGGCCGCGGGCACCCTCTCCGGCGGTGAGCAGCAGATGCTGGCCATGGGCCGGGCCCTGATGTCCCAGCCCAAGCTGCTCATGCTCGACGAGCCGTCGATGGGCCTCTCCCCGATCATGATGCAGAAGATCATGGAGACCATCGCCACGCTCAAGGCCGAGGGCATGACCATCCTGCTCATCGAGCAGAACGCGCAGGCCGCCCTGTCCCTCGCGGACTACGGCTACGTCCTGGAGGTCGGCTCCATCAAGCTCTCCGGAACCGGCCAGGACCTGCTCCACGACGACGAGGTCCGCAAGACCTACCTCGGCGAGGAGTAGAACCCGTCCCCACGGACAGAAGGCCCGCCCCACAAGGATGTGGGGCGGGCCTTCTCTTTGCCGTGCGTCCGTTCCTACTGCTGGCCCTTCGCCGCCTTCTTCTCCTCGGCGTCCTCGATGACCGCCTCGGCGACCTGCTGCATCGACATACGGCGGTCCATCGACGTCTTCTGGATCCACCGGAACGCGGCGGGCTCCGTGAGGCCGTACTGCGTCTGCAGGATGCTCTTCGCCCGGTCCACCAGCTTGCGCGTCTCCAGCCGCTGCGAGAGGTCCTCGACCTCCTTCTCCAGCGCGCGCAGCTCCGCGAACCGCGACACGGCCATCTCGATGGCCGGCACGACATCGCTCTTGCTGAACGGCTTCACCAGGTACGCCATCGCCCCGGCGTCCCGCGCCCGCTCGACGAGGTCGCGCTGCGAGAAGGCGGTGAGCATCAGGACAGGTGCGATGGACTCCCCGGCGATCTTCTCGGCCGCGGAGATCCCGTCCAGGACGGGCATCTTCACATCGAGGATGACGAGGTCGGGGCGGTGCTCCCGCGCGAGCTCGACGGCCCGGGCACCGTCGCCGGCCTCGCCGACGACCGAGTAGCCCTCTTCTTCGAGCATCTCTTTGAGATCGAGGCGGATGAGGGCCTCGTCCTCGGCGATGACGACACGGGTCGTCAGCGGCGGGACGTGCGACGCATCGGCGTCGTCGGCGGGCTGGGGCGACTCGGGGGCGGTCACGGGGGCTCCTCGTTCAAGGCCTCTTCCAAGGCGGATACAGCTCCCCAAGAGCCTACCCACCTCCTGTAAGGTGGGGGCACGGCGGGTGACCGCCGATCTTCGTTCTGAAGGATGCCCCGGTAGCCCAGCGGTAGAGGCAGTGGTCTCAAACACCATCCAGCGTGGGTTCGAATCCCACCCGGGGCACTCTACCTTCGATTTAAAGGTTCGAGCTTTCCGTCGGCGATCTTCGGCCGACCCGGTGACCGCGCCGGCCGAACCGCGCCCGATCAGTGCGGCGTCCCCAGGTAGGGGAAGTGCGACAACAGGTCTCCGTGGGGGCCGATGTGGTCCGAGGCGACTTTGCCGTTGGAGATCATCGCGAGCCGGGCCGACGTGACGTCGTCCGTCAGGGTCCGTCCGTTGGGGTAGGCGGCCGGCTTGGTGCGGTCGTAGCTCAGGACGTCCGGGAGGACCGTCCGTAGGGTCTCTTCCGCCGCGTCGGGGGCGTAGCCGCCGGTGTGGGCGAGGACGGTCTTCCAGGGTTCGAGGTAGGTCGCCACGTCGTCCGCCGGTTCCCCCTCGTTGTAGGTGTCCTTTGCCTCGTCCGCGTTGAAGTACGCGGTGAGGGAGGGGTGGGCGCCGCGGTCGACGGACTTCAGTTCGCCGTCGGTGTGGAGGCTGACGCGGGCCCAGACGCCGATGCGGGGGTTGTCGCCGAGCGCGCCGTCGGGTACTTCGAGGGCGATGCCGAAGACGTTCTTGTCGGCGCCCCAGTCGGTGCCCGTCCAGGTGAAGTCCGCGACGATGCCGTCGAGGTCGGCGAAGAAGGGGTCGCTGCGCAGTCCGGCGGAGACCTTGTAGCCGTCGGCTTCGGTGACGGAAAGTTCACGCCCGAAGGAGACAGGGACGTCGGTGAAGAGCGGGGTGCCGGCGGCCTCGTGGATGCGGGCTTCGGCTCCGGTGGCGCGGTGGAGGGTGAGGGTCTGTTCGCCGTCCTCCGCGGGGTCGGAGAAGGTGAAGCTGAAGGCGATGTCGGCCTGGTTGTCGCCGTCGGTGTCGACGTTGATGCGGTAGACCGCGTCGGGGTGGAACGCGGTGCCTCCGGTGGGCGCGATCGGGTTGACGTTCATGATGAGCGCGGTGCGCCCGCCGGGGACGGTGAAGGCGAAGAGGTCGGTCAGGTCCAGGCGGGCGTCGTCCATCGGGGAGCGCAGGTGGGGGCCGCTGAGGTGGTGTGACATGGTGTCACCTTCGCGGTACGGCGTGGGGGTCGTGGCGCGACGGGGCCGTCGTGGTCACTCCTTCGGGCTGTCGTCCTCGCCGATGTGGTGGACACGGACGAGGTTGGTGGAGCCGGGGACGCCGGGCGGGGAGCCGGCGGTGATGACGACGATGTCGCCTTTCCGGCAGCGGCCGATCCGGAGGAGTTCTTCGTCGACCTGGGCGACCATGGCATCGGTGGAGTCGACGTGTGGGCCGAGGAAGGTTTCGACGCCCCAGGTGAGGTTGAGCTGGGAGCGGGTGGCCGGGTCGGGCGTGAAGGCGAGCAGTGGGATGGGCGAGCGGTAGCGGGAGAGGCGCTTGACGGTGTCGCCGGACTGGGTGAAGGCGACGAGGAACTTGGCGCCGAGGAAGTCGCCCATCTCGGCGGCGGCGCGGGCGACGGCTCCGCCCTGTGTGCGGGGTTTGTTCCGGTCGGTCAGTGGCGGGAGGCCTTTGGCGAGGACGTCCTCCTCCGCGGCTTCGACGATGCGGCCCATGGTGCGGACGGTCTCGATGGGGTATTTGCCGACGCTGGTTTCGCCGGAGAGCATGACGGCGTCGGTGCCGTCGATGACGGCGTTCGCCACGTCGCTTGCCTCGGCGCGCGTGGGGCGGGAGTTGTCGATCATGGAGTCGAGCATCTGGGTGGCGACGATGACCGGCTTGGCGTTGCGCTTGGCGAGCTTGATGGCGCGCTTCTGGACGATCGGGACCTGTTCGAGGGGCATCTCGACGCCGAGGTCGCCGCGGGCGACCATGATGCCGTCGAAGGCGGCGACGATGTCGTCGATGTTCTCGACGGCCTGGGGCTTCTCGATCTTGGCGATGACGGGGAGGCGTCGGCCCTCTTCGTCCATGATGCGGTGGACGTCTTCGATGTCGCGGCCGCTGCGGACGAAGGAGAGGGCGATGATGTCGGCTCCGGTGCGCAGTGCCCAGCGGAGGTCGTCGATGTCCTTTTCGGAGAGGGCGGGGACGGAGACCGCCACTCCGGGCAGGTTGAGGCCCTTATTGTCGGAGACCATGCCGCCTTCGACGACGCGGGTGTGGACGCGGGGTCCGTCGACGGAGGTGACTTCGAGGGTGACGCGTCCGTCGTCGACGAGGATGCGTTCGCCGGCGGTGACGTCGGCGGCGAGGCCGTCGTAGGTGGTGCCGCAGGTGTGGCGGTCGCCGTCGACGGGTTCGACGGTGATGGTGAAGTCGTCGCCGCGTTCAAGGAGTACGGGGCCTTCACGGAAGCGGCCGAGGCGGATCTTCGGGCCTTGAAGGTCTGCGAGGACGCCGACACTGCGGCCGGTCTCGTCGGAGGCTTTGCGCACTCGCTGGTAGCGCTCCTCGTGCTCGGCATAGCTGCCGTGGCTGAGGTTGAATCGGGCGACGTCCATTCCCGCTTCGACCAGTGCCTTGATCTGGTCGTATGTGTCGGTGGCGGGGCCCAGGGTACAAACGATCTTTGCTCGGCGCATGGTTCGAGCCTAGGGCTTACCGGTGGGTAGAGAAGAGGCCGGGCATGTCTGTTCAACAACCTTTGCGTGAAGGGTTATTGACAAGTGTTTAAGTGTGCGCACCCTTGCTCCAATGAGCACACATCAGGACTTGATCACAGGGTGAGATCGGAGCCTCGGGTGACGGAGTCGCCCTGCCGCATCCTGGCAAGCTCGGACACGAGCTCATCGACGATTTCCTGCGCCGACTGCTTGTAGAGGGCCCGGTATTGCACCCCTTCCAGGAAATCAGGAAGGTCGGACGTCGCCTCCAGACGTACCGGTACAAGTCTCGCCCGGCCCTCAACAGCCGCTCTGTACAGTTCTCGCGCTTCGAGGAGGCAGTACTTGCTCGACCGGTACGCCTCGGACATGAGCAGAACACCGACGGCAGACCGTGCCAGTCCGCTGAGGAGGTGCTCCATCCATGGCTCTCCGGCCGGAATGGCCTGAGACGAACGGTAGTCGAAGACGTGCTGAAACCTCTCGTTGAGGAGTCGTGAGAAGGCCGCTCCCTGGTCACTGTCCTCCGCGGCGTAACTCAGGAAGACGCGTTCACTGCGCTTGGTCGCCGAGCGGAAGTATTCGGCTGCCTGCTTCCAGCCTCCGACATAGCGCGACTGCTCGTCGATCACTCCCAGATGGTCTTCGAAGGACTGCCTCAGGTTCGCGGGTTCGGCCCAGCGGATGATGGCCTTCCTGTGCCCGGTGCCCTCGTCGCCGTACAGCGTCTCCTCGTCGGGGACGCCCGCGGTGGAACCATAGGCCGCAGAAGCCGAAGCGATCGGCAACGTCGGGATGAACTGGCCGTGCGTGAAGGCCGCCATGACACGCGACGACGGATCGTCGAGGTCGACCACGGCCCAGTCGCACTGGCGCAGCGTCGTGATCGAGTCGAGGTGCAGACGTGGCGGCCACGGCAGCCTCACGGGCTCCCACCCGTACTCATGCAGGAGATCGCACAGTTCCGCCATCACCCGCTCATTCGACGGCGAAATGACGAGCCCCACCTGGCGCTTCTGGTACGTGCGCCCCGGGTCTCCGGGTGACGCGGCGGCGCGGGCATCAGCAACGAATTCCCGGTAGGCATTGGCCACCCTCATCGGCAGCGAGGAGTGATCTTCGGTGCCGAGCTCCTGTGCGTCGTACGCGATGAGGCGTACGTCCGAAGGCCACTTCAGGGCGGGGACCAGGCGCTGGTCATGGAAGACGATCGCGGGCTTACGGGCGCGGACGGCCATGCTCAGTTCCAGCCTGAAGTACCGTGCCGCGTGCCGCAGCGCCGACCGCGTGTACACCTCCCTCGGCCTGCCGGCCAAGGGGTAGATGCCGACAAAGCCATCCGCTTCCCTGATCATTCGTTCCAGCCTGACGGGGCTGGTGAAGGAAACACCTTCGTCGACTCTGAAGGAGACGTCCTCCACGGAGCTGAGCAGCAGCCAGAAGTACGCGTTCTCGGCCGGCGAGTGGTACCGGTGGCTGAGGAACACACTGAGTCGGCCAGGGCCGGGCTGGGGAGCGGGCAAGCTCAACGTCATCCTCCGTTCGCCCCGCCGGGAGGAGGGCTCGTCGGTAGTGGCACGGACGGCGGTGCCTGCGGGTCGGCCTGCTTGAGTCGGCCGTACAAGGCGTCGAACGTGAAGCCGGACACGAATCCAACCGTGAGCACGAAGAAGAGCAGACGCCTGGCTCCCTCTCCCGTCAGAATCTCCGGCGAAGCAGCCAGCTGGGCCGAGACGAAGAGAAGAAAGGAAACGGCCCCCGCCGACATGCCCAGTGCCGCCGTCCTCGCCCAGTGTTCGCCCCGGTCGAACGCGTTGCGAGTGATGGCACCCGACGTGCCTGTGGCAAGCGCTCCGACGACGAGACTGGTCAAATTGACGAAGGCGCTCGCCTTCAGGGCATAGGCGAGCGGAATCATCGCCAGTCCGACACACAGGAGGAGCAGCCCGAACGCGATCCCGAAGCCACTGCGCCACGCCGCCCGGCGCTGCGAACGGGACTCCTCACGCTGCTGCTCGTCGCGCCGCTCCCCCTGTACAAGCAGGAGTCGCACCAGGCGGAGCGCCGAACCGGCACCCCACTCCGCACCCATGGCGGAGACCTCGTCCGCAGTCGCATGGTGAGGGGTCCGGTTCATGGTGTCCCACACGGTCCGGCCGGCCCCGCCGAAGCGCGGCACCGTGGCCATGGGAACCCCGAACGCCAGACAAACCATGCCGGTGATCAACGTGGATCGCCCACCGCCCAAGAGGACGACGCCGTCCACCTCCCGCAGCGAGCGGTAGAAACTGGTCTCCCAGTTCTCCCCCGCCTCGTAGCGCACATCGAACACCTCTGGACGCTCCGCCAGCATGGGGAAGTCCGTTTCGGCCTCCCCGTAGGGCGGTCTGACCTGAACCGACCCGGGTGGGAGATCACCGTGCGCCACGTACCCCGTGACGACTCGATCCTCCACGAACTGGGCCTCGCTGGAGTACACGACGAGATCGCAGCCTGCTTCCGCCAGCGCCGTGCCGATCTCCTCGCAGGCCGTCAGCACCGGCGCCGCATCGGCCAAGGGCGGATCATAGGTGCGGTCGGGATCCACGCTGCCCACCACAGCGATCAGTGGCCTCATCATTCCCCCCACTGCCTTCTTCAGAATGCCAAGCGCACGGGTTAGTTATCCGCCCCTCGACACGGGCAAACTGCCGGTCTCCTGCTCCGGGACACGAGGCGCGCGTACCGCCCCAGGCCTCACAGCACCGGCGGCTGCATCGTGAAGCGGGCGGTCACCTCGGCGGTGACCGTCTGGCGCTGGGGTTCCAGGTCGAGGGGCGGGGCCGTGTCGACGGACTCCGCCGCGAACGCCATCCTCATGCCGCCCACCGGTGCGGGCGGTGGAATCAGGCCCGTGTCCGAGAGTTCGAGCAGGGCGGAGAGGCTGGTTCCGAGCGCGGCCGCGTACTCGCGGGCCCGCTGGACCGCCTCCCCCACCGCCTGTGTCCGTGCCTGGCGGTACGAGGGCGAGTCGGGGCGCAGTGCCCACCACGGGCCGTCGACGCCGGTCATCTCCAGGTCGGCGAGCCGGCTCGTCAGCTCACCCAGCGCCGTGAAGTCGTTCAGTTCCGCGGTGATGTGGACGCGGCCGTGGTAAGCCCGGACGCGCTCCGCCCGGCCGTGCCTGCCCAGCTCCGGAGCGATCGAGAACGCCCCCGTCTCCACCTTCTCCACCACCTCCCCGTAGGACTTGACGAGATCGAGCACCTGGGAGTTGCGGCGGGTCAGATCCGCGAGCGCCGCGCCCCGGTCCGTCCCCCGCGCGCCGACCGTCACTCCGATGCGCGCGATCTCGGGGTCGACCTCCAGTCGCGCCTCACCGCGCACGGTGACCTGCGGGGCCTCGGGGGTGGGGTGTTCACTCGTCACGGCGGTCTCCCTCGTACGAACAGCGCGAACTACGCGAACCACTACTGCGGTCCCGAACACTTTCCCACTCCGTAACCCGAAAGCTCTGTTGCCGACGTGACGGGTGGGTCAGAATCTACGCGCGTTGTGCGCCACTGGACCAAGGAGAACCTATGCCGCTGAACCGTCGGACGTTCCTGGAGAGCTCCGTCGCCGTCGGAGCCGGAGCCGCCCTCACCACGGGGGTCGCCGCGGCCCCGGCGCAGGCCCACGGACGTCATCCCAGGCCGGCCAAGCGGTACTCCTTCACCGTGATGGGCACCACCGACCTGCACGGAAACGTCTTCAACTGGGACTACTTCACCGACAAGGAGTTCGACGACAAGGCGCACAACGACGTCGGTCTCGCGAAGATCTCCACCCTTGTCGACCAGGTGCGCAAGGCGAAGGGGAGGCGCAACACGCTTCTCATCGACGCCGGTGACACCATCCAGGGCACCCAGCTGTCGTACTACTACGCCAAGGTCGACCCGATCACGGCCCGCCGCGGTCCCGTGCACCCCATGGCGCAGGCGATGAACGCCATAGGCTACGACGCCGCCGCGCTCGGCAACCACGAGTTCAACTACGGCATCCCGGTGCTCCGGAAGTTCGAGGAGCAGTGCGACTTCCCGTTGCTCGGCGCCAACGCGCTCGACGCGAAGACGTTGCGGCCGGCGTTCCCGCCGTACAGCATGCACCGGCTGCGCACGCCGCACGGCCGGGACGTGAAGGTCGCGATACTCGGGCTGACGAACCCCGGCATCGCCATCTGGGACAAGGCCAACGTCAGCGGCAAGATGGTCTTCCCCGGCCTGGAGGAGCAGGCGGCGAAGTGGGTGCCGAAGCTGCGCTCGATGGGTGCGGACGTGGTGGTCGTGTCGGCCCACTCCGGTTCCAGCGGTACGTCGTCGTACGGTGACCAGCTCCCCCACATCGAGAACGCGGCGGGTCTCGTCGCCGAGCAGGTCCCCGGGATCGACGCGATTCTCGTGGGGCATGCGCACACCGAGATCCCCGAGTACCGGGTGAAGAACAAGGAGACCGGCAAGGACGTCGTGCTGTCCGAGCCGCTGAAGTGGGGCCAGCGCCTCACTCTGTTCGACTTCGAGCTCGTGTGGCAGAAGGGCCGCTGGGTCGTCGAGAAGGTCGGCGCCCAGGTCCTGAACTCCAACGCCGTGGAGGAGGACCCGGAGATCGTCGGGCTGCTCTCGGACGAGCACAAGAAGGTCGTCGCGTACGTCAACCAGATCATCGGCACCTCCACCGCGACCATGGCCACGGCCGACGCGCCGTGGAAGGACGAGCCGATCATCGATCTGATCAACCACGTCCAGGTCGAGACGGTGAAGACGGCGCTGGCCGGCGGCGAGTACGCGGCCCTGCCGGTCCTCTCGCAGGCGTCCTGCTTCTCCCGCACGGCGGCGATCCCGGCGGGTCAGGTCACCATCAGGGACGCGGCCGGCCTCTACGTCTTCGAGAACACCCTGGAGGCCCGCCTTCTGACGGGTGCCCAGATCAAGGACTACCTGGAGTTCTCTGCGCGGTACTACGTGCAGACACCGGCGGGCGCGCCCGTAGACACCGCGAAGCTGACGAACGCGGACGGCACCCCGGACTACAACTACGACGCCGTGTACGGGGTGACGTACGAGATCGACATCGCCAAGCCGGCCGGCTCGCGGATCGTGAACCTGTCCTTCGGCGGCAAGCCGGTCGACCCGGCCGCGCAGTTCGTGCTCGCCGTGAACAACTACCGGGCCAGCGGCGGTGGTGCGTTCCCGCACGTCGCGAACGCCAAGCAGCTGTGGGCGAACTCGGACGAGATCCGTAACACGATCATCCAGTGGGTGAAGGCGAAGGGTTCGGTCGACCCGGGCCAGTTCGCGTCGGTGGACTGGAAGCTGACCCGGGACGGTGTGCCCGTGTTCTGAGCCGGGCGGTTCAGCTCTGTGTGAGAGGCGTCAGCGCCTGGCCCTGGCCCTGGGCCGGGACGCGCGGCGCCTCTCGCCGTTCCAGGCCGAAGCTGGTGAAGGCGGTGCGGCGCGGCAGCGGGTACGGCTCCTTGCCGGTGAGCGAGTTGAGGATGGTGGCGCTGCGCCAGGCGGCGAGCCCGAGGTCGGGGGCTCCGACGCCGTGGGTGTGCTTCTCGGCGTTCTGCACATAGACGGAGCCGGTCACGGACTCGTCGAGGACGAGCCGGAACTCGCCGTCGATCCTGGCCCGGCCGGCCGAGTCGTGGCGCGTGTACGGGTCGAGTCCGGCGAGCATCCGGCCGAGCGGGCGCTCCCGGTAGCCGGTGGCGAGAACGACGGCGTCGGTGGTGAGACGGGAGCGGGTGCCTTCCTGGACGTGTTCCAGGTGCAGTTCCACCTTGGTGGTGGCGACCCGTCCGGCGGTGCGGACCTGGACGCCGGGGGTGAGGACGGCGTCCGGCCAGCCGCCGTGCAGGGTGCGCCGGTAGAGCTCCTCGTGGACGGCGGCGATGGTGTCGGCGTCGATGCCCTTGTGCAACTGCCATTGGCGGGGCACGAGTTCGTTGCGGACGGGCTCGGGCAGGGAGTGGAAATAGCGGGTGTAGTCGGGGGTGAAGTGCTCCAGGCCGAGCTTGGAGTACTCCATCGGCGCGAAGGCCTCCGTCCGCGCCAGCCAGTGGATCTTCTCGGCGCCCGCGGGCCTGCCCTTGAGCAGGTCGAGGAAGATCTCGGCCCCGGACTGGCCGGAGCCGATGACGGTGACGTGCTCGGCGGCGAGGAGCCGCTCGCGGTGGTCGAGGTAGTCGGCGGAGTGGATGACGGGGACGTTCGGGGCGGCGGCGAGCGGCTTCAGGGGCTCGGGGACGTACGGCTCGGTGCCTACGCCGAGGACGACGTTCCGGGTGTATGCGCGGCCCAGTGCCTCGGCCTCGCCCTCCGCGTCGAGCTGGGTGAAGTCGACCTCGAACAGGGCGCGTTCGGTGTTCCAGCGGACGGCGTCGACCTGGTGGCCGAAGTGCAGGCCGGGCAGGCGGGTGCTGACCCAGCGGCAGTAGGCGTCGTACTCGGCGCGCTGGATGTGGAACTTCTCCGCGAAGTAGAAGGGGAAGAGCCGGTCGCGGGTGCGCAGGTAGTTGAGGAAGGACCAGGGGCTGGCGGGGTCGGCGAGGGTCACCAGGTCGGCGAGGAACGGGACTTGGAGGGTGGCGCCCTCGATGAGGAGGCCGGGGTGCCAGTGGAAGGCCGGGTTCTGCTCGAAGAAGGTGGCCGCGAGGCCGCCGGGGACGCCGTGGGCCAGCGCGGCGAGGGAGAGGTTGAAGGGTCCGATGCCGATGCCCACCAGGTCGTGGGGCTGATCGAGGTCTCGCTGGGGGGTGCTGGCCGTCATCGGTCGGTGCTGCCTTCCGTCAGGGCTTCTACGAGGGTGAGGACCTCTTCGAGGTCGCCGGGGGTGGCGTGGGGGTTGAGCAGGGTGGCCTTGAGCCAGAGCCGGCCGTCCTCGTGGGCCCGGCCGAGGACCGCGCGGCCCTCGCTGAGAAGGGTGCGGCGGATCGCGGCGACGGTGGTGTCGTCGGCGTGCGTGGGCCGGAACAGGACGGTCGTCAGCGTCGGACGCTCGTAGAGCTCCAGGCCGGGGTTCTTCTCGACGAGGTCGGCGAGGTGCTGGGCGAGCGCGCAGACCCGGTCGACGAGCGCACCGAGTCCGGCGCGGCCGAGGGCGCGCAGCGTGACGGCGATCTTGAGGATGTCGGGGCGGCGGGTGGTGCGCAGGGAGCGGCCGAGGAGGTCGGGGAGGCCGGCCTCGGTGTCGTCGTCGGCGTTGAGGTAGTCGGCCGTGTGGGAGAGGACGGCGAGGTCGGTCGCGTCACGGACGGCGAGGAGTCCGGCGGCGACCGGCTGCCAGCCGAGTTTGTGGAGGTCGAGCGTGACGGAGCGGGCGCGGTCGAGGCCGGCGAGGAGGGGGCGGTGGGTGTCGCTGAAGAGGGCGGCTCCGCCGTAGGCCGCGTCGACGTGGAGGTCGGCGTGGTGAGCCTCGCAGAGCGTGGCGATCTCGGGGAGCGGGTCGATGCGGCCGGTGTCGGTGGTACCTACGGTGGCGGCGACGAGGAGGGGGCCGGGGAGGTCGGTGAGTGCCTCGTCGAGGGCGACGGGGTCGAGGGTGCCGTTCGGGGTGGGCACGGTCACCGGCTCGGGGAGGCCGAGAAGCCAGGCGGCGCGGCGGAAGGAGTGGTGGGCGTTGGCGCCGACGACGACCTGGAGGGGGTGGCCGGGGCCGTGGCGCTCGCGGGCGAGGAGGAGGGCGAGCTGGTTGGACTCGGTGCCGCCGGTGGTGACGAGGGCGTCGGGGTGGGGCGCGGTGGGGTACGCGGCTTTGGCGAGGGCCTCGGTGACCAGCTCCTCCAGGGCGGAGGCGGCGGGTGCCTGGTCCCAGGAGTCCATGGAGGGGTTGAGCGCGGACGCGGCGAGGTCGGCGGCGGCGGCGAGCGCGAGGGGCGGGGTGTGGAGGTGGGCGGCGCAGAGCGGGTGCGCGGGGTCGGCGGCGCCTTCCGCCAGGGCGCGGACGAGGGTGTGGAGGGTGGTGTGGGGGTCGGTGCCGTGGGGTGGGAGCGGGTCCCCCAGGGCCTCCCGCACTCGGGCGGTGACCGCGTCCGGCCCGCCGGCCGGGATCGGCCCGCCGCGTGCGTGCGCGCCTTCGCGCAGTGCGTCGAGGACGGTGTCCAGGAGGGGCCGCAGGGCGTCGGGGCCGGTCTCGCCTCCGGCGAGGGGTGGGGGTGAGGCACGCATGGGCACGAGCCTGGCGGGGGTTCTGGCGGTTTGTCCGGTGAGCGGGGTCACGTAACCCGAACGGGGGACGAGGCCTGGACAGGGCCCCGTCCCCCGTGGTGGGCGTTCGGGTGCGGGCCGGTGGGTGGGTTGTGCCCACCCTCCCCCGGACTTCGTCCGGGGGGACCCTCAGCCCAGCGGCACGATTGCCCACAACGGACTCAGGCGCTGCGGACCCTCAGGGCTCGGCGGAGGTCGTCGAGTTGGTCCACCAGTTTGCGGTGGAGGGCCGGGGTCAGGGCTTCGTCCGTGAGGTGGTGGTCGCCCAGGGACAGGGACTCTTCGTCGATCGCGTACGTCGGGAAGGCGTAGCGGCCCGCCGCCTCGGCCATCGCGGGGCCGCGGCGGGCGCCGAGCGCGGTGGCGGCCGGGTAGAAGCGGGGGACGTACTCCCGTACCAGGTCGGCCTGTTCGGGCTGCCAGAAGCCCTGGGCCGTCGCCGTGAACAGGTAGTTGGACAGGTCGTCGGAGTCGAAGAGGCGGGACCAGGCGGCTGCCTTCGTCTCCGCGTTCGGCAGGGCGGCGCGACAGCGGGCCGCGCCCTCCTGGCCGGTGGCGCTGGGGTCCCGCTCCAGCTCCGCGTCGATCGTGGCCTCGTCGACGGCGCCGAGGACGGCGAGTCGGGCGAGGATGCGCCAGCGCAGTTCCGGGTCGATCTCGGGGCCGCCGGGGACGGTTCCGTCGGCGAGCCAGGCGGCGATGGTCTCGGGCTGGGTGGCGCTGCTGATGAACGTACGGACGGCCGTCAGGCGCAGGCCGGGGGCGTCGCCGTCCTCGGTGCGGCGGATGAGGTCGCGGGCGAGGGAGGTGAGCTGGGCCAGCGCCGCGGGGCGCGCCCCGGCGGGCAGGTAGCGATCGGCGATCTGGGTCCGGGCGAAGGCGAGGACGCCCTGCACGACGGCGAGTTCGGTCTCCTGGGGGAGATGGGCGCCTGCCGTGGCGAGGTAGTCGCCGGGGTCCAGTTCGCCGTCGCGGACCATGTCGCGCAGGGTGTTCCAGACCATGGCGCGCGTGAGGGCGTCGGGGATGCCGGAGAGGCCGCGCAGGGCCGTCTCCAGCGAGCCCTCGTCCAGGCGCACCTTGGCGTAGGTGAGGTCGCCGTCGTTGAGGACGACGAGGGCGGGGCGGGGGCCGGGGAGTTCGACGGGCGTGGTCTGCGGGACGTCGACATCGAGGCGCTCGCGCGGGACGAGCCGGCGGCCGTCGACGAGGTCGCGGTCGTAGATGCCCGCGGTGATGCGGTGCGGGCGGCTGCCGTCGTGGCGCGCGGTGAGGGTGGTGCGGGTCTCGTCGCCGCCGAGTTCGGGGGTGAGGGTGTCGACGCCGGTGGTGCGCAGCCACTGCTCGGCCCAGCCGTGGACGTCGCGGTCGGTGGCGGAGGCGAGGTTGTCGATGAAGTCGGCGAGGGTGGCGTTGCCGAACTTGTGGCGCTTGAAGTGGGTGTTGATGCCGGTGAGGAAGTCCTTCTCCCCCATCCAGGCGACGAGCTGGCGCAGCGCGGAGGCGCCCTTGGCGTAGGAGATGCCGTCGAAGTTGAGGAGCGCGGAGGCGGTGTCGGGGACGGCGTCCGGGTCGGGGGCGACGGGGTGGGTGGAGGGGCGCTGGTCGGCGTCGTAGCCCCAGGCCTTGCGCTCGATGCCGAAGTCGATCCAGGTGTCGGGGAAGCGCTCGGAGCACGCCTCGTTGACGGTCTGGTAGCCCATGTACTCGGCGAAGGACTCGTTCAGCCAGATGTCGTCCCACCAGCGCAGGGTGACCAGGTCGCCGAACCACATGTGGGCCATCTCGTGGGCGATGACCATGGCGCGGGTCTGGCGCTCGGTGACGGTGACGGCGGAGCGGTAGACGAACTCGTCGCGGAAGGTGACGAGGCCGGGGTTCTCCATGGCGCCGGCGTTGAACTCGGGGACGAAGGCCTGGTCGTAGGAGTCGAAGGGGTAGGGCTCCTCGAACTTCTCGTGGAAGCGGTCGAAGAGGGCCTTGGTGATGTCGAGGATCTCGTCGGCGTCGGCGTCGAGGAAGGGGGCGAGGGAGCGGCGGCAGTGGATGCCGAAGGGCAGTCCGGCGTGCTCGGTGCGGACGGAGTGCCAGGGGCCGGCGGCGACGCAGACGAAGTACGTGGAGAGCAGCGGGGTGGTGGCGGCCTTCCAGCGGCCGTCGGCCTGCTGTTCGGTGCTGCCGTTGGCGAGGACGGTCCAGCCCTCGGGGGCCTTGACGCTCACGTCGAAGACGGCCTTGAGGTCGGGCTGGTCGAAGGCGGCGAAGACGCGCTGGACGTCCTCCATGAAGAGCTGGGTGTAGACGTACGACTCGTTGTCGGTGGGGTCCGTGAAGCGGTGCATTCCCTCGCCGGTGCGGGAGTACCGCATCTGGGTCTCGATGCGCAGCTCGTGCTCCCCGGCGGCGAGGCCGGCGAGCGGGAGGCGGTTCTCGACGAGCGTGGCGGGGTCGAGGGGGGTGCCGTCGAGCGTCGCGGAGCGGAGGGTGACGGGCTTCAGCTCGACGAAGGTGTCCCCGGCGGTGCGGGTGGTGAACCGGATGAGGGTGGTCGATTCGAAGGTCTCGTCGCCGGTGGTGAGGTCGAGGTCGACCGTGTAGTGCTGGACGTCGAGGAGCTGGGCACGGGTCTGCGCTTCGTCGCGCGTCAGTACGGACATGGGCCCATGCTGCCCGAAGGGGTGGCGGCGGGGCACGGGGGTTCCGCTGACAGCTCAGCGGACCGCGGGGTTCCGCCGACGCGTCGGCGGGCGGGACGGAGGCGTCCGGACGGGGCCGACGAGCGTCCGGACACCTCTACGCGAGGCCGGTGCCGTTCACATGGGCGAAGGCCGCCGTGATGCCGGGGCGGTCGTAGCCCGCGGGGCCCTTGGCGCCGGAGGAGAGCAGGGCGTGCAGGAGGAGGCGGGCCTTGACCGGGTCGAGGGGGCCTGCGGGGACGAGGCCGCGGTGCAGGAGGTCGTACTCGGAGCCGGGGCCGCGGTAGGTACGGGTGAGGGTGGCGCCGGCGCCCGTGCGGGAGGCGAGGACGACGGGGATGCGGCCGGCGAGGTCGGCCAGGGGCTCGACGAGCCAGGAGGGGACGTGGCCGGCGCCGAAGGCGGCCACGACGAGGCCGTCGAAGCGGGAGTCGACGGCCTCCAGGAGTTCGCCGCGGTCGCCGACGGTGAGGGTGATCAGGGCGACCCGTACCGCCGGGTCGAGGCTCAGGGGGTGGATCGCGCTGGTGCCGGTCGGGCGCAGCAGGATGCGCGGCTCGCCCTCGACGACCGCGCCGAGCGGGCCGGCGCCCGGGGAGGCGAAGGTGGCGACGGACGTGGTGTGGGTCTTGCGGACGAGACGGGCGGCGTGGATCTCGTCGGCGAGGACGACGAGGACGCCGAGGTTCCGGCAGCCGGGGTCGGCGGCGACGGCGAGTGCGGCGGCCAGGTTGGCCGGGCCGTCGGCGCCGGGCAGGTCGGGGCGGCGCATCGCGCCGGTGACCACGATCGGTTCGCCGGTGACGCAGAGCAGGTCGAGGAGGAAGGCGGTCTCCTCCAGGGTGTCCGTGCCCTGGACGACGACGACGCCGGAGCCTGCCGCGACGGCTCCCCGTACCTCGTGCGCGACTGCGGCAAGGTCCTCGAAGGACAGGGAGGAGCTGGGCAGCCGGCGGATGTCGCGGAGCTCCACGTCGATGTCGGGGGCGCCGAGCCCGGCCAGGACCTCCGCGCCGGTCATGCGCGAGGCGTCGCCGCCGCGCGCGGAGATCGTCCCACCCAGGGTGAAGACCGTGACGCGGCTCACCGGCCCGCTCCGTTCATCAGCGTGCTCCGTCCGCGATCGTCTCGTGGTGGCGGATGACCTCCGCGATGATGAAGTTCAGCAGCTTCTCCGCGAACGCCGGGTCCAGTTTCGCGCTCTCGGCCAGTTCGCGCAGCCGGGCGATCTGGCTGGCCTCGCGGGCCGGGTCGGCGGGCGGCAGCTGGTGCTTCGCCTTGAGGACGCCTACCTGCTGTGTGCATTTGAAGCGCTCGGCGAGCATGTGGACGACCGCCGCGTCGATGTTGTCGATGCTTTCGCGCAGCCGGGTCAGTTCCGCCGTGACGGACTCGTCGATCTCACTCATGAGCAGCGAGCTTAGACGGATCGGGTGGCGATCGTCGGAGGGTGTTCGGGATCCGGGATCTGGTTGCTCCAGCCGCCCGGGACGGTGCGCCCCTGCTGTTCCCGGAATCGGATGGGGGCGGTGCCGACCCTTCGGGTGAAGAGCCGGGAGAAGTAGGCCGGGTCGTCGTAGCCGACGCGGCGGGCGACCGCGGCGACGGGCAGTTCCGTGGCGGCGAGGAGTTCCTTGGCGCGTCCGAGGCGTATGGAGAGCAGATAGTCCTTGGGGCTGCAGCCGGCGGTGCGCCGTACGGCGGTGCGCAGCTCGGCGGGGGTCATGCCGTGCCGGGCGGCGTGTTCGGCGACGGACAGCGGCTGGAAGGCGTCGCGGGCGAGGGCGGTGAGGACGGGGTCGCCGTCGGCGTTGGTGTCGGCGCGGGCGCGGCGCAGGGCGACGAGGAGTTCGTGGACGGCTGCTCCGGTCTCGACCTCCAGGAGGGGGTTTCCGCGGCGGGCGGCCCGTGCGATGCGGCCGATGGCGGCGCGCGGGGCGGCGGCGTCGGAGAGGGGGACGACGGGCCGGTCCGGTTCGATGTAGCCGAGCTCGGTGTAGGTGGTGGTGGCGGGGCCTCCGAAATCGACGAAGGACTCGTCCCAGCCGGTCTCCGGGTCGGCGGAGTAGTGGTGCGGTACGCCGGGGGTGAGCCAGATCAGGGCGGGCGCGGTGACGGTGGTGCGCCGGCCGTCCGGGCCCCGGTACCAGCCGCTGCCGGCGCTGACGACGACGGCCACGTGGTGGTCGAGCGTGCGGGGGCCGACGGTGGGCAGGGCGCCGTGCTGGAGTCCGACGCCGAGGCAGACGAGCCCGAGGCGGTGGTGGATCGGGCTGGGCGTGAAGTAGCGCATCCAGGTGTGGTACATCCGCCGTGCCTGCCTTTCTTCCGTCCAAACAGCGACGATCTTTGTCCATGGACCCGTCCGCCGCCAGAGGGTGAGGGTGAGGCCATGAGCACGTTCGCTGTGGGTGACGAGGACTTTCTTCTGGACGGGCGGCCGGTGCGGCTGCTGTCGGGGGCTGTGCACTACTTCCGGGTGCACGAGGACCAGTGGGGCCATCGTCTGGGAATGCTCCGCGCGATGGGACTCAATTGTGTGGAGACCTATGTCCCGTGGAATCTGTACGAGGCGGAGCCCGGCCGGTACGGGGACGTGGCCGCGCTCGGGCGCTTCCTGGACGCGGTGGCGGCCGCCGGGATGTGGGCGATCGTGCGGCCGGGGCCGTACATCTGCGCCGAATGGGAGAACGGCGGGCTGCCGCACTGGCTGACGGGGCGCCTGGGGCGGCGGGTGCGGACGGACGACGCGGAGTACCTGGCTCATGTGGAGCGGTGGTTCCGGACGCTGCTGCCGCAGGTCGTGGAGCGGCAGATCGACCACGGCGGCCCGGTGATCATGGTCCAGGTGGAGAACGAGTACGGGAGTTACGGCTCCGACCAGGGGTATCTGCGCAAGGTCGCGGACCTGCTGATGGACTGCGGGGTGGGGGTGCCGCTGTTCACGTCGGACGGGCCCGAGGACCACATGCTGACGGGCGGTTCTGTGCCCGGGATCCTGGCGACGGCGAACTTCGGCTCGGAGGCGCGGGAGGCGTTCGGCGTGCTGCGGCGGCATCAGCCGTCGGGGCCGCTGATGTGCATGGAGTTCTGGTGCGGCTGGTTCGACCACTGGGGCACGGAGCACTCCGTACGGGACGCGGCGGACACGGCGGCGACGCTGCGGGAGATCCTGGAGTGCGGGGCGTCGGTGAACGTCTACATGGCGCACGGCGGGACGAACTTCGCGGGCTGGGCGGGGGCGAACCGGGCCGGGGAGCTGCACGAGGGCGAGCTTCGGCCGACGGTGACCTCGTACGACTACGACGCGCCGGTCGACGAGTCGGGGCTGCCGACGGAGAAGTACTGGCTGTTCCGCGAGGTGCTCGCGGAGTTCGCGGACGGCCCGCTGCCGGAGGTCCCGGAGCCGCCGCGCCGGATCGCGGCGCCGGCGGACGCTTCCGTGGCGGAGTGGGCGCCGCTCGCCGAGGTCCTCGAGGTGCTCGGCGACGAGGAGTCGGCGACACCCCTGCCGCCGACGTTCGAGGAGCTGGGCGTGGACCGGGGCCTGGTGCGCTACCGGCTGGAGGTCCCCGGCCCGCGGCAGCCGTACCCGCTCTCCGTGACCGGGCTGCGCGACCGCGCGGTGGTGTACGTGGACGGGGTGCGGGCCGGGGTGCTGACCTCGGAGGACGCGGTCCTTGCGGAGCCGGTGGCGGGGCCTGCGGTGGTGGAGCTGTGGGTGGAGTCGCTGGGCCGGGTCAACTACGGGCCGCGGCAGGCCGAGCCGAAGGGGATCACGGACGGGGTCCGGCACGAGCGGCAGTACGTGCACGGGGTACGGGCCCGGGGGCTGCGTCTTGACGCCTTCGAGGCGGGGGCGGTGGCGAAGGTGCCGTTGCGGCCGGTGGCCGGAGAGGCCGGGCCGGGGCTCTACCGGGCGGTGGTGGACGTGTCGGGGCCGGGTGACGCGGCGCTGTCGCTGCCGGGCGGCACGCGCGGCTTCGTCTGGGTGAACGGCTTCTGCCTGGGCCGGTACTGGTCCGTGGGCCCGCAGGAGTCGCTGTTCGTGCCGGGCCCGGTGCTCCGGGAGGGCGGCAACGAGGTGTGGGTGCTCGAACTGGAGGGCGGGGCGGGGAGCGTGCGGCTCGCGTGAGAGTGAGCGTGTACGGGGGCGGTCGGCCCCGTCCCCGTACAGGCTCACGGTCGCGGGGCGTGGCCCCGCGCCCGTACACGCTCAGGTCGTGCTAGAGGCTCGCGGCCGCGGACTTGATCTGGGCGGCGAAGGTCGAGACCTCGGTGTACACGCCGGGGTAGTTCGGGCGTGCGCAGCCCTGGCCCCAGCTGACGATGCCGACCTGGATCCAGGCACCGGCGTTGTCACGGCGGAACATCGGGCCGCCGGAGTCACCCTGGCAGGTGTCGACACCGCCCTGGGCGAAGCCGGCGCAGATCTCCTCGGTGGGGACGAGGTCGCTGCCGTAGGACGCCTTGCAGGACGCGTCCGAGACGAACGGCACGTTCGCCTTGAGCAGGTAGCGCTGCTGGCCCCCGCCCTCACGGGCGGCGCCCCAGCCGGCCACGGTGAAGGTGCCGCTGTTGTACGCGGTGGTCTCGGCGATCTTCAGGGTGGGCAGCGAGGTGATCGGGGTGGCGAGCTTGATCAGCGCCCAGTCCTTGCCCTTGCCGTTGTAGCCGGGGGCCTGCAGGACCTTGGTGGACCGGACCTTGATGGCGCTGCTGCTCTGGAGGTCCACGACTCCGGCCGTGGCGGTGATGCTGGTGTTGTTGCCGGAGCCGCTCACACAGTGGGCCGCGGTGAGGACGACCTGCGGGGTGATCAGCGAACCGCCACAGCCCATGGAGAGCCTGACCATCCAGGGGAACTCGCCCTGGGCTGCACGGGTTCCGCCGACGACCGGGGCGGGCGCGGCGGAGGAGGTGGAGGGCTGGAGGCTGACGGCGGCGAGCACGACGGCGCCGACCGCGGCGATTCTCTGAAGGGCACGGACGAACCTGTTCTTCTTCAAGTGTCTGCCTTTCATGGGGGGTTGAGCCTTGATGGCATGTGCCCGTCAAGGCTTGGTCCGGATTATGGACAAGCGCTCACCGGGGCCACAAGGACGCGTTTTCGGCCAGCGGACGGTGCCGCGTGGCGCCCGTACAGTGAAGGAAAGGGGGTGCGACGTGCCGAACGGCAACGAAGTCGTCCATGGGTTCCCGCACCTCGACGCGGTGCGGGCCGCGATCACCGCGCTGTATCGCAGGCTGTCCGCGGACGGGGTCCGGCGGTACGCGAAGAGCGTGCCGGCGGCGGACGTGGCCTTCGGGGACGAGGAGGACCTCCACCTCGGGGCCCAGCGGGTGGCAAAGGCCCTCGTCCACCACCTGGAGCTACCCGAGGCGCGCATGATCGTGAGCTTCCGCGAGATGACACATGCGGCGAGCGTGGAACTGGCGGCGGGACCCGAGTACTTCGTCGAGCTGAACGACCGCTTCCGGCAGCACCGCAGGGACGTGGGAGCCGCACTGGCCCACGAAATCACCCATGTGCTCCTGCACCGCCTCGACCTCGGGTTCCCCGACACCCGGAAGAACGAGATCCTCACGGATGTGGTGGCTACGTACCTGGGGGCCGGATGGCTGCTCCTGGACGCGTTCCGGGAGGACGGGGTGTCCAGCCAGAAGCTGGGGTACCTGACGCCGGAGGAGTTCGGGTACGTCCTCGCGAAGCGGGCGGAGGTGTTCGGGGAGGACCCCTCGCCGTGGTTCACCAGCCCGCGCGCGTACGAGGCGTGGAACCGGGGAAGGGAGGAGGCGGCGCGGGACAACCGCCGGCCCCCGCTGGCGGCGGCCGGATGGACGGCGCGCCACCGCTATGCGAAGGACCGCCGCTACGGCCGGGCGCCGGCGGGCGCCCCTTACGACTTCGAGGGCACGGGAGCGTCGGCCCGGGTCGCGTTCCCGTGCCCGGTGTGCCGACAGCGACTGCGCGTCGCGGCGGGCCGCAAGGTCAAGGCGCGGTGCGGGGTGTGCGGTTCGGTGCTGGAGTGCGACACCTAGGGACCGGAGGCGTTCACTCCGGATGGGCGGAGCGTCTGGAGACCACCTGCGCGTCGGCGTCGGCTGAAGTTCACGTCGACGACGCAGAAGTGCGGCATGAGGGGGACAGCGACATCTGCCACTTCGAGGGCTACCCCAGCAGCGGACTCAAGGTGGTCGCGGACGGCGAGTGGCGCACCGCTTCCTGGAGCGAGACCATCAGCGGGACCGATCTCGAGCGCGGCGAGACGAAGATCGGCGTGATCGGGTTCAGCCTGCCGGACACGGAGACGGCCACGTCGTTCGAACTGTGCGGTCCCACGAAGGACGCCCGCGTGGACTACGACCGGTTCGCCTGCGCCCCGATCAAGGCCCCGGACAGGACCGCGGGCTGACGGCGACGCAGGTGTGATCGCCCTCGCGTAATCGTTTGCGCCTTTCGTGTCCGGCGGGTGAAGGTCGACGGATGAGCACGCTGTTCGACGCGATTCACGAGGGGGACGACGCCGTCGTGCGCGCCCTCCGGGCCGGAATGTCCCCCGAGGCCGACGACGAGGGCGAGACCCCGCTGTACCGGGCGGCCGTGGCGAACGAGGCCGGGATCGTACGGCTTCTGCTGGCGGCGGGCGCCGATCCCGCGCGGGGCAGCGGCGAGGAGGCGGGGGACCTTCCGCTGTGCGGCGCTGCCTGCGGCGGGCACGCCGAGGTGGTGCGGGCTCTGGTGGCCGGCGGGGCGCGGGCGGACCAGGCGGAGGCGTTCGGGTTCACGGCCCTGGACTGGGCCGTGCGGCTCGGGCACGTGGAGACGGCGCGGATCCTCCTGGAACACGGCGCCGACCCGGACCGGCCGGGACCCGACGGGCTTGCGCCGCTGGTCGCGGCAGCGCGGCGCGGCTCGACCGGGAGCGTACGGGCCCTGCTCGATCACGGTGCCGGGCCGATCGAGGACGCTCTGCGCGAGGCGTGGCGCTGGATCGGTGTCGACATCGCGGAGGAGTTGCGGCGCGGGCTGCTCGAGACGAGCGGAGGCGACGGGTCCGGCGAGACCGTGGTGCGCCGCGTGTACGAGGACAACGGGGTGACCGTGGTCGTCGAGCTGCTGCGCGCGAACGGCGCCCCGGGCAGCGGCAACGAGCAGCAGACCGGCCACGCGGCGATCGCCACGCTCCTGGAACGCGCGCTGGGGGTCCGCGCGCCGGACGAGGAGCTCGCCGGGCGGGCGCTGCGGTGCGGGGACCCGGACCTCGACGACTGGACCGAGACGGTCCGTGCCCTGGCCGACCGCGACGACGAGGACACCTTCGCGGCGGCCGTCGCGTGGTGCGCGAGCGAGGAGCCCCTGCGGCGGGCCCTCGGGGCGCGCGTCCTGGGCTGCCTCGACGGCTTCACGGCGCGGGCGATGCCGGTGCTGCGCCACCTGGCGGCGCAGACGGCGAGGGATGCCGCCAGGGAGCCCGCGCTCTCCGTGGTCGTCGCGCTCGGGCAGTACGGGGACCCGGTCGCGGTGCCGGAGATGACGGCGTTCGCCTCGCATCCCGACATCGAGGTGCGGCGGGCCCTCGGGTGCGCGCTCACCGGGCCCGTACCCGCCGGGGACGCGGCGGCGGTGGAACGGCTGGTCGCCCTGAGCCGCGATCACGACCACGGGGTGCGGGACTGGGCGACCCTGGCGCTCGCGGAGGTGCCCGAGGACACGCCCGTACTCCGGGAGGCGCTCGCGGCCCGGCTGGACGACGAGGATCCGGACGTCGTCGCGGAGGCGGCGCGCGGGCTGGCGATCCGACAGGATCCGCGTGCCGTCGAGGCGTTGGCCTGGATCCTGGCGGAGGGGAGCCCGGACGGGAACGCCCGCGACACGGCCCTCGCCGCCGTCGAGTACATCGAGGACCCTCGGGTCAGGACCCGTCTGGAGTGGACGAGCCCCCGCTGCCGCTGATCACGGCAGCACGGGCGGGGCGGGTCGAACACCCCGATCCGCCGGGGAATCGCAGGGCGGGCTTCTCCTCGCGTTCACCGACGGGACATCGGGACCCCCCGTAATGCAGGAGTTGTATGGACAACAGTTGTTCATACATCTTGGCCTCGCTCCCCTTCCCCCATGGAGTACGCGTGACCTCCGCTGCCCGCGCCGCCGCCCTCGTCGGCGCCCTCGGCCTGACCGCCCTGACCCTCACCGCCTGCGGCGCCGCCCCCACGAAGGGCACCGCGGGCGCCGACGGGAAGAGCCTCGCCACCGCGACCTCCGCCGCCGACGCCGGTGGCATGGACGCCCTGGTCGCCGCCGCGAAGAAGGAGGGCACGCTCAACGCGATCGCCATCCCCCGCGACTGGGCCAACTACGGCTCGATCATCGACGGCTTCACCGCGAAGTACGGCATCAAGGTGACCGTCGAGAACCCCGACGGCTCCAGCCAGGACGAGATCAACGCGGTCAAGTCCCGCAAGGGCCAGGACCGCGCGCCCGACGTGCTCGACCTCGGCGCCTCCTTCGCCCAGGCCGCCGGCGAGCAGGGGCTGACCGCGCCGTACAAGGTCGCCGCCTTCGACAAGATCCCCGAGACGCAGCGCGACGCGCAGGGCCGCTGGTTCAACGACTACGGCGGCTACGTCTCCATCGGGTGCGACGCCAAGCGGGTCAAGGTCTGCCCGCAGACCTTCGCCGATCTGCTCAAGCCCGAGTACAAGGGCCAGGTCGCCCTCAACGGCAACCCGACCAAGTCGGGCTCGGCCTTCGGTGGCGTCTACGCGGCAGCGCTGGCCGACGGCGGTTCGTTCGACGACATCCAGCCGGGCATCGACTTCTTCGGCAAGCTGAAGAAGAACGGCAACTACAACCCGGTCGAGTCGACCCCCGCCACGGTCGAGAAGGGCGAGACGCCCATCTCCATCGACTGGGACTACCTGAACGCCGGCTACGCCGAGCAGTTCGCCTCCAAGGGCATCGACTGGAAGGTCGCCGTGCCCACCGACGGCGTCTACGCCCAGTTCTACTCGCAGGCGATCAACAAGGACGCCCCGCACCCGGCGGCCGCCCGGCTGTGGCAGGAGTACCTCTACAGCGCCGAAGGACAGAACCTGTGGCTGAAGGGCCACGCCCGGCCCGTGCTGATGCCGGCCATGGAGGCCGACGGCACGCTCGACAAGGCGGCCGCCGCGGCGCTGCCGAAGGTCACGGGCACCCCGAAGTTCCCCACCGAGCAGCAGACGTCCAAGGCCAAGGAGACCCTGTCGCAGGGCTGGGCCGCGGCCGTCTCCGGGTGACCCGGCGATGACTTCGCACTCCTCCACCGCCCCGCCCGGGGCCACCCGCGCGCAGGACGCGCGGGTGGCCCCGGCGGGCGCCGGCCCCGGGACGACCGGGACCGCCGGTTCCCCCATGACAGGCGGCTCCCCCGCGGCCCCGGCCGCCACCGCCCCCGCGCGTCGGGCCCGGCGCCGCCTGCGCCCCGGCGGCCGGCTCGCGGCCCTGCCGCTCTTCCTCGTCGTCGGCATCGCCTTCGGGCTGCCTGCGCTCGCGATGGCCGACGGCGCCTTCACCGTCGCCGACGGCGGGTACGGCCTCGACAACGTGACCCGGTCGGTCGACGGCGCCTACCGCACCGCCCTGCTCGGCAGCATCGAGCTGTCCGCGCTCACCGCGGCGGGCGGCACCCTCTTCGGGCTGCTCCTCGCCCAGGCCGTGGTCTCCTCGCGCGGCCGGGCGCTGCGCGAGGCCGTCCTCACGGCTTCCGGGGTGCTCGCCAACTTCGGTGGTGTACCGCTCGCCTTCGCGTTCGTCGCCACCCTCGGCAACGCCGGCGTGCTCACCACGCGTCTGGGCCTCGGCGAGCACGGCTGGTCGCTGTACAGCTTCTGGGGCCTCGCCCTGACCTACCTGTACTTCCTGGTCCCGCTGATGGTGCTGACCGTGGCGCCCGCGCTCGACGGACTGCGCGTCCAGTGGAGGGAGGCGGCCCGCGACTGCGGCGCCTCGGCGTGGCAGTACTGGCGCCATGTGGGCCTTCCGGTGCTGCTGCCGTCCCTCCTGGGCGGGTTCGTGCTGCTCTTCGGCAGCGCGTTCGCCGCGTACGCGACGGCCGCCGCGATGGTCGGCAGCTCCGTGCCGCTGGTGACGCTGCAGATCGCCGACGCGCTCTCCGGCAACGTCCTGGTCGGCCAGGAGAACGTGGCGCTCGCGCTGAGCCTCGACATGGTCGTGGTCGCGGTCCTCGTGATGGCCGTCCACCTCCCCCTCCAGCGAAGGAGCACCCGATGGCTCGCCTAGGACGTCCCCTGGTGCTGCTGCTCGCCGGGGTCTACTTCCTCGTCCCGCTGCTCGCCTCCGCCGTCTTCACCGTGGACGTCCCCGGGCAGGGGCTCACCCTCTCCTCGTACACCCGCATCTTCGCGGCGCCCGGTTTCAGCGGCAGTCTGCTGCTGTCGCTCGGGCTGGCGGCGGCGACCGTCGCCCTCGTGCTGCTGATCACGATCCCCGCGGCGGTCGCGGCCCGGCTCTCGGCACCCCGGCTGCGGCCGGTCCTGGAGATCGTGTGCACGCTGCCGCTGGTGGTGCCGCCCGTGGCGCTGACCGCCGGTCTCGGGACCGTGCTGCGCTGGGGCCCGGAGAAACTGTCCACGACCCCGCTGTACCAGACCTTCGTGGCCGTGCAGAACCCGGACTTCCCCGTCGTCCTCGTCCTCGCGTACGCCGTGATGGCGCTGCCCTTCGTCTACCGGGCGCTCGACGCGGGGCTGCGCTCCGTGGACGTCCGCACCCTGGTGGAGGCCGCGCGTGACTGCGGGGCGTCCTGGCCTCGGGCGCTCGTCTCCGCCCTGCTGCCCAATCTGCGCGGTGGGCTGCTGAACGCCTCGTTCCTGACACTGGCGCTGGTCCTCGGCGAGTTCACGGTCGCCTCGCTGCTCGGCTTCCAGCCCTTCGCGGTGTGGATCGTGCAGGCCTCCGGCTCGGACGCCCGGCTCTCGGTGGCCGTGTCGCTGCTGAGTCTGCTGCTGACCTGGGTGCTGCTGCTGGCCCTGACGACCGTGGGCAACCGCCGCCGTACACCGCGCTCTTCCCGTACTTCCGAAGGAAAGACCTCCCGATGACCGTGCTCGACCAGCCGGTACGCACCGGCGCCGCTCTGAAGATCCGTGGCCTGCGCCGGTCCTTCGGCTCCGCCGTGGCGCTCGACGGCCTCGATCTCGATGTCGCCCCCGGCGAACTCCTCGCGCTGCTCGGCCCGTCCGGCTGCGGCAAGACGACCGCGCTGCGCGTGCTGGCCGGCTTCGAGCAGCCCGACGCGGGCCAGGTGCTGCTCGACGGCGAGAACATCGTGCCGGTGCCCGCCGACCGCCGTGACACGGCGATGGTGTTCCAGTCGTACAGCCTGTTCCCGCATCTCACGGCGGTCGACAACGTGGCCTTCGGGCTGCGGATGCGCAAGGTGCGGGCCGCCGAGCGGCGGGCACGCGCGGCCGAGCTGCTCGAACTCGTCGGTCTGGCCGGTCACGGCGACCGCTTCCCGCACCAGCTCTCCGGCGGTCAGCAGCAGCGGGTCGCGCTGGCCCGCGCGCTCGCGCTCCGGCCCCGGCTGCTGCTGCTCGACGAGCCTCTGTCGGCGCTCGACGCGCGGGTGCGGCTGACGCTGCGGGAGGAGATCCGCCGGCTCCAGCTGGAGTTGGGCATCACCACGGTGTTCGTCACCCACGACCAGGAGGAGGCGCTTTCGATGGCCGACCGGGTCGCGGTGATGAACGGCGGCCGGCTGGAGCAGTGCGCCTCTCCGACGGAGCTGTACGAGCGTCCGGCGACGGGCTTCGTCGCCGAGTTCGTCGGCACCATGAACCGGGTCCCCGGTCGGGTCGTCGGCGGCGACGTGGTGGAGGTGCTCGGCGCCCGGCTGCCGGTCGAGGGGCCGGGCGGTACGGGAGACGTACGGGTGCTGCTGCGGCCGGAGGCGCTGGAGGTGACGGCGGGCGGCTGCGCCCATGTCACCGGCTCCGCGTTCCACGGCCCGACGACCCGGCTGCGGATCACCCTGCCCGACGGTACGGACGTCAAGGCGGACGTTGCCACGCACACGGCCGCCGAGTTGGCCCCGGGCGCGGCCGTCACCGTCACTCCGCGGCAGCGGCCGGTGCTCCTCGCCTCCTGGGACGGCGCGGCGTGACCGGGCTGCAGGCGGTCCTCTTCGACATGGACGGGACGCTCGTCGACACCGAGGGCGTCTGGCTGGACGTGGTGCGGGCGGCGGCCGTGCGCCGGGGCCGCAGCCTGGACGCCGAGCGCCGTACGGCGGTGACGGGGCGCTCGGTGGAGGACACGGCGGCCATGCTCCAGGAGCACCTGGAGGCCCCGGCGGCGGAACTCGCGGCCGAGTTGGGCGCGGACTTCGCCGCGCGGCTGGCGGTGGCCGCGGCGCCCCGGCCGGGCGCGCTGCGGCTGCTGGCCGCGCTGCGCGCGCGCCGGGTGCCGACGGCGCTGGTGTCGGCATCGCCGCGGGCGGTCGTCGCCCAGGTCGCGAGCACCTTGGACGGGCACCGCTTCGACGCGCTGTTCGGCGCCGAGGACACCGTACGGACGAAGCCGGAGCCCGATCCCTATCTGGCGGCGGCGGTGGCGCTCGGCGCCGAACCGGCGCGGTGCGTGGCCGTCGAGGACAGTCCGACGGGAGTCGCCTCGGCGGTCGCCGCGGGCTGCCGGGTGCTCGCCGTGCCGTCGACGGAGCCGCTGGAGGACTTCGCCGGCACCGAAGGCGTCACGCTGGCGGGCTCGTTGACCGAGGTGGACCCCGAGCTGTTGATCTCCCTGGTCCGGTGAGCACGGGGCATGACAGGGTGGGCCTGTGAGTGAGGCACGGGGCAGGACACCGCTGTATCTGAAGGTCGCCGCCGACCTGCGGACCGCCATCACGGCGGGCGAGTACGGCTCGGGGGCGAAGCTGCCCGCCGAGGACGAACTGGCCCGTCGTTACGGCGTGTCCAGGGGCACGGTCCGCCAGGCGCTCGCCGCGCTGCGGACCGACGGGCTGATCACCTCGCGGCGCGGTTCGCGCCGGGTGGTGCTCGGCGGGCCCCGGCTGCACAGCTTCGGCGAGCTGCGCTCGTTCACACGCTGGGCGCGCTCGCTCGGGGAGGAGCCCGGGGGCCGGATCGTGGCCGTCGACCGGGTCCCCGCGGACGCGGAGGAGGCCGAGAAGCTGCGCGTCGAAGAGGGATCGCCGGTCTACCGGGTGCGGCGGCTGCGGACGCTCGCGGGCACGCCGGTGATGGTGGAGCGTACGACGTATCCGGAGTGGATCGGGGAGCTGGTGGCCCGGATGCCGCTGGACACGGTCTCGCACTCGGAGCAACTGGAGCTGCACGGCGTGCTGTTCGTCGACGCCCGGCACACCATCGACCTGGTGCCTGCCGACGCCGACGACGCGGAGCTGCTCGGCTGCCGGGCCGGGGAGTCGCTGCTGCGGGAGCGACGGCACTCCACCGACCCGACGGGGGCGCCGGTGGAGTGGTCGCAGGACCGCTATCTGCCGGGGACCGTGGCGTTCACGATGCAGAGTTCGACGGGGACGAGCGCCCTGGGCAGACGGCTCGGCTCCTGAACCGCCTGCCCCGTACTCACGTGCCTCCCGAGTCCGTACTCAGCTCTTGAGCAGCGCGGCCAGGAGTGGCCGGAAGTGCTCGAAGCCGGGGGTCGGCAGCTCCGGGTCCTTCGCCTGTTCGTCCCAGCGGCGTACGGCGACGGCGTCGGCGGCCCCCGGGTGCGCCTCGAAGGTGCGTACCTGCGCCTCGGTCAGCGGGCCGCCCTGGACGGCGAGGGTGTGCACGGACGCCTCGGAGAGCAGGTCGAAGTAGCCGGGCTCGACGGCACAGAGGTAACGCTTGGCAGCCACGTGCAGCCGTACGGGCTCGGTGACTTCGGGACCGAACCACTGGTCGAGCCAGTCGGCGCCGGTGTGGCTGTGCCGGTTGTCGGTGCCGTGCTCCATGAGGTCGCGGCCGGTGACCGCCCCCTGGAAGTGGCCGACGTCGTGCAGAAGCGCGGCCGCGATCAGGTGCGGCGGGGCGCCGGCCGCCTCGGCGAGGGCGCCGGCCTGGAGCATGTGCTCGGCCTGGGTGACGGCCTCGCCGAAGTACTCGGCGCCGCCTTCGCCTTCGAAGAGGGCGGCGAGGGTGTCGAGGGGGTTCACTTCGCGCTCTCCTCCCGGCGCAGTACGGCGAGGGTGGAGGCGAGGCCGTCGATGTCGGCGTAGGCGCCCTGGAGGTGGCGGTCGCCTGACTCGGCGAAGGCTGTACGGGCGTGCAGCAGCCGGGTGTTGTCGAAGATCAGGCAGTCGCCGGGCGTGAGCCGGAAGTCCAGCTGGAGCTCGGGGCGGAGCAGCAGGTCGCCGAAGCGCCGGTAGGCGGCGTAGAAGGCGTCGAGGAGATCGGCGGGCAGCCGCAGCGTGCCGATGGAGCGGTTGTTGAAGCGGATCTCGCGGATCCGGCCGGCCGGGTCGATGCCGATCAGCGGCCGGTGGGCGCGGAGTTCGGTGCGCTCGTCGGCGAAGGCGAAGGGCACGGGGACGCGGGTGAGGATCTCGTACGCCTCCGGGTCCTCGGCGCGCAGCAGCGCCGCCGCGTGGAAGCCGTCGACGAGGCCGGAGTCGCCGCCCTGGGCAGCGTTGGTGAGGCAGTGCAGCAGCTGGAGGGTGGGGACCGGGTCGCGGTAGGGGTTGTCGGTGTGCGGGGTGATGCGGGCGCCGGTGAAGGCGAGGTTGTTGGGGTCGGCCTCGACCCGTACCTCGAAGAGCTCGCCGTAGTTGGTCTCCCGTACGTAGCCGAAGGTGCGGGCCACCTCGAGGACCTGGCGGTCGCGGACGGGGACTCCGCGCACCAGCACGAAGCCGAGGCGCAGCACCCAGTCGAGGGCGGCGGCCCGGACGGCCGGGTCGGTGGTGTACGCGTCCCAGTCGGCCTCGGGGAGCCCGCCGTCGAAGCGGCTCGCGGCCCACGGCTCCTTGTCGTCCTCGGTCCGGCCGTCGCCGGGTGCGGCAGGGGCGCCGGGAAGGTGGGCCGCCAGCCAGCTCTCGGGGTAGACGGACCGGTGTCCTTCGGGGGCCCAGATCACCTCGCGTGCGGGGGCGCCGTCGGCGGTGCGGGTGTCGTGGACGGCGTCGACGGCGAGCGCAGCGGGAAGTTCGGTGATCTGGAACAGCTTCTGGCCGTTGCGGGGGTCGCGGCAGTCCGGGCAGGGGCAGTTGTCGCGCAGCCAGAACGGCGGTGCGGAGGCGAGTGACACCATCGAGGGATCTCCAAGTTGTACAGACAACTTCCGTTCGGGCGCGAGCCTCGCAGCCGGGAGTGGCCGCGGGGTTACGGCAGGGTGGACGGCGTCGCCGCGTCGCACCGCTACAGCGAACGGGGGAGAACCGCTTCGGCGTTCCCGGCTCGCCCGGTGTCACAAACGCCGTCCTGCCCGGTCCGCGGCCGGCCGGCATGGGGAGGACCGGCCGCGAACCGGGGGCTGATGGGGTCGGGTGGCTCAGCAGCCGTGGTCGACGAGGTCGAACGAGGCGTAGTGGTCGGCCGTGTAGTAGTCCTCCTGGTACGACTCGCCGGTCACGATCCGGCGGGCTCCGCGGGTGGAGGAGCCCGGGGTCTTCACCGTGTACTCGTGGTAGTAGCCCTGCGAGTGGGACGGGAGGACGCCTTCGCGGTTCTGGAAGACACTGCCGTCCTGGCGGTACGGGAAGGGTCCGCCCTGCTCGATCAGGCGGAGGGTGTCATGGGCCTGGGAGGGGAGGTCGGAGTAGCAGATCTCGCCGACGGCGGCGGCCGAGAAGGCGGACGTGGCCGATACCGGGGCGGGCGGGGCGACGGCCGCGCCGGCCGGGGCGCCGAGGAGGAGGGTCGAGACGAGGGCGGCGGCGCCGCCGATGACGGTGAATCGTGGGGGGATTCGCATGACCCTGATGATGACGCGCGTAGACGAGATCCGGACACCCCAACTCCCTTCAATTTTCCGGACGTTAACTTCCCCCGCCCGATGTGGTGACGGCGTGTGCGCCCCTCACGCGTACGCCACGTCCGCCCGGACGCCGTGTCAGGAACCCCCTGCCTCCTGGTCGATCACGATGTCCAGCTCCGCGAGGAAGGCCGTCGCCGCGGGGCTGAGGGTGGAGCGGTTCCAGATGAGGTGCTCGTTCCGGGCCGGCGCGTCCCGGACCGGGACCGTGACCACGCCCGTGAGGTGCGGGGTGTAGGCCGAGGGAAGGAGGGCGATGCCGAGGTTCTGGTGGATGAGCCGCGTCGTGAACCCGGCGTCGGTCACTTCGAAGGCGACCTCGCGGTGGACTCCGGCCGCGGTGAACGCCTGGTCGGACTGGAGGCGTCCGGCCGTTCCCGCCGGCTTGTCCACGAACACTTCGGAGGAGAGCCGGGCGAGATCGACCTCGTCCTCCCCTGCGAGCGGATGGCCGGGGGCGACCACGGCGACCAGCCGGTCGTGGGCCAGCAGCATGGAGCCGACCCCTTCGGGCCTGACCGTCGGGGGCAGACCGAGAAAGGCGATCTCGAGCGTGCCTTCCTTGACCAGCTCGACGAGGAGCTCGCTGGCGGCGACGTGCAGACGGATACGGATGTGCGGGTAGCGCCGGCGAAAGGCATGCAGTGCGGCCGGAATGTCGAAGGCCGCGACGGTGGGGATCACTCCGATGGCGAGCCGACCGCGGATCTCGCCGACGGCCGCGGCGACCTCGGCGGCGGCGCGCTCGGCGGCGTTGACGGCCTGCCGGGCCGCCGGAAGGAACGCCTCACCGGCCGGAGTCAACCGCACGCGGCGGCTGGTGCGGTCGAAGAGTCGGGCGCCGAGCTCCCGTTCCAGGCGGGCGATCTGATGGCTGAGGGCGGACTGGACCACGAGGCACCGCTCGGCGGCGCGGGTGAAGCTGTTCGTCTCCGCGACGGCGATGACGTACCGCATCTGCTGAAGCTCCATGGATCCATCGTGGATCACGATGGATCCCGTGACAAACATGCATTGGACTCATTGATCACGGGCGCCGAAGCTGGATCGCGTGAAGAACCTGGTGACGTCATCGAGCCCGGCCGGTCTTGCCGACACTGCCCTGACAGCGTCCGCGCCCATGGTCTGGGGGACCACGTTCGTGGTCACCACCGAACTCCTGCCTCCGGGCCACCCGTTGTTCGCGGGGCTCCTCCGCGCCTTGCCCGCGGGCTTGATCGCACTGGCGATCACCCGCACGCTGCCCCGCGGGGCGTGGTGGCCGAGGGCCGCCGCGTTGGGTGTGCTCAACATCGGCGCGCTCTTCCCGCTGTTGTTCGTCGCCGCCGAACGGCTGCCCGGCGGTGTGGCCGCCCCACTGAGTGCCGCGCAGCCTTTGATCGTCGCGGTCCTGGCCGTGGCGGTGCTGCGTCAGCCCCCGTCGGCCCGGAGTTTCGTGTGGGGGATCGCCGGCGTCGTGGGCGTCGGTCTGGTGGTGATCGGCCCTGACGCGGGATTCGACGCGGTCGGGATTCTCGCGGGTCTCGGCGGCGCCGGTTCGATGGCGCTCGGGGTGACGCTCACCAAGCGCTGGGGACGCCCGGACGGCGTCGGCCCGACGGCGTTCGCGGGCTGGCAACTCACCGCGGGCGGCCTGTTCCTGGTGCCGGTGACGTTCCTGTTCGAGGGCGCGCCGCCCGCCGTCGACGCGAGCGCCGTGCTCGGCTATCTCTGGCTCGGCCTGGTCGGCGGACTGCTCTCGTACGTCCTGTGGGTCCGTGGCGTGACCACGCTGCCGGTCACGTCCGTCGCCGTCCTCGTCCTGCTGTCGCCGATCGTGGCCGCCCTGCTGGGCGCGCTGCTGCTCGGCCAGTCACTCGGACCGGTCCAGCTGGCCGGTTTCGCCCTCGCCCTCGCCGCGATCGCCGCGGGGCAGATCGCCCCGAAGCCCTCGGGCTCCTGAGGTGAGGAGCCCGAGGGCATCTGGGGGGCCGCCTGCGTCAGGGGGCCGTCGGCTCCCCCGCGCCGAACGGGCCGGCCGAGGTCAGGACGCTGCCGCTCCCCCGCGCGGCAGGCGCAGGCTCAGGAGGGCCGCCGCCGCGTAGGTCGCGACGACCCAGGGCATCGCCGCGCTCACCGACAGGTCCGCGAAGTACGCGGTACCGATCGCCGCCGCTCCCAGCGCCCCGCCGAACTGCTGCGCCGTCGAGAAGACGCCCGACGCCCCGCCCGCCGTCTCCCCCGGCACCGACGACAGGACGATGGTGACCAGCGGCACGACCAGGAAGCCGAGGCCCGCGCCGGCGACGACGAGGCCCGGGACCAGCGGCCAGGCGCCGGTGTGGACGGGGGCCGCGGCGCTCATCGCGTACCAGACCCAGCCGTAGCCGACGGCCATCAGGACCGCGCCCGCCACCGGTACGAACCGGCCGAACCGGGCCGCCAGCGGGTCCGCCGCCGGGGCGGTGAGGAAGCCGCCGGCCGAGAAGGCGACCATCAACAGGCCGGCCTCCAGCGGCGCATACCCCTGCTCGCCCTGCAGCCAGATCGCGAAGACCAGGAAGAAGCCCTGCATCCCGAGGGCGAAGAGCAGTTGCACCGCGAGCCCGTACGAGAACGCGGGCACCCGGAAGGTCCGCCCCGGCAGCACGGACCCGCGCGCCGCGAGGCCCGTCACCGCGAGCACGCCACCACCGAGGAGCAGCCAGCCCCACAGCGGCCAGCCGTGCTCGCGGCCCTGGACCAGCGGCAGCACGATCGCGACGAGGCCGGCCGCGAGCACGAGGCTGCCGAGCACGGGCGGACGGGCGGCGGACCGCTCCCGGGTGGACGGCACGAGGACGACGGCCGCGACCAGGGTCACCACGGCGACCGGCACGTTCACGAGGAAGATGCTCCGCCAGCCGAGCCCGAAGAGGTCGGCGTCCGTCAGCACCCCGCCCAGGAGCAGCCCGACGGCGGAGGCGAAGCCGGCCACCGCCCCGTACATCCCGAAGACCTTGCCGCGCTCCTTGCCCTGAAAGAGGGCGTGGAAGGAGCCGAGGACCTGCGGCATCAGGACGGCCGCCGTCACGCCCTGCACGGCCCGCGCGGCGATCAACTGGCCCGGCGTCTGGGCGATTCCGCACGCGAGGCTCGCGAGCCCGAAGCCGGCCGTACCGGCGAGGAAGAGCGCCTTGCGTCCGTAGCGGTCGCCGAGCCGCCCGGCGACGATCAGGGTGGCCGCGAAGCCCAGCAGGTAGGCGGAGACGGTCCACTGCAGCGCGCTCTCGGAGGCGCCCAGTCCGTGCCCGATGGAGGGCAGGGCGACATTGACGATGGTGACGTCGATCAGGTCCATCAGGGCGGCGACCATCATGACGACGGCGGCGGCCCAGCGGCGCGGGTGGACGGCGACGGAGTCACCGCTGGTCGTGGTGGAGACGGTGGTCGCGGACATCGCGCGCCCCTTCCAGATTTATTTCGTTCGACCTAACGAAATAAAATCTGGCACAGGCCCGCCCGTGATCGCAAGTCTTTCGTTCGGGCGAACGAAAGACTTGCTAGTCTGAGCCCATGAGCGAGCAGAACCGACGCGCCGAGGTCATCGCCGCCCTCACCGTCGCCGGACGCGACTCCAGCGCCGCCTCCGTCGCCTTCCACACGGCGGTCGCGGCCAAGCAGGACCTCGGCCCCACCGAGACCAAGACCCTGGACCTCCTCCAGCGCCATGGCGCGCTCACCGCCAAGGAGCTGGCCGAGCACTCCGGTCTCGCGCCCGCCTCCGTGACGGGTCTGGTCGACCGCCTGGAGCGCAAGGGATTCGTGCGCCGGGTGAAGCACCCGACGGACAAGCGCCGGGTGCTGATCGAGCCCCGGCCCGAGAAGCTGGCCGAGCTCGCCCCGCTCTTCGACGACTGGGCACGCGAAGTGCACGAACTCTACGAGGAGTTCACGACCGAGGAGCTCCTCACCGTCACCCGCTTCCTGACCGGCGCGACCGACCGCCAGCGCGCCGCGACGAAGCGCCTCACCGACTAGAGCCGTACACCGGCCGCGGCACCTCCGCCTCCGCCAGGAGCTTCAGCGCCGCCTCCCCCGCCTCCGCCGGACTCCAGCGCGCGCCCTTGTCGGTCGTCGGGCCCGGCCGCCATCCCTCCATGACGGTGATCCGGCCGCCCTCCGCCTCGAAGACCCGGCCGGTCACACCCGCCGAGCCCGCCGAGCCCAGCCAGACCACCAGCGGCGACACGTCCTCCGGTACGCCCTCCAGGCCGGCGAACGCCTGCTCCGTCATCCGCGTCCTGGCCGCCGGGGCGATCGCGTTGACCTGGACCCCGTACCGGCCCATCTCCGCCGCCGCGACCAGGGTGAGGCCGACGATGGCTGCCTTGGCCGCCGCGTAGTTGCCCTGCCCGACGCTCCCCAGAAGACCCGCGCCCGACGTGGTGTTGACGACCCGGGCCGCGGGCTCACGCCCCGCCTTCGCCTCCGCCCGCCAGTGCGCGGCCGCGTGCCGCAACGGCAGGAAGTGGCCCTTCACATGGACGCGCATCACCGCGTCCCAGTCGTCCTCGCCGAGATTGACGAGCATCCGGTCCCGCAGGAACCCCGCGTTGTTGACCAGGGTGTCGAGCCGTCCGAAGGAGTCCAGGGCCGCCGCGACCAGCGAGGCCGCACCCTCCTCCGTGGCGATGTCGCCGCCGTGCTCGACGGCCTCGCCGCCCGCTGCGCGGATCTCCTCCACCACCTGCACGGCTGGCGAGCCGGACCCGGCGGAGCCGTCGAGCCCCACCCCCAGGTCGTTGACGACGACCTTCGCCCCCTCGGCAGCGAAGGCGCGAGCGTGCGCCCGCCCAAGCCCCCGCCCCGCGCCCGTCACGATCACGACCCGACCCTCGCACAGACCCATCTCAGCTCTCCTTGTTGACAGTTGCGGCATCCAGAAACGCGGGGCGCTCGCCGCCCCCGTGCACCAGCAGCGAGGCCCCCGAGACGTACGCGGCCCGGTCGGAGGCGAGGAACACCGCCGCCTCCCCCACGTCCGCGGGCTCGGCGAGCCGGCCGAGCGGCACCGTCGCCCCGACGGCGGCGATGCCGTCCTCGTCGCCGTAGTGGAGGTGGGACAGCTCGGTGCGGACCATGCCGAGGACGAGGGAGTTCACCCGCACCTCGGGGGCCCATTCCACCGCCATCGAGCGGGCCAGGTTCTCCAGGCCCGCCTTCGCGGCGCCGTACGCGGCCGCGCCGGGCGAGGGCCGGGTCCCGCTGACGCTGCCGACCATGACGATCGCGCCCCGGGATGCCCGCAGCAGTTCGTACGCGGCGAGGGAGACGGTCAGCGGGGCGATGAGGTTCAACTCCACGACCCGCGCGTGCCGTTCGGCATCGCCCTCGCCGAGGAGCCGGTACGGCGTTCCGCCGGCGTTGTTGACCAGGGCGTCCAGCCGTCCGTACCGCTCGCCGACGCCCGCGAAGAAGGCGACGACCTCCGCGGGTTCCCGCAGGTCGAGGGGGACGAAGACGGCCTTGCGGCCCCCGTCCTCCACGGGCTCGTCCGGTGGCCTGCGCGCACAGACGACCACCCGGGCCCCTGCCCTGAGGAATGCCCGGGCGATGCCCGCGCCGACCCCGCGCGTGCCGCCGGTGACGACGGCAACCCTCCCGTCCAGCTCCATCGGCTGCTACCTTTCCTCACCAAGCAGTCACCTAACAAATGTTTGGTGGAAAGGTAGCTGATCCGCTCATGGGTGTCTCCACCTCAAGCCCGGGCAAGGGCATCGCACTTGTCACCGTCGACTTCCCACCCGTCAACGCCCTCCCCGTACAGGGCTGGTACGACCTCGCCGACGCCGTCCGCGCGGCGGGCCGGGACCCCGAGGTCCGCTGCGTGGTGCTGGCCGCCGCAGGCCGCGGCTTCAACGCGGGCGTCGACATCAAGGAGATGCAGCGCGATCACGGGACCGGGCGGCACACGGCACTGATCGGCGCCAACCACGGCTGCGCGGAGGCCTTCTCGGCGGTCTACGAGTGCGAGGTGCCGGTCGTCGCGGCCGTCGGCGGCTTCTGCCTGGGCGGCGGGATCGGGCTCGTCGGCAACGCGGACGCGATCGTCGCCTCCGAGGACGCCACCTTCGGGCTGCCCGAGCTGGACCGGGGCGCGCTCGGCGCCGCCACGCATCTCGCCCGGCTCGTGCCGCAGCATCTGATGCGCGCGCTGTACTACACCTCCCGCACCGCCACCGCCGCCGAGCTGCACGCCCACGGCTCGGTCTGGAAGGTCGTGCCGCGCGAGGAACTCCTGGACGCAGCGGTGGAGCTGGCGGCCGAGATCGCACGCAAGGACGGGTATCTGATCCGCCTCGCCAAGGCCGCCATCAACGGGATCGACCCCGTGGACGTGCGCCGCAGCTACCGCTTCGAGCAGGGCTTCACCTTCGAGGCCAACCTCAGCGGGGTCGCCGACCGCGTCCGCGACACCTTCGGCACGGACCAGGCCAAGGAGGACGCCCGATGACCGACAAGACGATGACCGCCGACGAGGTGGTGGGCCGACTGCGCAGCGGCATGACGCTCGGCATCGGCGGCTGGGGCTCGCGCCGCAAGCCGATGGCCCTGATCAGAGCGCTGCTCCGGTCCGAGATCAGCGATCTCACTGTGGTCTCCTACGGCGGCCCCGACGTGGGCCTGCTCGCCGCCGCCGGCCGGATCCGCAAGCTCGTCGCCGCCTTCACCACCCTGGACTCCATCCCCCTCGAACCTCACTTCCGGGCCGCCCGCGAGCGCGGCGACTTCGCCATGACAGAGCTCGACGAGGCCATGTTCATGTGGGGCCTGCACGCCGCCGCCAACCGCCTGCCGTTCCTGCCCGTGCGGGCCGGTCTCGGCTCGGACGTGATGAGGGTCAACCCCGAGCTGCGCACGGTCACCTCGCCGTACGAGGACGGCGAGACGTTCGTCGCCGTGCCCGCCCTGCGCATGGACGCCGCCTTCGTCCACCTCAACCGCGCCGACCGGCTCGGCAACGGCCAGTACCTGGGCCCCGACCCGTACTTCGACGATCTCTTCTGCGAGGCCGCCGACACCGCCTACATCTCCTGCGAGGAGATCGTCGACGGCTTCGGGAGCGACACCTCCCCGCAGTCCCTGCTCGTCGGCCGGCACAGCGTCACCGGCGTCGTCGAGGCACCGAACGGCGCGCACTTCACCTCCTGCGCCCCCAGCTACACCCGCGACGAGCCCTTCCAGAAGCTGTACGCCACCACACCCTGGCCCGAGTTCGCCGAGCGGTTCCTCTCCGGGAAGAGCGAGGACGACTACCAGCAGGCCGTACGCGCCTGGCACGAGGAGCAGCAGTGACCACGACCACGACCGTCACCCGCGCCGAGTACTGCGTCGTCGCCTGCGCCGAGGCCTGGCGCGACAACGGCGAGGTCCTCGCCGCCGCCATGGCCCCGGTCTCCTCCTTCGGCGCCCGGCTCGCCAAACGCTCCTTCTCCCCCGATCTGCTGCTGACCGACGGCGAGGCGATGCTCGTCGGCCTCGACGGGCAGGTGGAGGGCTGGTTGCCGTACCGCCGCCATCTCACGATGGTCACGGGCGGGAAGCGGCACGTCATGATGGGCGCGAGCCAGATCGACCGGCACGGCAACCAGAACATCTCCTGCATCGGCGACTGGTCCCGGCCCGCCCGCCAGCTCCTCGGGGTCCGAGGCGCTCCGGTCAACACCCTGAACAATCCGGTCAGTTACTGGATCCCGAAGCACTCGCCCCGGGTCTTCGTCGAGCGTGTGGACATGGTCAGCGGCGTCGGATACGACCGCGCGGTCGCAGCCGGGGCCGACCGTTTCCACCGGATCCCCCGGGTCGTCTCCGACCTCGGCGTCTTCGACTTCGACACCCCCGACCGCTCGATGCGGCTCGCCTCGGTCCACCCGGGCGTCACCGTGGACCAGGTCCGGCAGGCCACCGGCTTCGACCTGGTGATCGGGGACGACGTGCCGTACACCCGCGAGCCGACCGCCGAGGAGCTGCGGATGATCCGCGAGGTGATCGACCCGAAGGCGCTGCGGGACCGGGAGGTCCGGGTCTGATGGAAACGGCGCTCACCAAGCTGACCGGCGTCCGGTACCCGATCGTCCAGACCGGCATGGGCTGGGTGGCCGGGGCGCGGCTGGTCTCGGCCTCCGCCGATGCCGGCGCCCTGGGCATCCTCGCCTCGGCGACGATGACCGTCGAGGAGCTGCGCGCCGCGGTCCGTGAGGTGAAGAGGCGTACGGACCGGCCGTTCGGGGTCAATCTCCGCGCGGACGCGGGCGACGCCCGCGAGCGGGTGCGGATCATCGTCGACGAGGGTGTACGGGTCGCCTCCTTCGCCCTCGCCCCCTCCCGGGACCTGATCGCCGAGCTGAAGGACGCGGGCGTGGTCGTGGTCCCGTCCATCGGGGCCCGGAGGCACGCCGAGAAGGTCGCGGCCTGGGGCGCGGACGCGGTGATCGTGCAGGGCGGCGAGGGCGGCGGGCACACCGGCGAGGTGGCCACGACCGTCCTGCTGCCGCAGGTCGTCGACGCGGTCGACATCCCGGTGATCGCGGCCGGTGGCTTCCACGACGGCCGGGGCCTGGTCGCGGCACTCTCCTACGGCGCGGCGGGCATCGCGATGGGCACCCGTTTCCTGCTCACCTCCGACTCGACCGTCCCCGACGCCGTCAAGGCGAGGTACCTGGCCGCGACGGTCAAGGACGTGACGGTGACGACCGCCGTCGACGGACTCCCGCACCGGATGCTCCGTACGGAGATGGTCGCCGCCCTCGAACGGGCGGGCCGGGTACGGGCGTTGGCGCAGGCCGTCCGCCGCGCGGCCGGCTTCCGCCGGATCTCGGGGCTGTCGTGGTCGCGGATGATCCGCGACGGTCTCGCGATGAAACACGGCAAGGACCTGTCGTGGAGCCAGGTCCTGCTCGCCGCGAACACCCCCATGCTCCTCAAAGCGTCCATGGTCGAGGGCCGCACCGACCTCGGTGTCATGGCGTCCGGACAGGTCGCAGGGCTGATCGAGGACCTCCCGAGCTGCGAGGAACTCGTCCTGCGGGTCATATCCGAGGCCGAGCACGTGCTCCGCACCCTGCCAACACCAGGGTGAAACCCTCATCCCCTCACGGGAGTTCAGTCATGCCTCTGTCGAGACGCGCACTGCTGAGCACCGCCACCGCCGCAGCGTTCGCGGCGGCGACCGCCCCGGCCGTCGCGGCGACCCGAAGTCGCCCCCGCGCCACGGCCGTTCGCCACATCCCGCTCCAGGGCGCGGTCAACGTCCGCGATCTGGGCGGTTACCCCACCTACACCGGCGGCCGGGTGCGGCACGGCCTGGTGTACCGGGCCGATGCCCTGAGCAAGCTCACCGACTCCGATGTGACGACCCTCGCCGGGCTGCGCCTGGGGCGGGCCGTCGACTTCCGGATCCCGCTGGAGGTCCAGTACGACGGCGCGGACCGGCTCCCGGCCGGGGTCGTCGCGGTGTCGCGGCCGGTCACCGACAACGGCCTGTTCGGGCAGCTGCTCGCGGCGATCGGCTCCCGCGATCCGGTGCGCCAGGAGCAGATGCTCGGCGGTGGGCGGGCGGCCGCGTTCATGAACGAGGTGTACCGCTCGTTCGTCACCAGTGCGGCGAACCGCGCCCAGCTCGGCCTCACGCTGCGCGAGCTGGCCGGCCTCGGCTCGACACCCTCGCTGTACCACTGCACGTCGGGCAAGGACCGTACGGGCTGGACGAGTTATCTCCTGCTGACGGCCCTGGGCGTGCCGGAGGCGACGGCCGTCGGCGACTACATGGCCTCCAACACCTTCCGGGCCGCGTACGACGCGAAGGTGCGGGAGGGGCTGAAGCAGGGCGGGCTCATGCAGAACCCGGACCTGATCATCCCCCTCCAGGAGGTGCGGACCGAGTATCTGAACACCGCGCTCGACGAGGTGAGGACCGGGTACGGCAGTCTCTTCCGGTACCTCACCGATGGGCTGGGCCTGGAGCTGCGCACGCTGTCGCGGCTCCAGGACCGGCTCGTCGACTAGGCGGCGCCGCCGCCCCGGCGGCTCCTGCCGCCGGCACCGCCACCGCTGCGGGTACGGGCGGCGGAACCGCCCGTGCCCGTACGGATGGCGGAACCGCTCGTACCCGTACGCGGGGTCGAACCTCCGCCACCGGTGCGTGCGGTCGAACCGCCCGTGCCCGTACGGCCGTTGGCCTGGGAGCGGGTACGGCCGCCACCGCCGCCACCGCGGCGCGAGCGCTGACCGCCGTTGCGGGCGGCTGCGGGCTGGGTCGGCTGCGGGACCTCGATGACGATCGGTATGCCGGAGGGCTCCCGGGCGCCGGTGAGCCGCGTCAGCTCTTCGTCGCTGGACTTGATCTGTGCCGTACGGGGGCTGATGCCGGCGTTCGACATCAGCCGGCTCATGTCCCGCTTCTCCTCGGGCAGCACGAGGGTGACGACACTGCCGGACTCGCCGGCGCGCGCCGTGCGGCCGCCGCGGTGCAGATAGTCCTTGTGGTCGATCGGCGGGTCGACGTTCACGACGAGGTCGAGGTCGTCGACGTGGATGCCGCGGGCCGCCACGTTGGTCGCCACGAGCGCGGTGACCTGGCCGTTCTTGAACTGGTCCAGGGTGCGGTTGCGCTGCGGCTGCGAGCGGCCGCCGTGCAGTCCGGAGGCCCGTACGCCGTTGGCGAGGAGCCGCTTGACCAGCCGGTCCACGGACCGCTTGGTGTCCAGGAAGAGGATCGTGCGGCCGTCGCGGGCCGCGATCTTCATCGTGACGGCCTTCTTGTCGGTCTCGTCGGCGATGTAGAGCAGGTGGTGCTCCATCGTCGTGACCGCGCCGGCGGAGGGGTCGACGGAGTGCACGACCGGGTCGTCGAGGAACATCTTCACGAGCCGGTCGATGTTCTGGTCGAGCGTCGCCGAGAACAGCATCCGCTGGCCGTCCGGCTCGACCTGCTTGAGCAGCGCCACGACCTGCGGCATGAAGCCCATGTCGGCCATCTGGTCGGCTTCGTCCAGGACCGTGATCGCGACCTGGTCGAGTCGGCAGTCGCCGCGCTCGATGAGGTCCTTGAGTCGTCCGGGCGTGGCGACGACGACCTCGGCGCCACGGCGCAGCGAGTTCGCCTGCTTGGTGATCGACAGGCCGCCGACGACGGTGGCGAGCCGCAGCTGCACGGAGGTGGCGTACGGCGCGAGGGCGTCGGTCACCTGCTGGGCGAGCTCACGGGTGGGCACGAGGACCAGGGCGAGCGGGGCCTTGGGCTCGGCGCGGCGGCCCGCGGTGCGGGCGAGCAGGGCGAGGCCGAAGGCGAGGGTCTTGCCGGAGCCGGTGCGGCCGCGACCGAGGATGTCCCGGCCGGCGAGCGAGTTCGGCAGGGTGGCGCCCTGGATCGGGAACGGCTCGGTCACGCCCTGGGCGTTCAGCGTCTTGACCAGCGCCGCGGGCATGTCGAGGGCGTCGAAGGACTCGACGGAAGGGAGCGCGGGCGTCAGCGTCTCGGGCAGTGTGAACTCACGCGGCGGCGGAGGCGTGGCCGGTCCGCGGCGGCCGGCTCCCTTGGCCTTGCCCCTGGGGGCGGCGGAGCCGCGGCGGGTGTTTCCGGACGGGTTTCCGGAACTGGATTCCGCGGCCCGGCGGGGCCGCCTTTCGGAGCGGGTCATGGGAAAAGCCTTCCTGGCCTGAGCACAGCACGAGCCGGGACCCGCACCTGCGCGGTGCGGGCCCCGGCTGCGAGAAACGCGTCCGGCAATTAGGCCGGGAGGATGTTCTCCGCCTGCGGGCCCTTCTGGCCCTGCGTGACGTCGAAGGTGACCTTCTGGCCTTCCTGAAGCTCACGGAAGCCGGAGGTCGCGATGTTGGAGTAGTGGGCGAAGACGTCGGCGCCGCCGCCGTCCTGCTCGATGAAGCCGAAGCCCTTTTCGGCGTTGAACCACTTCACAGTTCCGGTGGCCATGTTTTCTCCTGAATAGGTAAGGGTCCCATCCCGGAGAGTCCGGAAAACAAAATTGCGCCTGAGGAACATTCCCGTCAGGCGCACATAAAGTTCATGGGTACCAACTAGCAACACTGAGACCTTAGCACGCCGCCCCGACCTTTCGGGCGAGGCGGCGACGAGCATCACACCGGACGGCGAGGAGGTCAGAGCCGCTCGATGATCGTCACGTTGGCCTGGCCCCCGCCCTCGCACATCGTCTGGAGGCCGAACCGGCCGCCGGTGCGCTCCAGTTCGTGGAGGAGGGTGGTCATCAGCTTCACGCCGGTAGCGCCCAGCGGGTGGCCGAGGGCGATCGCGCCGCCGTTGACGTTCACCCGTGCGGGGTCCGCGCCGGTCTCCTTCAGCCAGGCCAGGACGACGGGGGCGAAGGCCTCGTTGATCTCGACGAGGTCCATGTCGTCGATGGTCATGCCGGTCTTCTTCAGGGCGTACGCGGTCGCCGGTATGGGGGCGGAGAGCATCCGGATCGGGTCCTCGCCGCGGACGGAGAGGTGGTGGATGCGGGCGCGCGGGGTGAGGCCGTGTTCCCGTACGGCCCGCTCGCTCGCCAGGAGCATCGCCGCGGCGCCGTCGGAGACCTGGGAGGAGCAGGCCGCGGTGATGGTGCCGCCCTCGACGACCGGCTTGAGGCCGGCCATCTTCTCCAGGGTGGTGTCCGGGCGCGGGCCCTCGTCGACGGTCACGTCCCCGTAGGTCACGGTCTCCCTCTCGAAGCGGCCCTCGTCGATCGCGCGCAGGGCCCGCTCATGGGAGCGGAGGGCGAATTCCTCCTGGTCACGGCGGGTGATCCCCCACTTCTTGGCGATCAGCTCGGCGCCGTGGAACTGGTTCACGGGCGCGTCGCCGTACCGGGCGCGCCAGCCCTCGGAGCCGGCGTAGGGGCCCTCGGTCAGGCCGAGCGGTTCGGCGGCCTGCCGGGAGGCGAAGGCGATGGGGATCATGGACATGTTCTGGGTGCCGCCCGCGACGACGAGGTCCTGGGTGCCGGAGAGGACGCCCTGCGCGGCGAAGTGCACGGCCTGCTGGGACGAGCCGCACTGGCGGTCGATCGTGACGCCGGGGACCTCCTCGGGGAGGCCGGCCGCCAGCCAGGCCGTACGGGCGATGTCGCCGGCCTGCGGGCCCACGGTGTCGAGGCAGCCGAAGACCACGTCCTCGACGGCGGCCGGGTCGACGCCCGATCGCGAGACGAGGGCCTTGAGGACATGGGCGCCGAGGTCCGCCGGGTGGACGGAGGCCAGACCTCCCTCGCGGCGGCCCACCGGGGTGCGGACCGCTTCGACGATGTAGGCCTCGGCCATGACAACTCCTCCAGACGTCTATGTACGTACGGCGATACCGTCCAGGACCATCGACAGGTACTGGCGGGCGATCTCCTCCGGGCTGTGCTGGCCGCCCGGGCGGTACCAGGACGCGGCGACCCAGACGGTGTCGCGCACGAAGCGGTAGGTGAGCCGGATGTCGAGGTCGGCGCGGAAGACCCGGGCCTCGACCCCGCGCTCCAGCGTGCCGAGCCACGCCTTCTCGAATTTCACCTGCGAGTCCGAGAGGTAGTGGAAGCGCGGCTGGGAGCTGAGGTGCCGGGACTCCTTCTGGTAGATCGCGACGGCGGCGCGGTGCCGGTCGATCTCGCGGAAGGACTCGGTGACGAGTGCCTCGATGGTCTCCCTGGGCCCGAGGTCGGCGGCGAGGACGGCGTCGTAGCCCTCCCACAGCTCGGTCAGGAAGGTGGAGAGGATCTCGTCGAGCATCGATTCCTTGGAATCGAAGTGGTAGTAGAGGCTGCCGGCGAGCATTCCGGCGGCGTCGGCGATCTTGCGTACGGTCGTGGCGTTGTACCCCTGGGCGGCGAACACCTCGGCGGCGGTGTCCAGGAGTTCTCGGCGCCGCTCGGGCGAGGCGGTCACCGGGGTCTTCTTCTTGCTGGCAGTGTTCGGCACACGTCCATTCTGGTCCTACGCGTGCTGGCTGCTGACCGAGACGGTCTCGCCGGTCATGTAGGAGGAGTAGCCGCTGGTGAGGAAGACGATGACGTTGGCGATCTCCCAGGGTTCGGCGTACCGCCCGAAGGCCTCGCGTTCGGTGAGTTCGGCGAGCAGCTCGGCCGAGGTGACCTTGACCAGGTGCGGGTGCATGGCCAGGGACGGGGAGACGGCGTTGACGCGGACCCCGTACGCGGCCGCCTCGACGGCGGCGCAGCGGGTGAGCGCCATGACGCCGGCCTTGGCGGCGGCGTAGTGGGCCTGGCCTGCCTGGGCGCGCCAGCCGACGACGGAGGCGTTGTTGACGATCACCCCGCCGGCGTCGGCGTCCTTGTAGTGGCGCAGGGCGGCGCGGGTGCAGCGGAAGGTGCCGTTCAGGGTGACGTCGAGGACGCGGGTCCACTGCTCGTCGGTCATGTCGACGAGCTGGGCGGTGCCGCCGAGCCCGGCGTTGTTGACGACGGCGTCCAGGCCGCCGTGGAGGCGTACGGCGGTGTCGATGAGCTGCTGGACCTGGGTCTCGTCGGTGACGTCGCAGGGCAGGGAGTCGATCCGGTCCGCGCCGAAGTCGGCGGCGAGGGCGGCCTCGGTCTCCTTGAGGCGGCGGGCGTGGGCGTCGCTGATCAGGATCCTGGCGCCCTCCTCCAGGAAGCGGCGGGCGGTGGCGCCGCCTATGCCGGCTCCGGCGGCGGCGGTGATGACGGCGGTACGGCCGGCGAGCAGGCCGTGGCCGGGGACGTACGCGGGCGGGGTGGCGGGCGGGGTCATGGGCGCGGCTCCTTCGGGAGGCCGAGCACCCGCTCGGCGATGATGTTGCGCTGGATCTCGCTGGATCCGGCGTAGATGGTGTCGGCGCGGGAGAAGAGGAACAGCCGCTGCCACTCGTCGAGTTCGTACGGCTCGGCGGCGACGACCGTGGAGGCGGCGCCGCAGATGTCCATGGCGAGTTCGCCGAGGTCGCGGTGCCAGTGGGACCAGTACAGCTTGGCCATGGAGGGTTCCGTGCCGCGCAGGGCGTTCGCCCGCATGGCCTGGAGCCCGGTCCACGCCCGGACGAGCCGGTCGCGGACGAGCGGGTCCGCGAGGGCCCCGTTGCGCCGGGCGAGGCCGATGAGGCCCTCCAACTCGCGGCGGAATCCGACCTGTTGGCCGAGGGTGGAGACGCCGCGTTCATAGCCGAGGGTGGCCATCGCGATCCGCCAGCCGTCGCCGGGCTCGCCGACGACGTTCGCGGCGTCGGTGCGGGCGCCGTCGAAGAAGACCTCGTTGAACTCGCTGGTGCCGGTGAGCTGGACGATCGGCCGGACCTCGACGCCGGGCTGGTCCATGGGGACGAGGAGGTACGAGAGTCCGGCGTGGCGCTTCGACCCCGGCTCGGTCCGGGCGACGACGAAGCACCACTGGGACTCGTGGGCGAGCGAGGTCCAGATCTTCTGGCCGTCGACGACCCAGGCGTCCCCGTCGCGGGTGGCGCGGGTGCGGACGGCGGCGAGGTCGGAGCCGGCGCCGGGTTCGCTGTACCCCTGGCACCAGAGCTCCTCGACGGCGCGGATCGGGGGCAGGAAGCGGGCCTTCTGCTCCTCGGTGCCGTGGGCGATGAGGGTGGGGCCGAGGAGCTGTTCGCCGATGTGGTTGACGCGGGCGGGGGCGTCGGCGAGGGCGTACTCCTCGTGGAAGGCGATCTGCTCCTCGATGCTCGCGCCGCGGCCGCCGTACTCCTTCGGCCAGCCGACGCAGGTCCAGCCGTGGGTCGCCAAGTGTCGTTCCCAGGCGAGGCGTTCGGCGAACGCCTCGTGCTCCCGGCCCGGTCCGCCGCGGCCCTTCAAAGGGGCGAACTCGCCACTGAGGTGGGCCTGTAGCCAGTCCCGTATCTCCGCGCGGAACTCCTCGACGCTGCTCATGGCCGTACGTTAACCTACCAAACACTTGTTAGGGAAGGTTGGAGGAAGGAGCTCCGATGGACCTGTCGTACAGCGCCGATGAGGACGTCTTCCGGGCGGAGGCCCGGGAGTGGCTGCGCGCCCATGTGCCGGAGGAGCCGCTGCCGTCCCTGGAAACCGCGGAGGGCTTCGCCGCGCATCGCCTCTGGGAGGCGGAGCTGGCCTCCGACCGCTGGTCGGTGGTGTCCTGGCCGGGGCGGTACGGCGGCCGGGACGCCGACATCTTCCGGTGGCTGATCTTCGAGGAGGAGTACTACGCGGCGGGGGCGCCGGGCCGGGTCTCCCAGAACGGCATCAACCTCCTCGCGCCCACCCTCTTCGACCACGCCACGGAGGAGCAGCGGGCCCGGGTGCTGCCGTCGATGGCGACCGGCGAGGTCGTGTGGGCGCAGGCCTGGTCCGAGCCCGAGTCCGGCTCGGACCTCGCCTCGCTGACCTCGCGGGCGGTACGGACCGAGGGCGGCTGGCTGCTGGCCGGGCAGAAGACCTGGTCCTCGCGGGCGGCCTTCGCCGACCGGGCCTTCGGCATCTTCCGCACCGACCCGGGGGACCCCGAGAGGCCGCACCGGGGGCTGACGTATCTGATGTTCGACCTGCGGGCGCCGGGTGTGACCGTCCGGCCGATCGGACGCCTCGACGGGAAGCCGGCCTTCGCCGAGCTCTTCCTCGACGAGGTGTTCGTGCCCGACGAGGACGTGATCGGCGAGCCGGGCCAAGGCTGGCGGATCGCGATGTCCACCACGGGCAACGAGCGCGGACTCATGCTCCGCTCCCCCGGCCGCTTCCTGGCCGCCGCGGACCGGCTCGTACGGCTGTGGCGCACGCACGGGGAGACCGGGGACACCGCGCTTCGGGACCGGGTCGCGGACGCGGTGATCGGGGCACGGGCGTACCAGCTCTTCACGGCGGGCGGCGCGTCGCGCTTCGCGTCGGGGGCTGGGGGCGCCCCCGCTCGAGCGGAGCCGAGAGTGGGGGAGATCGGGGCGGAGTCGAGCCTGAACAAGGTGTTCTGGTCGGAGTACGACATCGCGCTGCACGAGACGGCGCTCGATCTCCTCGGCGCGGAGGGCGAACTGTCCGACACCGAGTGGGCCGAGGGGCATGTCTTCTCGCTCGCGGGCCCGATCTACGCCGGCACCAACGAGATCCAGCGCGACATCATCGCCGAGCGGCTGCTCGGCCTCCCGAAGGGCCGCCGCTGATGCGTTTCCTGCCGACCGACGAGCAGCGGGACTTCGCCCGTTCCCTGGACGCGATGCTCTCCGCCGCGGACACGCCCACCGCGATACGGGCCTGGGCCGCGGGCGACCCCGGACCGGGGCGCGCCGTGTGGAGGCGGCTCGGGGAGGCGGGCGTCTTCGGGCTCGCGGCGCCCGAAGCGTACGAGGGCGTGGGCCCGCTCCCCGTCGAACTCGCCCACGCCTTCGTGGAGTCGGGCCGCCACGCGGTGCCGGGCCCGCTGGTCGAGACGGTCGCGGCGACGGCCCTGCTCGCGGAGCTGGCCGAACGGGGCGAGCCGGGCCCGGCGAAGCGGCTCCTGCCGGGGCTCGTCGCGGGCGGGACGGTGGCGACGCTGGTGCTCGCGCAGGACGGGCTCGTCCTGGACCCGGACGCCGCCGATCTGGTCCTCGTCGTCGCCGGTGACGAGCTACGGATCGCGCGCGGCCACGGGGAGCTCCGTATCTCCGCCGACCCCGTACGACGGCTCGCGCGGCCCGCACCCGGCGGCGAGCTCCTCGCGGCCGGCCCCGGCGTGGTCGCGGCGGCCCGGCAGGCCCGGCGCTGGGCGCTGCTCGCGACGGCCGCGCAGTCGCTCGGCGTGGGGCTCGCGCTCCTGGACCGTACGGTGGCGTACGCGAAGCAGCGCACCCAGTTCGGCGCGGCGATCGCCTCCTTCCAGGCGGTCAAGCACCGCCTCGGGAACACTCTGATCGGCCTGGAGTTCGCCCGCCCGCTGCTGTTCGGAGCAGCGCTCACCTTCGAGGACGGCGATCTCGCGGCGGCCAAGGTGGCCGCCGGGGAGGCCGCGTACGCGGCGGCCGCGACCGCCCTGCAGCTGCACGGCGCCATCGGCTACACCGAGGAACTCGACCTCTCCCTCTGGCTCCGCAAGGCCCGGCCCCTCCGGGACGCCTGGGGCAGCCCCTCCTGGTGCCGCGAGCGGGTGCTCGCGGTCGCGACCGGCCCGACACGCCCTCACGGCCGTCCATGACCGCGGTCACCCACCCAAACCCAGGCAACCATGGGGGATGGCGCGCCAGGAGTCCGGCTGCAAACCGTCGGCCCAGTCCGCGGTCGGCGCACGCGGACCGTTCCAGGTGCTCCCGGCCACCGGCGCCGACCTGCGCAACGCCATCACGCAGACCAACTCGGCGGCCAAGCACCTCGCCGGCATCAAGCGGCAGGTGGGCTCCAGGAACGATTACATGCCGGCGGCGTGGAACGCCGGCGTCGGGGCGGTGAAGCGGTACGGCGGCATCCCGCCGTACCGCGAGACGCAGGCCTACGTGAAGTCCGTGCTGCGGGAGTACCAGCGCGTCACGGGCTAGGCCCCGATCCGGCCATGATCCGCCGGACACCCGCTAGGGGGTGTCCGGCCCTGATCCGCCGGACATGCCCTGGTCCCGCTGCTCGCGCGGCGGGCTCTCGTCGTTGCCTCGCCGGATCGTCCGTACCCGTCGTCCCGGCGACCAGGTGCGGATGACGAGTTCCTCGCCCTCCACCGCGGTCCGGACGACCTCCGTCAGCTCGACCCGGAACAGGTGGAAGGGCAGCGGCTGGCCGGCCCCCTCCGCGTACCACGCCAGCGTCACCGGGTCGGTGATCTCGACCGCGCGCCCGGAGACGCGGACGTCGCCGCCGCCCATGCCGGTGCCCTCGCCGGGGTTGGCGAGCAGCGCGAACCGGGGGTCGCGGCGGACGTCGAGGGCCTTGCGGGAGTTCGGCATCATGCCGAGCCACAGCTCGCCGGCGCGGACATCCACCTCGATGCCACTGAGCCGGGGCGAGCCGTCCGTGCGGAGGGTGGCGAGGGCGTGGTGGGTGTACTGCCCGAAGCGCTCGCGCACGGTGGTGGCGAGGTCGGGCTCGGCGGCCTCGAAGGCGGCCCACGTGGCGGTCGGGGTTGTTCCGGTGTGTCCCATGGCTCCAGGGAACACCGGAAACCCGACGTCTTCTGTCTGGATTACTCCGCGCGCTCGGCGGTGGAGCGCTCCACGCAGAACTCGTTGCCCTCCGGGTCGGCCAGGGTCACCCAACCGGTCCCGTCCGCGTTCCGGTGGTCGCCGACCAGCGTCGCACCGAGCGCGATCAGCCGCTCGACCTCCTCGTCGCGGGTGCGGTCCTGGGGCTGGATGTCGAGGTGGACCCGGTTCTTGACCGACTTCTTCTCCGGCGCCTGGATGAAGAGCAGGTGCGCCCCCTCGGTGAGGACCAAGACCTCCGAGTCGCCCGGAACGTCACCCTCTCCGAACTTCCCGTCCACGACGTCGACCCAGAAGGTCGCCAGGGTGTACGCGTCGGCGCAATCGATCGTCACGTGTCGCACAAGAGATGCCATGACATCACTATCACCCGATCAACACCCCTCCGGCCAACGACTTTCCGTCGCGTCACGACCGGACGATGGCCTGCGCACGGGCCGCGGCGAGCCAGGTGGGGAACTCGGCGACGATGCGGTCGTACAGCTCGGCATCCGGGACCTTGCGCGGATCCTTCCCGGCGTGGAAGAAGCCGGCGTTGTCCACCGGCCGCTTGGCCGGGACGGCCAACTCATCCAGTTTCCGCAGGAATTCGAACTGCCGGCTGCCCGGGTCGCCGAAGCCGATGAACTGCCAGAAGATCGGCAGCTTCGCCGCCTTGCACAAGTACCGTTCGGCGGCGAGCTTGTTGATCGGTCCGCCGTCGGTCTGGAAGACGACGAGCGCGGGCGCGCTGGAGCCGCTGTCGAGGTAGTGGTCGATGACCGCGTCCATCGCCAGGTGGTAGCTGGTCTTGCCCATGTGACCGAGCCCGGCGACGATCCGGTCGATCCGCCCCTGGTGGTCGGCGAGCGCGATGTCGGTCTCGGCGTCGATGTCGGTGGAGAAGAAGACCACCGGCACCCGCCCGTCGTCGTCCAGGTTGGCGGAGAGCCCCAACACCCGGTCGGCCAGGGCCTGCACGCTGCCGTCCTGGTAGTACGGCTTCATCGAGCCCGAGTAGTCGACCACGAGGTAGACGGCGACGCGCTGCCCGCTCATCCCGTGCTTCTGGAGGGAGACCCCCGCCGACTTGTAGAGACTGACCAGCGCGGGCGCGGTCTCCTCGACCTTGCGCAGACTCATGGCCACGGACGGCTCCCCTCCCCGATTTCCCGTACGGACCCCTCCCGTACGACTGCTGCCGAGAGTACGTGATCACCGGCACGACGGGTCTCCGCTCCCGCTGCTCTCCCTTGCCCAGTGTGGTGGTCCCCGTTCACCGGACATGACGACGGTCGTTTCAGCGACTTGGGCCCGTCGACCCGACCGCCGTCACCCACCCCGGCCGCCCCCGCGAGGCAGACGCACCGCGGCGCCCTCCCAGTCGTCCGGGCCCATCCCCCGACGCCGGACTCGCACCGCACGGCCGCAGGCGGCCTCCCGGGCTTCGACCGGCTGCGCCGGACTCCGTCCGCCGACCCGACCGCCGTCACCCACCCCGGCCGCCCCCGCGAGGCAGACGCACCGCGGCGCCCTCCCAGTCGTCCGGGCCCATCCCCCGACGCCGGACTCGCACCGCAGGGCCGCAGGCGGCCTCCCGGGCTTCGACCGGCTGCGCCGGACTCCGTCCGCCGACCCGACCGCCGTCCCCCACCCCGACCGCACCCGCGAGGCAGACGCACCGCGGCGCCCTCCCAGTCGTCCGGTCGGGGACATTCGGGGGGCGCCGCGCTCAGTTCCGTACGTCGTTGTACGGGACGTCTTGGGGACGGGACGGTCAGACCGTCAGGGCTCGGTCCGTCGGGCGGATCGGGGCCGGGAGGTCGCTCGCGCCCGTCAGGAAGCGGTCGACTCCGCGGGCGGCCGAGCGGCCCTCGGCGATCGCCCAGACGATCAGCGACTGGCCGCGGCCGGCGTCACCGGCCACGAACACACCACCGACGTTGGTGGCGAAGTCCGCGTCACGGGCGATGTTACCCCGCTCGTCCAGGTCCAGACCAAACTGGCCGACCAGGCCGTTCTCGACGTCCGTACCGGTGAAGCCCATCGCGAGCGTGACCAGCTGCGCCGGGATCTTCCGCTCCGTGCCGGGCTTCTGCGTCAGCTTGCCCTCGACGAACTCGACCTCGACCAGGTGCAGGAACTGGACGTTGCCGTCCTCGTCGCCCTCGAAGTGGGTGGTGGAGACGGAGTAGACCCGCTCGCCGCCCTCCTCGTGCGCCGAGGTGACCTTGTACAGCATCGGGAAGGTCGGCCACGGCTGGCCGGCCACCCGCTCCTCGCCCGGACGCGGCATGATCTCCAGCTGCGTGACCGAGGCCGCGCCCTGGCGGTGGGCGGTGCCCACGCAGTCCGCGCCGGTGTCGCCGCCGCCGATGACGACCACGTGCTTGCCCTCGGCCGTGATCGGCGGGGCCACGAAGTCGCCCTCGACGACCTTGTTGGCGAGCGGCAGGTACTCCATCGCCTGGTGGATGCCGGACAGCTCCCGGCCCGGGACGGGCAGGTCGCGGGCGGTCGTCGCACCGGCGGCGATGACGACGGCGTCGTACCGCTTGCGCAGGTCGGTCGCCGTGATGTCGCGGCCGATCTCCACGCCCGTGCGGAACTTGGTGCCCTCCGCGCGCATCTGCTCGATGCGGCGGTTGATGTGCCGCTTCTCCATCTTGAACTCGGGGATGCCGTACCGCAGCAGTCCGCCGATCCGGTCGGCGCGCTCGAACACGGCGACCGTGTGGCCGGCCCGCGTCAGCTGCTGGGCGGCGGCGAGACCCGCCGGGCCCGAGCCGATGACGGCGACGGTCTTGCCGGACAGGCGCTCGGGCGCCTGCGGCTTGACGTCGTTGCTGTCCCACGCCTTGTCGATGATGGAGACTTCGACGTTCTTGATGGTGACGGCCGGCTGGTTGATGCCGAGCACACACGCCGCCTCGCACGGAGCCGGGCACAGACGGCCGGTGAACTCCGGGAAGTTGTTGGTGGCGTGCAGCCGCTCGGACGCCTGCGACCAGTCCTCGCGGTAGGCGTAGTCGTTCCACTCGGGGATCAGGTTCCCGAGCGGGCAGCCGTTGTGGCAGAACGGGATGCCGCAGTCCATGCAGCGGCCGGCCTGCTTGCTGATGATCGGCAGCAGGGAGCCGGGAACGTAGACCTCGTTGAAGTCCTTGACGCGCTCGCCCACCGGACGGGTCTTGGCGACTTCGCGCCCGGTGGTCAGGAAGCCCTTGGGGTCAGCCATTGGTCGCCGCCTCCATCATCTTCTCGGTGGTCTCGGCCTCGGAGAGACCGGCGAGCTCAGCGGCGTCCTTGGCGGCGAGCACTGCCTTGTACGTGGTCGGGATGATCTTGCTGAAGCGGTCCGCGTTCACGGCCCAGTCAGCGAGAAGCTTCTCCGCGACCGTCGAGCCGGTCTCCTCGTGGTGGCGGCGCACGACGTCGTGCAGCCACTGCTTGTCGGAGTCCGTCAGCGCCTCGACGGCGGACAGGTTGCCGGAGTTGACGTTGTCCCGGTCGAGGTCGACGACGTACGCGACGCCGCCCGACATACCGGCCGCGAAGTTACGGCCCGTCTCGCCGAGGACGACGGCCGTACCGCCGGTCATGTACTCGCAGCCGTGGTCGCCCACGCCCTCCGAGACGACCAGCGCGCCGGAGTTGCGGACGCAGAAGCGCTCACCGGTGCGGCCGCGCAGGAACAGCTCGCCGCCGGTCGCGCCGTACGCGATGGTGTTGCCCGCGATGGTCGAGTACTCGGCCAGGTGGTCGGCGCCGCGGTCCGGGCGAACGACGACTCGGCCGCCGGAGAGGCCCTTGCCGACGTAGTCGTTGGCGTCGCCCTCCAGGCGGAGCGTGACACCGGCCGGCAGGAACGCGCCGAACGACTGGCCGGCGGAGCCGGTGAAGGTGATGTCGATGGTGTCGGCGGGCAGACCCGCGCCGCCGAACCGCTTGGTCACCTCGTGGCCGAGCATGGTGCCGACCGTCCGGTTGATGTTGCGGATCGCGACCTGGGCCCGGACCGGCTGGGCGTCCTCGGCCGTCGCGGCGCCCAGCGCCTCGGCGGCGAGCTCGATCAGCTCGTTGTCGAGTGCCTTCTCCAGACCGTGGTCCTGCTCGATCAGGGCGTGGCGGACCGCACCCTCGGGCAGCTCGGGCACGTGGAAGAGCGGGGCCAGGTTCAGGCCCTGTGCCTTCCAGTGCGTCACGGCGCGGCTGGTGTCGAGCAGCTCGGCGTGGCCGACGGCCTCTTCGAGCGTACGGAAACCCAGCTCGGCGAGGATCTCGCGGACCTCTTCGGCGATGAACTGGAAGAAGTTGACGACGAACTCGGCCTTGCCGGAGAAGCGGTCGCGCAGGACCGGGTTCTGGGTGGCGATGCCGACCGGGCAGGTGTCCAGGTGGCAGACGCGCATCATGACGCAGCCGGAGACGACGAGCGGCGCGGTCGCGAAACCGAACTCCTCGGCGCCGAGCAGCGCGGCGATGACGACGTCACGGCCGGTCTTGAGCTGGCCGTCGGTCTGGACGACGATCCGGTCGCGCAGGCCGTTGAGCAGCAGCGTCTGCTGGGTCTCGGCGAGGCCGAGCTCCCAGGGACCGCCCGCGTGCTTCAGCGAGGTCAGCGGGGAGGCACCCGTACCGCCGTCGTGGCCGGAGATGAGGACGACGTCCGCGTGCGCCTTGGAGACACCCGCGGCGACCGTGCCGACACCGACCTCCGACACCAGCTTCACGTGGATACGCGCGGCCGGGTTGGCGTTCTTGAGGTCGTGGATCAGCTGAGCCAGGTCCTCGATGGAGTAGATGTCGTGGTGCGGCGGCGGGGAGATCAGACCGACACCCGGGGTGGAGTGCCGGGTCTTGGCGACCCACGGGTAGACCTTGTGGCCGGGCAGCTGGCCGCCCTCGCCGGGCTTGGCGCCCTGGGCCATCTTGATCTGGATGTCGTCCGCGTTGACCAGGTACTCGCTCGTCACACCGAAGCGGCCGGAGGCGACCTGCTTGATGGAGGAGCGGCGCGCCGGGTCGTACAGGCGCTCGGGGTCCTCGCCGCCCTCACCGGTGTTGGACTTGCCGCCCAGCTGGTTCATGGCGATGGCGAGGGTCTCGTGCGCCTCGCGGGAGATGGAGCCGTACGACATGGCGCCCGTCGAGAACCGCTTGACGATCTCGGAGACCGGCTCGACCTCGTCGATCGAGATCGCCTCGCGGCCCGAGGCGAAGCCGAACAGGCCGCGGAGCGTCATCAGGCGCTCGGACTGCTCGTTCACCCGGTCCGTGTACTTCTTGAAGATGTCGTACCGCTTGTTGCGCGTGGCGTGCTGGAGACGGAAGACGGTCTCCGGGTCGAACAGGTGCGGCTCGCCCTCGCGGCGCCACTGGTACTCGCCGCCGATCTCCAGCGCGCGGTGCGCGGAGGGGACGCCGGAGGCGGGGTACGCCTTGGCGTGGCGGGCGGCTACCTCCGTGGCGACGACGTCGAGGCCGGCGCCGCCGATCTTGGTGGCCGTGCCGTTGAAGTACTTCTCGACGAAGGCGGTGTCGAGGCCGACGGCCTCGAAGACCTGGGCGCCGCGGTAGGAGGCGACGGTCGAGATGCCCATCTTGGACATGACCTTGAGGACGCCCTTGCCCAGGGCGTAGATCAGGTTCCGGATGGCCTGCTCGGGCTCCAGACCCTCGATGAACGTGCCGGCGCGGACCAGGTCCTCGACCGACTCCATCGCCAGGTACGGGTTGACGGCAGCGGCGCCGTAGCCGATGAGGAGGGCCACGTGGTGGACCTCGCGGACGTCGCCGGCCTCGACCAGCAGACCCACCTGGGTGCGCTGCTTGGTACGGATGAGGTGGTGGTGGACGGCCGCGGTGAGCAGCAGCGACGGGATCGGCGCGTGCTCGGCGTCGGAGTGCCGGTCGGAGAGGACGATCAGACGGGCGCCGCCCTCGATCGCCGCGTCGGCCTCGGCGCAGATCTCCTCGATGCGGGCGGCGAGCGCGTCGCCGCCGCCGGAGACCCGGTACAGACCGGACAGGGTCGCGGCCTTCATGCCGGGCATGTCGCCGTCGGCGTTGATGTGGATGAGCTTGGCCAGCTCGTCGTTGTCGATCACCGGGAAAGGAAGGGTGACCGAGCGGCAGGAGGCCGAGGTCGGGTCGAGCAGGTTGCCCTGCGGGCCCAGCGAGGAGTGCAGCGAGGTGACGAGCTCCTCGCGGATCGCGTCCAGCGGCGGGTTGGTGACCTGCGCGAAGAGCTGGGTGAAGTAGTCGAAGAGCAGCCGGGGGCGCTCGGACAGGGCCGCGATCGGGGAGTCCGTACCCATGGAGCCGAGCGGCTCGCCGCCGGTGCGGGCCATCGGGGCGAGGATGACGCGGAGCTCTTCCTCGGTGTAGCCGAAGGTCTGCTGGCGGCGGGTGACCGAGGCGTGGGTGTGGACGATGTGCTCGCGCTCGGGGAGGTCCTCGAGCGTGATCTCGCCGGTCTCCAGCCACTCGGCGTACGGGTTCTCGGCGGCGAGGCCGGCCTTGATCTCGTCGTCCTCGATGATGCGGTGCTCGGCGGTGTCGACGAGGAACATCTTGCCGGGCTGGAGGCGGCCCTTGCGGACGACCTTGGCGGGGTCGATGTCGAGGACGCCGACCTCGGAGGAGAGGACGACGAGGCCCTCGTCGGTGACCCAGTAGCGGCCGGGGCGCAGACCGTTGCGGTCGAGGACCGCGCCGACCTGGACGCCGTCGGTGAAGGTGACACAGGCCGGGCCGTCCCAGGGCTCCATCATCGTGGAGTGGTACTGGTAGAAGGCGCGCCGGGCCGGGTCCATGGAGTCGTGGTTCTCCCACGCCTCGGGGACCATCATCAGGACCGCGTGCGGCAGCGAACGCCCGCCGAGGTGGAGCAGCTCCAGGACCTCGTCGAAGGAGGCGGAGTCGGACGCGTCCGGGGTGCAGACCGGGAAGATGCGGTCGAGCTTGCCCTCGCCGAAGAGGTCGGAGGCGAGCTGGGACTCGCGGGCCACCATCCAGTTGCGGTTGCCCTTGACCGTGTTGATCTCGCCGTTGTGCGCGACGAAGCGGTACGGGTGGGCGAGCGGCCAGCTCGGGAAGGTGTTGGTGGAGAACCGGGAGTGGACCAGGGCCACGGCGCTGGCGCAGCGGCGGTCCGACAGGTCCGGGAAGAAGGGCTCCAGCTGGCCGGTGGTCAGCATGCCCTTGTAGACGATGGTGCGGGCGGAGAGCGAGGGGAAGTACGTCGCGGCCTCGCGCTCGGCACGCTTGCGCAGCACGAACGCCTTGCGGTCCAGCGCGATGCCCTCGCTGCTGCCGTCGGCGACGAAGAGCTGGCGGAAGACCGGCATGGTGGAGCGGGCGGAGGCGCCGAGCAGCTCGGGGGCGACGGGGACCTCGCGCCAGCCGAGGACGTTCAGACCCTCCTCGGACGCGATCGTCTCGATCTGTGAGACGGCCTGTGCGGAGCCGTCGGCAGGGAGGAAGGCGATACCGACGGCGTAGGCGCCGGCGGCGGGGAGCTCGAAGTCGGTGACCTCGCGCAGGAAGGCGTCCGGGACCTGGAACAGGATGCCGGCGCCGTCTCCGGAGTCGGGCTCGGAGCCGGTGGCGCCTCGGTGCTCGAGATTGCGCAGTACGGTCAGCGCCTGCTCGACCAGCGCATGGCTGGCTACACCGGTAAGGGTGGCCACGAACCCGACACCACAGGCGTCGTGTTCGTTACGGGGGTCGTACATCCCCTGCGGAGCGGGGCGACCGTCCATGGGCGACCAGGCGTCGGAACGCATCGGCTCTCCCGTCGTCGTCGTGGCTGGGGGCACCTCCCAGACGGTGTCTGGGGGAGCAACTGCCGAGGGACGACGTTGGCCCTCCGCGAAATTTCGTGCAGGTTACATGATGGCTGGCTTCTCGCGAAGCGGATAGCGCATTCCAACATGCGGACACCGCTGACACGGAGCGGTGGCGTGGGTTCACCTGTGTGACATGGGGACAGCGGGTGCCCCGAGGGGACGGATCGATGTTCCGGGGGTCTCCGGCGACCCGTCGCAGAGCGGGCCTCATTGCCCGCGGCGCTTACGCCTCATGCCCGGTGGTCATGGATTCGAAACCGCCGAGTAACGGCTAGGTATGTCGCGCTGTGCATAGTGTCTCATCGGAGCGGCCGTCCGCCCAGGGGATATACGTCACAGCCAGCATGCACGGAGAAGGCCCTCGCCGCAGGGCGAGGGCCTTCCGGGTCCGGCCACGAGGTCGGAGCGCAAGGCCGTCCGCCGCAGGCGAGAGCCTTCCGGGTCCGGCTACGAGGTCAGAGCGCCGCTCCGAAGAGCATGCCGAGTCCGTACGTGACGGCCGCGGCCGCGCCGCCGAGGACGAGCTGGCGCAGCCCGCTGAACCACCAGCTGCGGGCCGTCACCCGGGCCACCAGCGCGCCGCAGGCGAAGAGCCCGACGAGCGCGAGCAGCACGGCGGGCCACAGAGCGGTCGCACCGAGCAGATACGGCAGTACGGGAAGCAGGGCGCCGAGCGCGAACGAAGCGAACGAGGACACCGCGGCGATCGTCGGCGACGGCAGGTCGTCGGGGTCGATGCCCAGCTCCTCGCGGGCATGGATCTCCAGCGCCTGCTCCGGGTCGCGGGAGAGCTGCATGGCGACTTCGCGGGCGAGCGCGGGCTCGACGCCCCGGGAGACGTACAGCGCGGCGAGCTCCTCCATCTCGTCGATGGGGTGCTTGCGCAACTGACGGCGCTCGACGTCCAGTTCCGCCTGGACGAGCTCACGCTGCGAGGCGACGGAGGTGTATTCGCCGGCCGCCATGGAGAAGGCGCCCGCCGCGAGTCCGGCGAGGCCGGTGATGACGATCGTCTGCTGCGAGACCGCGCCGCCCGCGACACCGGTCATCAGGGCGAGGTTGGAGACCAGTCCGTCCATCGCGCCGAAGACCGCGGGGCGCAGCCAGCCGCCGTTCACATCGCGGTGGGTGTGGTTGTCGCGGTGGGCCTCGTGCAGTGGCGCGTGGACTTCGATGATGGACATGCTTCTCCCCTGTTCTTCGGCGGGCCGGGTTGCACCCGCCACCCCCAACACCTCGAAAATACGCGCGATGTAAGGGGCCCGCCAGCAAGGCAGGCCGTACTTAGTAAGGCCCACCTCACCGATTCGCCTGCGCTCTTCCGTGGTGTCAGCCGGGTGACAGAGACGTTTCTGCGACGTCATCGCCTCCCCCACGTGGCACAGATTCAGGAACCGTGAAAGGGGTGCGAGATGGTGAGCCGGACGAGAGAGATGGGATGCGATACGCGCGAGCGCGCCAGGGGTGCGCTGCTCGGCCTCGCGGTCGGAGACGCGCTCGGCGCACCGGCCGAGAACCTGCGCCCTTCGGAGATCCGCCGCCGCTGGGGCCGGATCGAGGGCTTCGTGACGGACAGTCCGGCCGGCACGGACGACACGGAGTACGCGATCTTCTCGGGCCTGCTGCTCGCCCGGCACGGCTCGGCCCTGACCGTCCGGCATGTGGAACGGGCCTGGCACCACTGGATCGCCGACCTCGACGAAGGGCCCTTCCGCGGCGCGGGGTTCAGCGAGCGGGGCACGCTGGAGAACCTCCGCCGCGGCCTGGCGGCCCCGATCTCGGCCCAGCACCGCCACGCGTGGTCGGACGGACTGGCCATGCGGGCCGCCCCGTTCGGCGTCTTCGCGGCCGGACGACCGTCGGAGGCGGCCCGGCTGGTCGCCATCGACGGCACCGTCAGCCACGACGGCGAGGGCATCTACGGCGGCCAGGCGGTCGCAGCGGGCGTCGCGGCGGCGATGGCCGGCGCGTCGGTGACCTCGATCATCGCGGCGGCGCTCTCGGTCGTCCCGATGGACTCCTGGACGGCCCGCTCGATGCGCCGTGCGGTGGTCGCCGCGCAGCGTCTCGAGCCGGACCCGCTGGCCCGCGAACGGACGGTCCGCTCGGCGGTCGTCATCGGCGGCTACCCCTGGACGGACCTGGCCCCGGAGGCGGTGGGCCTCGCCTTCGGCGCCTTCGCGGCGGCCCGCGGCGACTTCCGTACGGCGGTCCTGACCGCGGTCAACATGGGCCGCGACGCCGACACCACGGCAGCGGTCGCCGGCGCGCTGGCGGGCGCCGCCTCGGGCATGTCGGCGATCCCGGAGGAATGGGCGATGGCGATCGCCCCGGTGACGGGCAGCTGCCTCCCCTCGATGCGCGGCTACCACGTCCTGGACATCGCGGACCTCCTGACAGCGGACGAGGAGGAGGCGGCATGACCCAGACGAACCCCACCCACCGCGCCTACGGCTCGGCAGGACCGACACCCCGGCAAGCCCCCGCCCCCACCGCCCGTACCGCCACCGCTGCCGGCACCCTCTCCGCCCCCACAGCCCCTACCGGTACCGCCACGGCTGTGGGCAGTCGTTCCGCAGGGGTGGGGGCACCTCCCGGAGGCAGCTCCGGGGGAAGGTGGGCACAGCCCACGAGACCGGGTGTCCCGTACGAGGACGGCGCGCACGAGGGCCTGAGGGCCGCGCACGGGGCCGTTGCCGCAGACGGGGCCGTGGGGGCCGCCCACAACACCCGCGCTGCAACCGGTGCCCGGGGTGCCACCCCAAGCCCCGGCGCCCCCGCGCGCCGCGAGGCGATCGCCGGCCTCCTCCTCGGCCTCGCCGCAGGCGACGCCGCCGGCTGGCCCGCAGCCAGGCACCGCGCCGCCCGCATGCCCGAATGGACCCGCCGCCTCACCCGCGAGCTCGACACCTTCGCCGAACAGAACGCCACCACCACGCTCCCCGTCCCCATCGCCCTCAACCAGCCCCCCGAGCCCCTCCGCCTCGGCCCCTCCGACGACGCCGAGTGGGCGGTCTTCACCGCCGAGGCGGTCCTCGCCGCCACCGGCCCCCTCTTCACCACCCTCCCCCCGGAACGCCGCCTCCGCGCCGCCGTCGACCTCGCCTGGAACTCCCTCGCGAGCCAGGTCGCCGCCGCTGCCGACCGCGCCCCCGAGGTGGAGTCCGCCGTACTGCCCCTCCGCGCCCGGATCTCCGTCCGCGCCGGCCTCGGCAACCTCGCCACCGGTCTACGCCCGCCCGCCACCGGCCACGACAACCCGCACTACTTCGACGACGCCGCCTGCGTCCGCGCCGCCGTGCTCGCCCTCGTCCACCCCGGAGATCCGTCCGCCGCCGCCGAACTCGCCGAGTTCGACGCCCGGTACACCCAGGACGGCGACGGCGTCCACGGCGCCCGCGCGATGGCTGCGGCGATCGCCGCGGCCCTCGGCGGGGCGACGGTCGACGAGGCCGTCGAGGCCGCCCTCGCCCAACTCCCGGCCGCCACCGAGATCGGCCGCAACGCCCAGCAGGCCGTCAAGATGGCGCAGGACGCGACGAGCGCCTTCGGACTCGTCCCCCTCCTGGAGCACCAGATCGTCGACCACGTCTACAGCTACGGCATCGCCGCCGCCGAGACCGTCCCGGTCGCCCTCGCCCTCGCCACCGCCGCCCGCGGCGAGGCGTCCGCGGCGATCCCGGCCGCAGCCTGCCTCTCACGTGTCGCGGACTCCGCCCCGGCGCTCGTGGGCGCGCTCACCGGCGCGCTCGGCGGAGCCGACTCCCTCCCCGCCACCTGGCGCGACGCCTGCCGCACGCTCGCAGGCTGCGCGCTCCCCCGTCTCGCCGGCACGGACCTCGTCGAACTCGCCGGGCTGCTGGGAGACACGGAACTGGCCACCCCGGGTGGACAATTCCGGCATGACACCCACACTGGATGACCGGATCACCGGCAGTCTCCTCGGGGCCGCGGTCGGCGACGCCCTCGGCGGCCCCGTCGAGGGCTACACCCCCGAACAGATCCTGGAGCGCCACGGCGGCCGGGTCACCGGCATCGTCGGCCCCTGGAACGGCGACGCCTGGCGCACGGCGCGCCCCATCGCGCCGTACCACAAGGGCGACGGGCACGTCACCGACGACACCTTGATGACCCACGCCCTGATCAGGGTGTACGAGAAGGTCCGCGACCACCTCGACGCGTACGCCGTGGCGGAGCACCTCGTCCCCGATCTCCTCTCCACCCCGCGCTGGATCCCGGAGCTGGAGGCGGAAGCCCTCCCGCTCCAGCGGATCTTCCTCGCCGAGAAGTGGCTCGTGGCGCGGCTCCACTACGGCCATGTCGACCCGCGCGAGGCGGGCAGCGGAAACATCGTCAACTGCGGTGCGGCGATGTACATGGCGCCGGTCGGCCTGGTCAACGCAGCGAACCCGACGGGCGCGTACGCGGAGGCGCTCGACGTCTCGGCGCCACACCAGTCGTCGTACGGGCGGGAGGCGGCTGGCGTGTTCGCGGCCGCGGTGGCGGCGGCGTGCGTGCCGGGCGCGACCCCGGAGTCGGTCGTGACCAGCGCTCTCTCCCTGGCGAAGGACGGCACCCGCGCAGCTGTCGAGTCGGTGTGCGAAGTCGCCTCCCGGCACACGGACTTCGAGACCGCCCTGGTCCCCCTCCGCAAGGCGGTGGCGCCGTTCGACACGGTGGGCCCGGACTACCGCGCGCCCTCACTGGACGCGCGCCGCCCGTCGCGGCTCCACGCGATCGAGGAGCTCCCGATCGCGCTGGGGATGCTGCTGGTCGGGGAGGGCGACTACCGGCGTACGGTCCTGGGCTCGGTCAACTACGGCCGCGACTGCGACTCGATCGCGACGATGGCGGGGGCGATCGTCGGTGCGCTGCGAGGGGAGTCGGCCGTCCCGTCCGACTGGTCGAAGCAGGTGGCGGAGGCGAGCAGGCTGGATCTGCACGCCCCGGCGCAGGCGCTGACGGCGGTCGCGCGCGAGGTCTTCGCCCGCGACACGGCCCGCCGCCGGGCGCACGAGTCGGCGTACGCGGCGCTGACGAGCACAGCCCGATGAACCTGCGCGTCACCTGGGTCCAGCCGGAGGATCTCGTCGGCCACGAACTCCGCCAGGCCGCGGAGGACGGCCGCGACGCCTCCGCGATCGCCGCCCGCTGGCACGCGGCCGGCGGCCGGCCCGCCCCGTCGACGGCGGGCGCGTCCCCGACCCCGCGCCCGGACCTGCGCCCGTTGGCAGAACACCTCCTGGACGAGCTGTCGACGCTCCCGAGCCCCCTGACCCCGCACGAACCCACGACCCTCCCGGCCATCCAGGCATCGACGACCCCCCGCCCCGTGCCTCCCGCCCACGAAGCGCCGCCGCCCCCAGGGGAGAACCCCCTGCTCGACCGGCTCCACGCCTCCTGGCTCGGTCGGGCCGCCGGGTGTCTGCTCGGCAAGCCCGTCGAGAAGCTCCCCCTTCCCGCCATCCGCGCCCTCGCCCGTGCCGCCGGCAACTGGCCCCTCACCACCTGGTTCACCGAAGTCGGCGTCCCTCGTGACCTCCTCGCCGCCCACCCCTGGAACCGTCGGTCCGCCGCCACCTCCCTCGCCGAGAACATCGACGGGATGCCCGAGGACGACGATCTCAACTACCCCCTCCTCGACCTGCTCCTCCTCCAGCGCCACGGCCGCGACTTCACCACCGCCGACGTCGCCCGTCTCTGGCTCGACGAACTCCCCGCCGGCCGCACCTTCACGGCCGAGCGCGTCGCCTACCGCAACCTCCTCGACGGCGTCGAACCCCCGCTGACCGCCGTCCACCGCAACCCCTTCCGCGAGTGGATCGGCTCCCAGATCCGGGCCGACGTCCACGGCTGGACCCACCCCGGCGACCCGGCCGGCGCCGCCGCGCAGGCGTACCGGGACGCGGCGCTCACCCACACCGCCAACGGGATCTACGGCGCGATGTTCGTCGCCGCGACGATCGCCACCGCCGCCACCGGCACGGCCGACGTCCACCGGGCCCTCGCCGACGGGCTGTCCGTCGTCCCGCCCCGCTCCCGGCTCGCCGCCGCCGTCCGTCTCGGCATCGGATCCGCTCGCGACACCCCTGACTTCGACGCCGTGGTGGACCGGCTCCACACCACCCTCGGCGGGTATCACTGGGTCCATGCCGTCCCCAACGCCGCCGTCCTCGCCGCCGCGCTCACCCACGCCGACGGCGACTTCTCGCGCTCCATCTGCGCGGCGGTCTCCGGCGGCTGGGACACCGACTCCAACGGCGCCACCGCCGGTTCCGTCGCCGGTCTGCTCACCGGCCACCCCGACCGGCTGCCCGAGCGCTGGACCTCCCCCCTCAAGAACCGGCTGTCGACCTCGATCCCGTCCTTCGACGGCATCGGCTTCGACACCTTGGCCGAACTGACGTATCTGGAGGCAGTACGCCCATGACCAGCATCGTGGTGCTCGGCAGCACCAACATGGACCTCGTCGCCTTCGTCCCGAAGGCCCCCGCCCGCGGAGAGACCGTCACCGGCCGGGAGTTCCGTACGATCCCCGGCGGCAAGGGCGCCAACCAGGCCGTCGCCGCCGCCCGGGCCGGCGCCGATGTGTCGATGATCGGCGCGGTCGGTGCCGACGACTTCGGTGTACGGCTCCGGGCCGCGCTGGAGGGGTCCGGGGTCGACACCGACCTGCTGCGCACCGCCGAGGGCCCCTCCGGCACCGCGCACATCGTCGTCGACGACGAGGGCGGCAACGCGATCGTCGTCGTCCCCGGCGCCAACGGCACCCTCACCTCCCTCGACCACGGCGACGAGGCGCTGATCGCCACCGCTGACGCGCTGCTCCTCCAGCTCGAACTCCCCCTCTCCGTCGTGACGGAGGGCGCCACCACAGCCCGTCGGCTCGGCGTCCGTACCGTCCTCACCCCCGCCCCCGCCCAGCCGCTGCCCCCCGAACTCCTCGCCGCCACCGATCTGTTGGTCCCCAACGAGCACGAGGCCGCCGCGCTCACCGGGATCGCGGATCCGCACGCGGCCGCCGCCGCGCTGCTCACCCTCGTCCCCGAGGTGGTCATCACCCTGGGCGCGGCCGGCAGCCTGCACGCCGCCCGCGACAGCGAACCCTTCGCCGTGCCCGCCCCCCGTGTCCGGGCCGTGGACACGACCGCCGCCGGGGACACCTTCGTCGGCGCCCTCGCGGTCGCCCTCGGCGAGGGCCGTGCGGTGCGCGAGGCCCTGGCCTGGGCCTCGACCGCCGCCGCGCTCTCCGTCCAGCGCGAAGGCGCCTCGTCGTCGATGCCGTACCGCTCGGAGATCGATGCGGCGGACGGCTCTCTCACCGGCCAGGAGGTCGACGCCGTATGACCCGCTCCGCCACTCCTTCCCCTCTCCAGGGCCTGCGGGTCCTCGATCTCGCCACGCTCTTCGCCGGGCCTCTCGCGGCGATGATGCTCGGAGACTTCGGCGCGGACGTCATCAAGATCGAGCACCCCCGCAAGCCCGACCCCTCCCGTGGCCACGGCCCGGCCAAGGGCGGTGTCGGTCTGTGGTGGAAGGTCCTCGGCCGCAACAAGCGGACCATCACCCTCGATCTCTCCACCCCCGGCGGCCGGGACACCCTCCTGCGGCTCGCCGCCGACGCCGATGTGATCGTCGAGAACTTCCGCCCCGGCACCCTCGAACGCTGGGGTCTGGGATGGGAGGAACTGTCCACCGTCAACCCGGAGTTGGTCCTGGCCCGGGTCACCGGCTTCGGCCAGTTCGGCCCGTACTCCCACCGTCCCGGCTTCGGCACCCTCGCCGAGGCGATGAGCGGCTTCGCCTCGATCACCGGCGAGCCGGACGGCCCGCCCACCCTTCCCCCCTTCGGTCTGGCCGACTCGATCGCCGCCCTGGCGACGGCGTACGCGGTGATGACCGCGCTCACCGCAAGGACCACGACCGGCCGCGGCCAGGTCGTCGACATGGCGATCATCGAACCGATGCTCTCCGTCATCGGACCCCACCCCCTCTGGTACGACCAACTCGGCTACGTCCAGCCCCGCACCGGCAACCGCTCCCGCAACAACGCCCCGCGCAACACGTACCGCACCGCCGACGACTCCTGGGTCGCCGTCTCCACCTCCGCCCAGTCGATCGCCGAACGCGTGATGCGGCTCGTCGGCCGCCCCGAGCTGATCGACGAGCACTGGTTCGCCGACGGGGCGAGCCGGGCCGCCCACGCGGACGTCCTCGACGACGCGGTCGGCTCCTGGATCGCCCGCCACACCCGCGACGAGGCCATGGCCGCCTTCGAGAAGGCGGAGGCCGCGATCGCGCCCGTCTACGACATCCGGGACGTGATGGCCGATCCGCAGTACCGCGCGCTGGACACCGTCACCGAGGTCCCGGACCCCGAGCTGGGCCCGATCCGTATGCAGAACGTCCTCTTCCGGCTCTCCGAGACGCCCGGCGGGATCCGCTGGGCCGGCCGGCCGCACGGCGCGGACACGGCCGAGGTCCTCGCCGAGGTCGGTCTCTCCCCGGCCGAGATCGGCGCCCTGCGAAGCGAAGGAGCCGTATGAGCGGTACGCCCTTCCCCCTCACCTGGCTGTACGCCCCCGGGGACCGCCCCGCCGTCGTCCAGAAGGCCCTGGTCTCCGGCGCGGACGTGGTGATCGTCGATCTGGAGGACGCGGTGGCGCCGGAGCGCAAGGCGTACGCCCTGGCCGCCACCGTCGACCTGCTGACGGACCCGCACCCCGTTCCGGTCCATGTCCGCATCCACGCACCACACGACATCCCCCCTCTGGCGCCCCTCCCCGGGCTCAGCGGCTTCCGTGTTCCCAAGGTGACACACGCCACTGACATCCACCGGATCGCCGGAGCGGTCCCCGGCATCCCGCTCTTCCCGCTCCTGGAGAACGCCCTGGCGCTCGAGCACGCCTATGCCATCGCGTCGGCCGACCCCGCCGTCCACGGCATCGCCCTCGGGGAGGCGGATCTCCGCGCCGATCTGGGAGTGCGGGACGAATGCGGACTGGACTGGCCGCGCAGCCGTCTCGTGGTCGCCGCCCGCGCGGCGGCCCTCCCGCCCCCGGCCCAGTCGGTCCACCCCGACATCCGCGACCTGGACAGCCTGGCGGCGAGCTGTGCGCGGGGCCGCGCCCTGGGCTTCATGGGCCGGGCGGCGATCCACCCCCGCCAGCTCCCGGTCATCGAGCAGGCGTACCTCCCGAACCCCGACGAGGTCGCCGCGGCCGAGGAGGTCGTCAAGGCCGCGGAGACGACGGAGGGTGCCCTCGCCCTCCCGGACGGCCGCTTCATCGACGCGGCGGTCGTGGAGGGCGCCCGTCGCATCCTGACCCTGGCGGCAAGGGCCTGAGGGGCGGTACGGCACGACATGGGGCCGCCCCGGACCTTCTCGGTCCGGGGCGGCCCCACGCATGCGATGCCGACGGGTCGGTCAGCCCTTGCCCGCGCCGTTCCCGGCCGGCTCGTCGGTCGACTCCTCGCTGAGGGTCCCCGGCGCGTCCTCGGGCTCCTCCACGGAGGCGTCGGCCTCGGAGCCCTCACCGTCCTTGTCGGTCGCGCCCTTCTCGACCGCGGGCTTGTCCCGATCCGGCTCCACGATCTCCTCCCGTCCCGGGCGGACCCGCGACGAGATCACGATGTAGGCGACGGCCAGGACGAAGACGACGATCGCCGTCCAGACGTTCAGCCGCAGGCCGAGGACGTGGTGCGCCTCGTCGACCCGCATGTACTCGATCCACGCCCGGCCCGTGCAGTACGCGGCGACGTACAGCGCGAAAGCCCGGCCGTGGCCCATCTTGAAGCGGCGGTCGGCCCAGATGACCAGGAGCGCGACACCGATGCACCACAGCGACTCGTACAGGAAGGTCGGGTGGTAGATCCCTTCCTCACGGTTCGCGCCGGCGGAGATCTCCAGACCCCACGGAAGGGTGGTCGGCTTGCCGTACAGCTCCTGGTTGAACCAGTTGCCCCAGCGGCCGATGGCCTGGGCGAAGGCGATACCGGGCGCGATGGCGTCCGCGTACGCCGGCAGCGGGATGCCGCGCCGGCGGCAGCCGATCCAGGCGCCCACCGCGCCGAGCGCGATGGCGCCCCAGATGCCGAGGCCGCCCTCCCAGATCTTGAAGGCGTCGACCCAGTTCTCACCCTCGCTGAAGTACAGCTGGTAGTCGGTGATCACGTGGTAGAGCCGGCCGCCGACGAGGCCGAAAGGCACCGCCCAGACGGCGATGTCGGCCACGGTGCCGGCTTTGCCGCCCCGGGCGATCCAGCGCTTGTTGCCGTACCAGACGGCGACGAAGACACCGATGATGATGCAGAAGGCATAGCCGCGCAGCGGAACCGGTCCGAGGTTCAGGACTCCGGTCGACGGGCTGGGAATGTAGGCAAGGTCCATGGCAGAACCGACGCTACCTTGCCGGGCGGGTGACGCGGCAGCCCACCCGACAACGTCTGCGTAACTAAGGCACCGAAGGAGGAACGCCGGGGGTGTCAGCTCGTGGGCGAGGCCGTGCCCGGCTTCTTGCCCTTGTTCGCCTCGGCGACCCACTTCTTCAGGTTCTCCGGGGAGATCTGTTCGTCCCCCTTGTTCGGGAAGATCGATTCTCCGTTGAGCAGCACGGAGGGTGTGCCCCGGAAGTCGCTGCTGCGGAAGGCGTCGTTCGACTTCCCCACCCAGCTGTCGTGCGTGCCGTCCTCGACACAGCTGCGGAAGGCCGGCGTGTCGAGCCCCGGCACCTTCGCCGCGAGCTCGATCAGCTTGTCGTTGCTGCCGAAGGCGTCGTCGGTCTCCGGCGGCTGGTTGATGTACAGCACGTCGTGGTACGCGGTGAACTTTCCCGCGTCCTGGGCGCACGCGGCGGCGTTCGCCGCGCGCAGGGAGCCGCTGCCGCCCATGTTCCCGTCGATGAGGGTGGCGAGGTGGTACTCCGTCTTGAGCGCGCCGGAGGCCTCGAGCTCGTGGATGGTGTCCCGGAAGGCGTTCTCGAAGGACGCGCAGGCCGGGCAGCGGAAGTCCTCCCAGATCGCCAGCGTCGACGGGGCGTCCGACTTCCCCGTCGGGACGGCCGGCTTGTCGCCCTCGATCGCGCCCGTCGGGGCCACGACCGGGCCCGCCTTGTCCGAGCCGCTGTCCTTGTCCCCGCTGTTGGCGGCGATCACTCCGACGACCGCGGCCAGGCCGAGGACGCCGACGACCGCGGCCGACACGATCAGGACGCGCCGCTGCTTATCCCGGGCCTTCTCTCGCTCGCGCTGCTGCTGGAGGCGCTCCCGCGCGCTCCCTTTCCCGTCACTGTTCTTCTGGCTCACGCCCTCAGCAACGAACCGGGGAGGCGCGTACGCGCCTCCCCGGTCACAGATCCACCCATTCGGGTTACGAAACGCGCCGCACGCCCTCGGCGAGTTCGCCCGCCAGTTCCCTTACGGCGGCGAGCCCGGCCGCCTCGTCGTCGGCGTCGAGCATCCGCTTGACGAACGCGGAGCCGACGATGACGCCGTCGGCGAAGGCCGCGACCTCCTTGGCCTGCTCGGCGTTGGAGACGCCGAGTCCGACGCAGACGGGGAGGTCGGAGGTGGCGCGGGTGCGGCGGACGAGATCGGCGGCCTCGGCACCGACCGACTCGCGGGTGCCGGTGACGCCCATCAGCGAGGCGGCGTAGACGAAGCCGGAGCCGGCTGCCGTGATGGTGGCGAGCCGCGCGTCCTTGCTGCTCGGCGCGACGACGAAGACGGTGGCGAGACCGTGCTTCTCGGCGTGCTCGCGCCAGGTCGCGGACTCCTGGACCGGAAGGTCGGGCAGGATGCAGCCCGCGCCGCCGGCCGCGGCCAGCTCCTCGGTGAACCGCTCGACGCCGTAGCGGTCGATCGGGTTCCAGTACGTCATGACCAGCACCGGCTTCCCGGTGGCGGCGAAGGCTTCGCGCACCGTGCGCATGACGTCGGCGATCCGGACGCCGCCGCGCAGGGCGATGTCGTCGGCCGTCTGGATGACGGGGCCGTCCAGGACCGGGTCGCTGTGCGGGAGCCCGACCTCGACGATGTCGGCGCCGCCGTCGAAGACGGCCTTGATCGCCTCGATGCCGCCGTCCACGGTCGGGAATCCGGCCGGGAGGTAGGCGATGAGAGCCGCGCGGTTCTCGGCCTTGGCCTTGGCCAGGGTGTCGCTGAGCAGCTGAATGTTCCCGCTCACTTGGTGTCCCTCCGGATCTCGCCCGCGCCGTCCTCGGCGGCGGCGTCGGCCTCGACGGGGGCCGCGTCGGTGTCGTACAGCCCGAAGTAGCGGGCGGCCGTGTCCATGTCCTTGTCGCCGCGCCCGGAGAGGTTGACGACGAGCAGCCCCTCGGGGCCCAGCTCCTTGCCGACCTCCAGCGCGCCCGCGAGGGCGTGGGCAGACTCGATGGCCGGGATGATGCCCTCGGTACGGGAGAGCAGCCGTAGGGCCTGCATGGCCGCGTCGTCGGTGACGGCGCGGTACTCGCCGCGGCCGCTGTCCTTGAGGTACGCGTGCTCCGGGCCGATGCCCGGGTAGTCCAGGCCGGCCGAGATGGAGTACGGCTCGGTGATCTGGCCCTCGTCGTCCTGGAGGACGTACGACCGCGAGCCGTGCAGGATGCCGGGCTCGCCGGCGGTCAGGGTGGCCGCGTGCTCGCCCGTTTCGACGCCGTGCCCGGCCGGCTCGCAGCCGATGAGGCGGACGTCGGCGTCGGGGAGGAAGGCGTGGAAGAGGCCGATGGCGTTGGATCCGCCGCCGACGCAGGCGATCGCCGCGTCGGGGAGGCGGCCGGCGCGCTCCAGGATCTGGCGGCGGGCCTCGACGCCGATGACGCGGTGGAAGTCGCGGACCATGGCGGGGAACGGGTGCGGTCCTGCGACGGTCCCGAACAGGTAGTGGGTCCGGTCGACGTTGGCGACCCAGTCGCGGAACGCCTCGTTGATGGCGTCCTTCAGGGTGCGGCTGCCGGACTTCACCGGGACGACCTCGGCGCCGAGCATGCGCATCCGGGCGACGTTCAGCGCCTGGCGCTGGGTGTCGATCTCGCCCATGTAGATGGTGCACTCGAGCCCGAAGAGGGCGCATGCGGTGGCGGTGGCGACGCCGTGCTGACCGGCTCCGGTCTCCGCGATCACGCGGGTCTTGCCCATGCGCTTGGTGAGCAGAGCCTGACCGAGCACGTTGTTGATCTTGTGCGAGCCGGTGTGGTTGAGGTCCTCGCGCTTGAGGAAGACCCGGGCTCCGCCGGCGTGCTCGGCGAACCGGTGGACCTCGGTGAGGGCGCTCGGGCGGCCGGTGTAGTTGACCATGAGGTCGTTGAGCTCGCGGGCGAACTCGGGGTCGGTCTTGGCCTTGTCGTACTCGACGGCGACCTCGTCCACGGCGGCGACGAGCGCCTCGGGGATGAACTTGCCGCCGTAGGCACCGAAGTAACCCTCGGTGGTGGGAATCCGACCCTCGGGGTCCGGAATGAAGAACTCGCTGGACATGCGGTTGCTCCTCGCGGGGCGGGTGCCCCGATGACGTGCTGATGATGGTCACGTTATGCGCGCGACTCCCTCACGTACGGCAACGCCGTCGCCGTCGTCTCCCCCGTGTGGGCAATCGTCCCGCTGGGCGGTGGGGGTCCCCCCGGACGAAGTCTGGGGGAGGGTGGGCACACGGGACGGCACCCCTGCCGGGCCCAGGCTCCCGGTGCCCGGCGCCCACGAGGGCGGAGCGGTCACGGGGCGGAGGGCAGGCGCAGGGGCGGAACGCGCCCGCCAGGGCGCCGTTCCGTTCGGGGGCAGCCGTCAGGCAGCGGCGGTCGTCGTGAAGGTGCGCGCAGGGCGCCGGCGCCATCGCATCCCGTTGACCTGGCCGGGCTCGCTGCCGATCACGTACCGCACGCGACGGCCGTGGACGCGCCGGGCGGGCGCCCGGCAGCCGCGCGGCCGGCAGCCCCGGGCCAGCGGGGCGTGCGCGGGAGCTGCGGCGGTACGGAGCCGGGTGCGCATCGCACGTCCGGCGGCCGGCTCGGTGACCGTCACCGCGGGCACGCCGACGGCGCCCCGGGCGGCGTGGCCCGGGACGGTCGACGTGGCGCGGCGCGGAGTCAAGGCGGGGTCAGCTCCGCCCGTGGCGGAGGGCGGGGTGGGCACCGGCGGCGACGAGGTCGGCGACGGCGGCCTTCGGGTCGCGGCCGGTCACGAGGGACTCGCCGACCAGGACCGCGTCGGCGCCCGCGTTGGCGTACGCGATGAGGTCGTGCGGCCCGCGGACGCCGGATTCGGCGACCTTGACGATGCCGGACGGGATCTCCGGGGCGACCCGCTCGAAGGTCGTGCGGTCCACCTTGAGGGTCTTCAGGTTCCGGGCGTTGACGCCGATGATCCGGGCGCCGGCGTCGACCGCCCGCTCGGCCTCGTCCTCGTCGTGGACCTCGACCAGCGGCGTGAGGCCGATGGACTCGGCGCGCTCGATGAGGGAGACCAGGGCCTCCTGCTCGAGGGCCGCGACGATCAGGAGCGCGAGGTCGGCGCCGTAGGCCCGGGCCTCCCACAGCTGGTACGCCGTGACGATGAAGTCCTTGCGCAGGACCGGGATGTCGACCCGGGCCCGGACGGCCTCCAGGTCGGCCAGCGAGCCGCCGAAGCGGCGCTCCTCCGTGAGGACGGAGATGACGGCGGCGCCGCCCGCCTCGTAGTCGGCGGCGAGGCCGGCCGGGTCGGCGATGGCGGCGAGTGCGCCCTTGGACGGGCTGGAGCGCTTGACCTCGCAGATCACCGTGACGCCCTCGCCGCGCAGTGCGGCGACGCCGTCCTTGGCCTGCGGCGCCTTGGCGGCGCGCTCCTTGAGCTCGTCGAGGGAGACCCGCGCCTGCCGCTCTGCGAGGTCGGCGCGCACGCCTTCGATGATCTCGTCGAGCACACTCACGCGAGAGGCCCCCTTCCGGGACGGTGATGGTGACGTTCGTGAAGATGAACCAGGTTCAGCCATGTCGATGGTATCCGCAGGAGGGCGTGGGACCCGCATCCGGCCGACGTGCGTCCCACCTGCTGGGAATTCTCGGGAGCCGTCACGGGGCGAGCGCGGAGCCGAACGGCAGGTTCCGCACCACGGTGAAAACGGCGAGGACGGCGCCGATCCCCCACCACCAGACGGGGGCGATCGCGATCCTCATGGGCACGCCGCGTACGGCGCGAAACAGCCAGAGGACCATGACGGCGGCGAAGATCCCGTAGCCGACGACGGCGAGCGCGTTGGCCCCGAGTGCGGCGCCGAGCTCGCCGTGCACGAAGGCGTGGGCGCTGCGGAGCCCGCCGCAGCCAGGGCAGTAGATCCCGGTGAACCGCAGCAGCGGACAGACCGGATAGTGCCCGGGCTCATGGGGATCGACGCTCCCGACGTACCCGAACGCGGCTCCGACCCCGACGAGCACACCGACCGGCGCGACGAGCCGCCGGGCGAGCGACCGCGACGCGTGAGCGGGGGTGGAGGGTGGGCCCGCGGTGGCGGACCAGTTGCCCACAACGGGCTGGGCGGTCTCGGCTGTGGCCCCCGCCGTCGCGCCGGGCTCGGCTGCGGCCTCGGCGCGCGGGGTGGCTGGGTCTTCGGTCACGGCGGGAGTCCGCGGCTTCGGGTGCACGCGGTGATTGTCGCTCCTGACGCGTGAAGGCGCAGCACGGCATCGCCGTACTGCGCCTTCACATGTGTCGGGCGTCGCGCGACTCAGGCGCGCAGCTTCGCGGTCGCCGCGTCGCGGGCCGCGACCACGGCCTCCGACTCCTTCGGCATACCGAGGCCGGCGACCTTCATCGCGAGGCCGATGACACCGCCGAGGAGGACGACCCCCATGCCGGCCCAGAAGCCGGGCTGGTTGGCCGCCACCATGAAGACTCCGGCGATGCAGAAGCCGATGAAGGAGATGATGACACCGGTCCAGGCGGCCGGGGTGTGTCCGTGGGCGCTGCCCGCCATGAGTTGCTCCTCGTTTGCTGTTGCTCGGTGGTGGCTCGGGTGAGGTCTCGCGTGCGAGGACACTCGTGCCACATTGTCCCGCACACCTGGGCGCGGGGATGAATCGGGGGTGGCCGGACGATCACGCGTCGCGCGACCTCTCCGCGCTCAGTCCTCGTGCGTCGGGTCCTCGCCGCGGTCGAGGGCCTTCCACAGGTCCTCCGGCCGGTCGGACGCGGCTCCGGCTGCGGCTCCGGCCCCGGGCGCCTTGCGCGCGGCACGCGGCGTGCCGGAGCGCTCGTAGCGTCCGCCCATCGCCGGCCAGCTCTTGCCGTACCGCAGGGCGAGCAGGCCCGCGACGAGGATGAGCAGCGCTCCTGCGGCGGTGACGTACGGCCAGGCGGTGTGGGTGAGGCCGGACACCGAGGCGGCCGTGTCTCCGGTGATACGCGCGGCCTCCGCGTCCAGGGCGTCGGTGTCGGACGCGCCGAGGAACGCGGCGAGCGCCGCGCCCGCGCCGCTGAGCGCGAGCAGGCCGGCGACCAGGGTGCGCCCGGCGCGGCGGACGGCGAAGACGGCGACGAGCGCGGCCAGACCGACTATGGCGAGGGCGGTCGGCACACCGGTGACGGTGCCGCCGTCGGCCTCGACCGGCACGGTGCCGCCGCCGACCGACGCCGTGCCCTCGGCCCAGATCTGGCCCGCGGACAGCAGCACGACGGTGGCACCGAGGGCGCCGAGCAGAAGGGCCGCGGCCAGGCTGAGGCGGCCGCCGGACGAGGCGGCCGCGGCGCCCGCGCGCGCGGCTCGGGGCTGGGGTACGGGAACAGCACTCACGTACCCCACTATCCCTTACGCCCTCATGCGCCGTTCATCCGGTTGGCGGTGTGGACGGCGCGGAGGACCGCGGCCGCCTTGTTGCGGCACTCGTTGTCCTCGCCGACCGGGTCCGAGTCGGCGACGACACCGGCTCCGGCCTGCACATACGCGGTGCCGTCGCGGAGCAGCGCGGTACGGATGGCGATCGCGGTGTCGGAGTCGCCGGCGAAGTCGAGGTAGCCGACACACCCGCCGTACAGCCCGCGCCGGGACGGTTCCAGCTCCTCGATGATCTGCATGGCGCGCGGCTTCGGCGCGCCCGAGAGCGTGCCGGCCGGGAAGCAGGCGGTGAGGACGTCGAAGGCGGTTCTCCCCTCCGCGACCCGCCCGGTCACGGTCGACACGATGTGCATGACGTGCGAGTACCGCTCGATCGACATGAAGTCGACGACCTCCACCGATCCCGGCTCGCAGACCCGGCCGAGGTCGTTGCGGCCGAGGTCGACGAGCATCAGGTGCTCGGCCCGCTCCTTGGGGTCGGCGAGCAGCTCCTCCGCGAGGTCGTGGTCCTCCTGCGGGGTGGCGCCGCGGTGCCGGGTGCCGGCGATCGGGTGGAGCATCGCGTGCCCGTCCTCGACCTTGACCAGCGCCTCGGGGGACGAGCCCACGACGTCGAAGCCGTTCTCGAAACGGAAGAGGTACATGTACGGCGACGGGTTGGTGGCCCGCAGCACCCGGTACACGTCGAGCGCGGAGGCGCGGCACGGGGTCTCGAAGCGCTGCGAGGGGACCACCTGGAAGGCCTCGCCGGCCCGGATCCGCTCCTTGATGTCCTCGACGGCCTCCTGGTAGGCCGGGCCGCCCCACAGGGCGGAGAACTCCGGCAGCTCGGAGGCGGGCAGCGCGGCGGGCGGGTTGGCCACCGGGCGGGCCAGGTCGGCCTCCATCGTGTCGAGCCGGGCGACGGCGTCGGCGTACGCCTCGTCGACGCCGGTCTCCAGGTCGTTGTGGTTGATCGCGTTGGCGATCAGCAGGACCGTGCCGTCCCAGTGGTCCAGGACGGCGAGGTCGCTGGTGAGCAGCATGGTCAGCTCGGGGAGCTCCAGGTCGTCCCGGGTGGAGTCGCCGATGCGCTCGAGGCGGCGGACGATGTCGTACCCGAGGTAGCCGACCATGCCGCCGGTGAAGGGCGGCATCCCGGACGCCAGGTCACGGGGAGTGTGGAGGGCCTCGACGGTGGCGCGCAGCGCCTGCAGGGGGTCGCCGTCGGTGGGGACGCCGACGGGCGGGGTGCCGAGCCAGTGCGCCTGACCGCCCCGGACGGTGAGGGTGGCGTCGCTGCGGACGCCGATGAAGGAGTAGCGCGACCAGGAACGGCCGTTCTCCGCGGACTCGAGGAGGAAGGTGCCGGGGCGTTCGGCGGCGAGCTTGCGGTAGAGCCCGACCGGGGTGTCGCCGTCCGCGAGGAGCCGGCGGCTGACAGGGATCACGCGGCGGTCGGCCGCCAGCTTGCGGAAGGTCTCGAGGTCCATGGCGGCTGACCTTACTGGGAGAGCGGGAGCACGTCGGCGTCGAAGCAGGTGCGCGCGCCGGTGTGGCAGGCGGCGCCGACCTGGTCGACCTTGACGAGCACGGTGTCGGCGTCGCAGTCGAGCGCGACGGACTTGACGTGCTGGACGTGGCCGGAGGTGTCGCCCTTGACCCAGTACTCCTGGCGGCTGCGCGACCAGTAGGTGCAGCGGCCGGTGGTGAGGGTGCGGTGGAGGGCCTCGTCGTCCATCCAGCCGAGCATGAGCACCTCGCCGGTGTCGTACTGCTGGGCGATGGCCGGGACGAGTCCGTCCGGGCTGCGCTTGAGGCGGGCGGCGATGGCCGGGTCGAGATTGCTGCTCATGCGGCCATTGTGCCGTGGCCGGCGGGTGTGTCCGGCGGACGTCCACTGGGCGGACCGGCCGAGCCGGTCGTACGCTGGCGAGTATGTCGACCCATGCCAAGCGTGAACGCCTGTTGCTCGCCGATCTGTTGGAGGCGGCCGGGCCCGATGCCGCGACGCTCTGCGAGGGCTGGCGGACCCAGGACCTCGCGGCCCATGTGGTGGTGCGCGAGCGCCGCCCGGACGCGGCCGCCGGGACGCTCGTACCGGCGCTGAAGGATCGCCTGGACCGGGTGCAGGCCGAGTTCGCGGAGAAGCCGTACGAGGAGCTGATCCAGCTCATCCGTACGGGTCCCCCGCGGATGTCGCCGTTCACCATCAAGCAGGTGGACGAGGGGGCGAACATCGTCGAGTTCTACGTCCACGCGGAGGACGTCCGGCGGGCCCAGCCGGACTGGTCGCCGCGCGAGCTGGACCCGGTCTTCGCGGACGCGCTCTGGTCCCGTCTGGAGAAGGGCGCGCGGCTCCTCGGCAGGAAGGCCCCGGTGGGGCTGGTGCTGCGCCGCCCGAACGGGCAGACGGCGGTGGCGCACCGCGGCACGCCGGTGGTGACGGTCTCCGGCGAGCCGGGTGAGCTGACGATGTTCGTCTTCGGCCGCCAGGACGTGGCGAAGGTGGAGGTGGACGGGGAGCAGGACGCGATCGACCGGCTGCATGAGGCGAAGCAGCTGGGGATCTAGGACGCGGAGCGCGGATCCGGGGCCGCCCAGGCCCTGGATCCCGGGGCCGCAAAGACCTGGATCCCGGGGCCGCCCGGCCTGGAATCCCGGAGCCGGGCCCCTGCCCCCGGGTGAGCCAGGCGCGCGGTCAGCCCCGCCGCGCCGTCCCCGGCAGTTCCGCGCGGCGCAGGGCCCGTACGGAGAGGCCGTACACCCCGCCCAGCGCGCAGACGGCCGCGCTCGCGACGAACACCGGGCCGAGTCCCCACAGGCCCACCGCCGCCCCGGTGAGGGGGAAGCTCAGCGGGGCGACGCCCAGGCTGAAGAAGCTGGACACGGCCGTCACCCGGCCGAGGTACGCGGGGTCGCACTCCGTCTGGGTGAGCGCGCCGCACAGGGCGCCGCTGAGGCCGGCGAGCAGGCCGACGGAGACGGACACGGCCACGGCGACGGGCAGCTGCGGTACGTACGCGAGGGCGGCGATCGATCCCGCGCCGAGGGTGATCGTCCAGGCCATGACGGCCCCGGCGCGGGGTATCCGGCCTCGTACGGTCAGCAGCAGGGACGCGGCGCCCGCTCCCGTACCGAATCCGGCGAGGACCCAGCCGATGCCCGAGGCGCCCCAGCCGCGCTCGTCCGAGAGGAGCGCGAGGCCGACGTTGAGGGGGCCGACGAAGCCGAGGTCGCTGAGCGCGACGACGATCATCAGCGGGCCGAGGACGCGGTGGCGGCGGATGTAGCGCAGTCCGTCGGCGAGGTCGCGCAGCGCGGTGCCGTCGCGGGAGGGCTCGTCGCCGGGCAGCGGGGTGATCCGGAGCTTCAGGAGCAGCGGCAGGGAGAACGCGAAGAGGAGTCCGGCCGCTCCGAACGCGGCGGCCGGTCCGCCGAGCGCGACGGCGAGGCCGCCGAGCGGGGCGCCGAGGACGAGTCCGGCGCGGTAGGCGAGGCCACGCATCCCCTGGACACGGGCGAGCTGGTCACGCGGGGCGATCCGGGGCGGCAGGGCGCCGACGGCGGGCAGGAAGAGGGCGTCGACGGTGCCGAAGACGAGGGCGACGGCGGCGAGCACCCAGAGGGCCGGGCTGGTCAGGAGGAGGAGCGCGGCCACGCCGAGGACGACGAGGCAGCGGACGGTGTCGGAGAGGACGACGACCCGGCGCGGTCCGAAGCGGTCGGCGATCACTCCCCCGCCGAGCATGAGCAGGGCGCGCGGTACGGCGCTGACCGCCATGACGAGCCCGGCCTCCGCGGGGGTGCCGCCGCGGACGGCGGTCCAGGAGAGGGCGAGGTGGTAGACGCTGTCGCCGAGGGTGGAGGCGGTGTAGGCGCCGAGCCAGCGCAGGACGTTGGTGTCGCGGTGGGCGGGGCGGGCGGCGGGGAGGGTCGCGGTGGCCGTCATGAGCGGTAGGGGAAGCCGTGGAGGTGGACGGCGACGTTCTCGCGGCCTTCGGTGTCGCCGGCCTGCTCGGCGGCCCGGGCCTGCGTGTCGTACTTCCGCAGTACCGCGTCGAGCTCCTCGCCGAGCGCGGCGAGTTCGGCGGCGGTCAGACGCGGCAGCCACTCGGAGCTGATCGAGGCGGAGCGCCACTCGTCGGACCAGGTCAGCCGCTCGTCGAGGAAGCGGCGGTGGAGTTCGGCCCGCTGTTCGTTGATGGTGCGGCCGAGGGCGTCGCTCGCGGCGGCCAGCTCGGGGGTGCCCCGGACGTCCTCGTCGCGGATGCTGACGCCGTACGAGCTGGGCTGCCACCAGCGTTCGCGGCCGTCGGCGGAGTGCCCCTCGGCCTCCTCGATGAGGCCGTGCTCGGCCAGTTTGCGCAGGTGGTAGCTGACGAGGGAGACCGCCTCGTCGACCTGGTCGGCGAGTTGGGACGCGGTGGCGGTACGGGCCACGAAGAGCGCGCGGTAGAGGCGCATCCGCAACGGGTGCGAGATGGCTTTGAGGGTCCCGAGGTCGGTGATCCGGCGGTTCTCCTGCGAGGTCATGACCACGACCGTAGATGCGAAAGGAATCTTGCGCAACAGAAATTGCACAAATAATCCTGCCCATCGGGCCAAGAGAAAGGCCCCCTTCCGGGGGCCTTCCTGGAGCCTGGCTCAGCGGACCGGGTGGCCCGCCTCCCTCAGCGCGTCCTTGACCTGCGAGATCCGCAGGTCGCCGAAGTGGAAGACCGAGGCCGCGAGCACCGCGTCGGCGCCCGCCTCGATCGCCGGCGGGAAGTCGGAGAGCTTGCCCGCTCCCCCGCTCGCGATCACCGGCACGGTCACGTGCTTGCGCACGGCCGCGATCATCTCGGTGTCGTAGCCGTCCTTCGTGCCGTCGGCGTCCATCGAGTTGAGCAGGATCTCGCCCGCGCCCAGCTCGGCGGCCCGGTGCGCCCACTCGACGGCGTCGATGCCGGTGCCCTTGCGGCCGCCGTGCGTGGTCACCTCGAAGGAGCCGGAGGCCGTACGCCGGGCGTCGACCGAGAGCACCAGCACCTGGCGGCCGAAGCGCTCCGCGATCTCCCGGATCAGCTCGGGCCGGGCGATGGCGGCCGTGTTCACGCCCACCTTGTCGGCCCCGGCGCGCAGCAGCTTGTCGACGTCCTCCGCCGCGCGCACGCCGCCGCCCACCGTCAGCGGGATGAAGACCTGCTCGGCGGTGCGGCGCACCACGTCGTAGGTCGTCTCGCGGTTGCCGGAGGAGGCGGTGATGTCGAGGAAGGTCAGCTCGTCGGCGCCCTCGGCGTCGTACAGCTTCGCCATCTCGACGGGGTCACCGGCGTCGCGCAGGTTCTGGAAGTTGACGCCCTTGACGACCCGGCCGTTGTCCACGTCCAGGCAGGGGATCACCCGTACGGCGAGGCTCATTCCGCACCACTCCTGTACGCCTCGACCTCGACCTCGACGACCAGGCTCGGGTCGACGAAGCCGGACACGATGATCATCGAAGCCGCCGGGCGTACGGCCTCGAACAGCTCCTTGTGGGCGCGGCCGACCTCGTCCACGTCCCGCGCGTGGGTGATGTACATCCGGGTCCGTACGACGTCCTCCGGGCCCAGGTCGAGCTTCTTGAGCGCGTCGAAGGCCACGTTGAAGGAGTTGATCGCCTGCTCGTACGGGCCTCCGCCGGCGATCTGGCCGCCGATCACCGACGTGCAGCCGGAGACGAGGACCAGACCGTTCGGCAGTTCCACCGCGCGGGAGTAGCCGAACTGCTCCTCCCAGGGAGCGCCGGTCACCACCTTGCGGACGGCGTCGGTCATACGGAAGCCACCGCCTCCAGGGCCTCTTCCAGGGTGAACGCCTTGGCGTACAGCGCCTTGCCGACGATCGCGCCCTCGACACCCAGCGGCACCAGGCCGGACAGGGCGCGCAGGTCGTCCAGGGACGACACGCCGCCGGAAGCGACGACGGGCTTGTCGGTCGCGGCGCAGACGTTCTTCAGGAGCTCCAGGTTCGGGCCCTGGAGCGTGCCGTCCTTGGCGATGTCGGTGACGACGTAGCGGGCGCAGCCCTCGGAGTCGAGGCGCGCGAGCGTCTCGTAGAGGTCGCCGCCGTCGCGGGTCCAGCCGCGGCCGCGGAGCGTGGTGCCGCGGACGTCGAGGCCGACCGCGATCTTGTCGCCATGCTCCGCGATGACCTTGGCGACCCACTCGGGGGTCTCCAGGGCGGCGGTGCCCAGGTTGACGCGGGTGCAGCCGGTGGCGAGGGCGGCGGCGAGCGAGGCGTCGTCGCGGATGCCGCCGGAGAGCTCGACCTTGATGTCCATGGCCTGGGCGACCTCGGCGATCAGCTCACGGTTGTCCCCGGTGCCGAAGGCGGCGTCGAGGTCGACCAGGTGCAGCCACTCTGCGCCGGAGCGCTGCCAGGCGAGGGCCGCCTCGAGCGGGGAGCCGTAGGAGGTCTCCGTACCGGACTCGCCGTGCACAAGGCGGACGGCCTGGCCGTCGCGGACGTCGACGGCGGGGAGGAGTTCAAGCTTCTGAGCCATGATCAGAGGGTCTCGATCCAGTTGGTGAGCAGCTGTGCTCCGGCGTCGCCGGACTTCTCGGGGTGGAACTGGGTCGCCCACAGGGCACCGTTCTCGACGGCCGCGACGAACGGCTCGCCGTGGGTGGCCCAGGTGACCTTGGGGGCACGCATGTTGGGGTTGCCGACCTCCAGGCTCCACTCTCGCACCGCGTAGGAGTGCACGAAGTAGAACCGGGCGTCGGCGTCGAGGCCCGCGAACAGCTCGCTGTCCTCGGGCGCTTCGACGGTGTTCCAGCCCATGTGGGGCACGACCGGGGCCTTCAGCGGCTCGACCGTACCGGGCCACTCGTCGAGGCCGTCGGTCTCCACGCCGTGCTCGATGCCACGAGCGAAGAGGATCTGCATACCGACGCAGATGCCCATGACGGGACGGCCGCCGGAGAGCCGGCGGTCGATGATCCACTCGCCGCGCGCCTCCTTGAGGCCCTTCATGCAGGCGGAGAAGGCGCCGACGCCGGGGACGAGGAGCCCGTCGGCGTTCATGGCCTTGTCGTAGTCGCGGGTGATCTCGACCTCGGCGCCGACATGGGCGAGGGCCCGCTCGGCGGAGCGGACGTTGCCGAAGCCGTAGTCGAAGACGACGACCTTCTTGGGAGTACTCGCAGTGCTCATGCCGGTCATTCCCAGATTCCCTGAATCCGAAGGACGCCCGCGACCAGGCACATCGCGGAGGCGATGGCGAGGACGACGATCACGCCCTTGGGCAGCTTCTGCTTGGAGAAGGAGTACACACCGCCGGCGAGGAAGAGCCCGACGACGATGAGGATGGTGGAGAGGCCGGTCATGGGGTTAGAGCGCGCCCTTCGTGGAAGGCAGGATGCCGGCCGCGCGCGGGTCGCGCTCGGAGGCGTAGCGCAGGGCTCGGGCCAGCGCCTTGAACTGGCACTCCACGATGTGGTGGGCGTTGCGCCCGTACGGCACGTGGATGTGCAGCGCGATCTGCGCCTGCGCGACGAAGGACTCGAAGATGTGGCGGGTCATCGTCGTGTCGTAGGAGCCGATCATCGGCGCCATGTTCTCGGGCTCGGTGTGCACCAGGTAGGGGCGGCCGGAGAGGTCGACGGTCACCTGGGCGAGCGACTCGTCCAGCGGGACGGTGCAGTTGCCGAAGCGGTAGATGCCGACCTTGTCGCCGAGCGCCTGCTTGAAGGCGGCGCCGAGGGCGAGGGCGGTGTCCTCGATGGTGTGGTGCGAGTCGATGTGCAGGTCGCCGTCGGTCTTGACGGTGAGGTCGAACAGACCGTGGCGGCCGAGCTGGTCGAGCATGTGGTCGTAGAAGCCGACGCCGGTGGCGACGTCGACCTTTCCGGTGCCGTCGAGGTCTATCTCGACGACGACGGAGGTCTCCTTGGTGGTGCGCTCGACTCTTCCAACGCGGCTCATGAGCTCTGCTCCTTCTTCAGTGCGCGAACCGCATCGAGGAACGCGTCATTCTCTTCGGGGGTGCCGGCGGTGACCCGCAGCCGGCCCGGTACGCCGTTGTCCCTGACCAGGACGCCCCGGTCGAGGATCTTCTGCCAGGCCGCGTGGGAGCCGTCGGCTCCGTCGAAGCGGCCGAACTGGACGAAGTTGGCGTCGGAGTCGGTGACCTCGTAGCCGATCGCCCGCAGCTCGGTGACCAGGCGGTCCCGCTCGGTCTTGAGCTGCTCGACGTACCCGAGGAGCGTATCGGTGTGCTCCAGGGCGGCGAGGGCGGTGGCCTGGGTGACGGCGGAGAGGTGGTACGGCAGCCGTACGAGCTGCACGGCGTCGACCACGGCCGGGTGCGCGGCGAGGTAGCCCAGGCGCAGACCGGCCGCGCCGAAGGCCTTGGACATGGTGCGGGAGACGACCAGGTTCGGCCGGCCCTCGATCAGTGGCAGGAGGGAGTCCCGGTGGCTGAACTCGACGTACGCCTCGTCGACGACGACACAGGCCCCGCCGGTCGCGGCCTTGGCGGCCTGGGCGGCCTCGTACAGCGCGAGGACCGTCTCGGCCTCTACCGCGGTGCCCGTGGGGTTGTTGGGCGAGGTGATGAAGACGACGTCCGGGCAGTTCTCGGCGATGGCCTTCTCGGCCGCCTCGACGTCGATCGTGAAGTCCCCGTTGCGCGGGCCGGAGATCCACCCGGTGCCGGTGCCGCGCGCGATCAGCGCGTGCATCGAGTACGAGGGCTCGAAGCCGATGGCCGTACGACCCGGGCCGCCGAAGGTCTGCAGCAGCTGCTGGAGGACCTCGTTGGAGCCGTTGGCGGCCCAGACGTTCTCGAGGGTGATCGGGTGCCTTCCGGTACGGGTGAGGTAGCGGGCGAGCTCGGTACGGAGCTCGATGGCGTCCCGGTCCGGGTAGCGGTTGAGGCCGCGGGCGGCCTCGGCGACCCGCTCCGCGATCCGGGCCACCAGAGGCTCGGGCAGCGGGTACGGGTTCTCGTTGGTGTTCAGCTGGACGGGCACGTCGAGCTGGGGCGCGCCGTAGGGCGTCTTGCCCTTCAGCTCGTCGCGGATCGGAAGGTCGTCGATCCGGATGGTGTCGTTCGAGGTCACTTGCTTTCAGGCACCTTCCAACCGAACCGGGCCTTGAGCGCGGCACCGTGCGCGGGCAGGTCCTCGGCCTCGGCGAGGGTGACCACGTGGTGGGTGACCTCGGCGAGGGCGTCCCGGGTGTAGTCCACGATGTGGACGCCGCGCAGGAAGGACTGCACGGACAGGCCCGAGGAGTGGCAGGCGCACCCGCCGGTGGGCAGCACGTGGTTGGAGCCGGCGCAGTAGTCGCCCAGGGAGACGGGCGCCCAGGGGCCGACGAAGATCGCGCCCGCGTTGCGGACACGGTCGGCGCGTACGGCGGCGTCGGCGGTCTGGATCTCCAGGTGCTCGGCGCCGTACGCGTCGACGACCTTGAGGCCGTCCTCCAGGTCGCTGACGAGGACGATCGCGGACTGCCTGCCGGCCAGGGCCGGGACGATCCGGTCGTCGATGTGCTTGCTGGCGGCGACCTGGGTCTTCAGCTCGGCCTCGGTGGCCTCGGCCAGTTCCTCGGAGTCGGTGACGAGGACGGCGGCGGCCATCGGGTCGTGCTCGGCCTGGCTGATCAGGTCGGCGGCGACGTGCACCGGGTCGGCGGTGGAGTCCGCGAGGATCGCGATCTCCGTCGGACCGGCCTCGGCGTCGATGCCGATGCGGCCCTTGAGGAGGCGCTTGGCGGCGGCGACGTAGATGTTGCCGGGGCCGGTGACCAGGTTGACGGGGGCGCAGCCGGGCGTGTCGTCGGTGCCTTCGGTGCCGTACGCGAACATGGCGATGGCCTGGGCGCCGCCGGCGGCGTACACCTCGTCGACGCCGAGGAGCGCGCAGGCGGCGAGGATCGTCGGGTGGGGCAGGCCGCCGAACTCCTTCTGGGGCGGCGACGCGATCGCGACGCCCTCGACGCCGGCCTCCTGGGCGGGGACGACGTTCATGACGACGGACGAGGGGTAGACGGAGCGGCCGCCGGGGACGTAGAGCCCCACGCGCTCGACCGGGATCCACTTCTCGGTGACCGTGCCGCCGGGCACGACCTGGGTGGTGTGGGTGGTGCGGCGCTGCTCGCGGTGGACGATCCTGGCCCGGCGGATGGACTCCTCCAGGGCGGCCCGGACGGCCGGGTCCAGCTCGTCGAGGGCGCGGGCGATCGTCTCGGCGGGGACGCGCAGGCCGGCGACGCGGACGCCGTCGAACTTCTCGCCGTAGTCGATCACCGCGGCTGCGCCATGATGCCGTACGTCCTCGCAGATGGGCCGCACCTTCTCCAGGGCGGCTTCCACGTCGAACTCGGCACGGGGCAGCAGGTCGCGCAATGCGCCACCCTCGGGGAGGGCGTCGCCGCGCAGGTCGATACGAGAGATCACGGGTCAATTCTCGCAGACGCCCCACAAGCGTCGGACGTCCGTATCACTGGCTGATACGAGCCACATTGGCGTCTTGTCGCCACAGCTGACCGTTAGCGTTCAGTCCGTCACTCAGCGGGAAGAACGGCTGTACGAATCCAGGGAAGCGGGTTCGTGGAAAGCGAGGGGGCGGCAGTGACCGAGCCGCACGAAGACGGAATGCCGGACGGCCTCACGGGCCCGGAGCGGGTCATGTGGCGGGCCTTCCGGATCGGCAGGACCTGCGATCTGAGCGAGGGGGACGCGGCGCGGGACGATCCCTTCGGCCCGCATCTGTGGGGGGACACGCGCACTGTGCGCGCCGACGTGGTGGCTCTGCTGCTGCTCGACGGGCCGCCGCCGCGGTCCGGGCGGGTCGCGGCACTCAAGCTGCGCGGGGTGCGGATCACGGGCGTGCTCAATCTCGCCGGCGGTGAGATACGCCCGTACGTGGAGCTGAACCGCTGCCGGTTCGAGCAGGAGATCGTGTTGCCGGAGGCCCACTTCGGGACGGTGCGGATGGTGGAGTGCGCGATCCCCCGCCTGGAGGCGGCACGGCTGCACACCCAGGGCGATCTGCATCTGCCGCGCTGCCGGGTGGAGCGCGGCATCAGGCTCACGGACGCGCAGATCGGCACGGATCTGCTGATCAACCAGATCCGGGTGTGGCCGGACCGGCGCGGCCGGGCGATCACCGCGGACGGGCTGGTGGTGGCGCAGGACCTCCAGGCCGAGCTGATCGAGACGTACGGCGAGCTGAGCCTGCGCGGGGCGAAGGTGGGCGTGTCGCTGAGCCTGCGCGGCAGCGTGCTGCGCGGCGCGCAGCAGCGCCGCGCGCTGAACGCGCCGCAGCTGACGGTGGAGCGCTCGCTCTATCTGAACGCGGCGTGGGTGTACGAGGGCTCGGGGAACGCCACGGCCACTCCCCCGTACGGCATCGGGTACACGCCGGTACAGGGGGCGCGGCGCAAGCCAGTCGAGTGCCATGGCGGGGTGCGGCTGGACGACGGCCGGTTCGGTGACGCGGTGGACCTGCACTACGCGCGGTTCGTCCTGGACGGGGCGCGGCGGGAGCAGGTGTCGCTGCGCCGGATCGTCACCCCGGAGCTGCGGTTCAACGGGGAGCCGCCGGAGGAGGGGCGGGTGGTGCTCAACGGCGCGAAGGTCGTGACGCTGATCGACCTCTCCACGAGCTGGCCGGGTCCCGGCGGTCTGTCGATGAACGGCTTCGTCTACGAGAACCTGGTGCCGTACGGGCACTTCCCGCTGACCCGGCGGCTCGAGTGGGTGGCGGCGGCGACCCCGGAGTACGCCCCGGAGCCGTACGAACGCCTGGCGACGGTACTGCGCAACAGCGGAGAGGACGCGGACGCCCGGGAGGTGCTGCTCGCCAAGCAGCGCCGGCGGCGGGAGACGCTGCCGGTGGCCGGGAAGCTCTGGGGCTACCTCCAGGACTGGACGGTGGCTTACGGCTATCGGCCGGGGCGGGCCGCGCTGTGGATGGCGGTGCTGTGGGCTGCGGGGGCGCTCGCCTTCTCCCGGTACGACCCGATACCGCTGAAGCCGGAGGAGTCGCCGAACTGGAGCTCCACGCTGTACGCGCTGGACCTGCTGCTGCCGGTGATCAACCTGGGCCAGGACGGCTATTGGCGCCTGGAGGGTTTCTGGCAGTGGGCCTCGACGGTGCTCATCCTTCTGGGCTGGGTGCTGGCGACGACGGTGGCGGCGGGGGCCTCGCGGACGCTGCGGCGGGGGTGACGGGTGTGACGTGAGGGGCGGATTCTGCCGCCCCTCACCCCTTTCTTTACTCTGTCTTGACCTCGTGCAGGACAACTTTCCCGCCGCTACCAAAGCTTCACAGTCCCCCACTGGCGCCGCCCTCACCTGCGGTTTTCAATGGTCCGCACCATGTCATTGCTCCGCGCCCTGATCGGCACCGCGCGTATGGTCCGGCACAGCCCGCGGCTCACCGCCGCACTGTCGCCGGACGACGACGTGCTGCTCGACGCGCCGGACGACCGGCTCGCCCCGGCACTGGTGGCGGCCGCCCTCGCCGACCCCGAGCCCGCCGCGAAACTGCTCGCGACGACCCGCGACGCCGCCGAGTGGGAGAAGCGGGACCGGTACGTGGCACGGCTCGCCACCTTCGCGTACAGCCGTGACGAGTGGCTGGTCCACTGGCTGGCCGTCTCGCCGCGCGACCCGGACGCGCTGCTCGTCAAGGCGGAGGTCGCGGTGCGCAGGGCCTGGGGCTCGCCGGCCCGCTCCGAGCGGCTGCGCGAGCTCGGGCCGCTGATCGACGCGGCCGCGGAGGCCTCCCCCGGGGACCCGGTGCCGTGGCGGCTCGCCCTGGACCACGCACGGGGCACGCATGCGGGCAACGCGGTGTTCGAGTCGCTGTGGGAGCAGGCCGTTCGCCGCTCCCCCCACCACTACGGCTGCCATATCGCCGCGCTCCGGTATCTGTCGGCCGAGTGGTACGGCTCGCACCGCGAGTGCTTCGACTTCGCCGAGCAGGCCGCCGAGGACGCGCCGCCCGGCTCGCTGGCCCGGGCGCTCCCGGTGAACGCCGCCTTCGCCCAGCTGCTGGCCGGCGCAGGCCCCGTCCAGGAAGACCGCATCGACGCGGCGGCGGACCGGGGCATCGCGCTGTCGGCGGAGTACGCGGCGGGCGATCCGTGGCTCGCGGAGGTCCGGAATCTGCTGGTGTACGTGCTGCTCAGGCGGGGACGCCAGGAGGAGGCGCTGGAGGAGTTCCGCCGGATCGGCCGGTACGCCACGTCGTTTCCGTGGGCGCTCGTCGGGGACGATCCGCTCGGCAGTTTCCTGGAGGCGCGGGACGCGGTGCGGGTCGCGGTGGCCCGTACGATCCCGCTGCGTGGAGCCGGACATGGACGGGCCGGACGAGGCGCGCCCGACGGCCATTACGCTTGACCGCTGTGACCACCGCCAGCCTGCCACTCTTCCCGCTCAACGCGGTGCTGTTCCCGGGCCTTGTGCTGCCCCTGAACGTGTTCGAGGAGCGTTATCGCGCCATGATGCGCGAGCTGCTCAAGACCGATGACTCGGAGCCCCGTCGCTTCGCCGTGGTCGCGATCCGCGACGGCCGCGAGGTCGCGCCGACGGAGCCGGGGATGCCGGACCCGACGGCGCAGCGGGAGAAGGGGCCCGCCGCGGGCTTCGGCCCGGACCCCATCCAGGCCTTCCACCGGGTCGGCTGCATCGCCGACGCGGCGACGATCCGGGAGCGCTCGGACGGCAGCTTCGAGGTGATGGCCACGGGCACGACCCGGGTGAAGCTGTTGTCGGTGGACGCGAGCGGTCCGTTCCTGGTGGCCGAGATCGAGGAGATCCCGGAGGAGCAGGGCGACGAGGCGGGCACGCTGGCGGAGGGTGTGCTGCGGGCGTTCCGCACGTACCAGAAGCGGCTGGCGGGGGCGCGGGAGCGGTCGCTGACGACAAGCGATCTGCCGGACGATCCGTCGGTGGTGTCGTACCTGGTCGCGGCGGCGGCGGTGCTCGACACGCCGGCGAAGCAACGGTTGCTGCAGGCGCCGGACACGGCGACGCGGCTGCGGGAGGAGCTGACCCTGCTGCGTACGGAGACGGCGATGCTGCGGCATCTGCCGTCGCTGCCGGCGGTGGACCTGACGCGGGCGCCGACGAGCCCGAACTGACGAGGGATTCGACGTGGCGAAGAAGCAGAAGAAGGAGGCGGGCGGCACTCCGGCGACGGTGGCCCTGACGGCGTCCGGGACTCCGTTCACGCTCCACTCCTACGACCACGACCCGGCGTCCCCCTCCTACGGCGAGGAAGCGGCGGAGGCGCTCGGCGTCTCCCCGGACCGGGTCTTCAAGACGCTGGTCGCGGACGTCGACGGCGAACTGACGGTGGCGGTCGTCCCGGTCGCGGGCGAGCTGGACCTGAAGGCCCTGGCCTCGGCGGTCGGCGGCAAACGAGCGGCGATGGCGGACCCGGCGGCGGCCGAACGCACGACGGGCTATGTCCGCGGCGGCATCTCCCCCCTGGGCCAACGCAAACGCCTCCGCACGGTCCTGGACACCTCGGCCACGACCCACGAAACGATCTGCATCTCGGCGGGCCGCCGAGGCCTGGAAGTAGAACTGACCCCCACGTCCCTGGCGACGCTGACAGCAGCGGTCCTGGCCCCGATCGGCCGCGGCTAGCGTCCGAGACGGGGCCAGGAGCCCACGGGGCCACGACGGCGCGAAGCCACCGGACCCAGAAGGGCGCCGGTCGTACGGCGCCCAGCGCCCGCGCGGCTCCCGCAACTCAGTAGGACCGGACGGACCGCGCCTCGCGGCGCGAAGCCGCCGCCCGGGGCGTCGAGGGCGGAGCCCCCGGCCCCGTCCGACTTCCTGGACCGGGAAGGGAGCAACCCGCCGCCGTCAGCCGCGACGCGCGCCCGCGCTCGCGGCGCGAAGCCGCCGCCAGAGTCTCGGGGTGGGGGTCCCCCCGGACGGAGTCTGGGGGAGGGTGGAGTGGGGGAATCCACCCCACCCGAGAGAGGCGTCAGGCCTGCGGCCCCGGGCCCGGCGCGTCCGCCGTCGGCCATTCCGGCTCCGGATCCCTCGGGCCGAAGAGGGTCGTCAGGGCCAGGTGGACGATCATCGCCGCGATCGGCCACGCCAGCATCGCCCCGGCCCACATCTCCAGCTTCAGCGGCGCATCGAACATCACGTTCGGCCCCACCTCCTTCGCATGGGCCACCACGTCGTGCGTCGGGCCCAGCAGCGTGCCCACTCCCCAGCCGAGGAGCGATCCCAGCACACCGCCCACCGCGAGACCCATCACCAGGGCCACGCCCCCGTGCCGGTGGAACAGGAAGACCAGGGCCGCCGCCACCGCCCCGAAGGCGAGCGCGAGCAGCACGAACGTTCCGTCCGCCCCGATCGCCGCCTCCCCCTCGCTGTGCCGCAGGAAGACCGCCTTGCCGTCCGAGATCAGCGAGACCCGCGGCGCGAGCCACAGCCACAGCAGCCCCAGCGCCACCCCGGCGACGGCGGAGACGGCGGTGACCACGGCCGCCTGCCGCAGCTCCGTCACCGCGCTCGGCACGCCGTCGTCGCCCGGCAGCGGAGGATAGTGCGCGGGCCACCCGTCCGGCGGCACGGCGTCGTTCGGAGGCTGGTGAGGCGGTGTCAGAGGTGCGGTCACCCTGCCATCGTGCCAGGTACGGATGCGGCCCGCCTCAGCGGACCGCCGCCCGCCGATACGCCCACGTCGCCGCGGCGAGCGACACGACCCCCACGACCCCGCACACCGCGAGGTCGAGCCCCACCGCCGCCCAGTCCGGGTGCGGATCGAAGGTACGGGCCAGCGCCTCCACCCCGTACGTCGACGGCAGCAGGTCCCGCGCCCAGCCGATCGGCTCCGGCAGCCGCTCCGCCGGCAGCACCCCGAGCAGCAACGCCGCCGACATGCCGAGCTGCCCGAGCAGCGTCGCGAGTTCCTGCCGCGGCGCGAGCAGCCCGAGCGCCGCGCCGAGCCCGGCGAGCGCGGCTCCGGCCAGCGGCACGACCGCCGCGAGGATCCACAGGTGCCCGAGCGGCAGCCCGAAGAGCAGCGACCCGATGACCGCCGTCACGACGGTCCCCGGCACGGTGAAGGATGCGTACGCCCCGGCCGCCCCCAGCACCACCGATGCCGGCGGCACCGGCAGCGTCGCGTAGTGGTCGAGCCCCCCGGTGGCCCGCAGCTGCCCGAAGTACTGGGCGAGCAGGTTGAGCGCCACGAAGGCGACGACGAGGACCGACGAGCCCGCCACGACCGCCCGCGCCTCCGCCCCGCCGTCGACGACGCCCCGCATCAGGACCATGATCCCGACGGACTGGAACGTCGCCACGAACAGCAAGGGGATACGGGAGACCCGGGCGCGCGAGAGCTGCGCGCGGTAGACGGCGGCGAGGGCCGGCAGCAGCCGGGCGCGCGGCGCCAGCGGCGCGGCGGTACCGGCGGCCGGTGCGTCGGGAGCCCAGGTCGGCGTGACCTCGGCGGGCACGATGCTCACTCCGTACAGCTCCTCATGCCTTCACCAGTCCCGTGGCTCCTTGGATCTCGCCGCCCAGCGCCAGATATACGTCCTCCAGGCTCGGCGTGGCCAGCGTGAAGTCGTCCAGGGCGGCGAACGCCGCCCCGCCCGTCAGCGCCGCGACCGTCGCCCGCGCCTCGTCCGGGGCCAGCCGGAGGGTCCAGCGCCGTCCCGACTCCTGTGCGAGCCCGCGCAGGGCGGCGACCTCGGGGACCTCCAGCGGGGCGCGCTCGCGCCAGACCAGATCGACCCGGACCTCGCCCGCGACGCGTTCCTTCAGCCCGCCCGGAGTGTCGCAGGCGATGACCCGGCCCCGCTCCAGGACGGCGACCCGGTCCAGTACGGTCTCGGCCTCGATCACGTTGTGGGTGACGAGCAGCACGGTGGTGCCGTGCTCGGCGCGCCGTCGGTCGACGGCGGACCAGACGGCCCGCCGGGCGATGGGGTCCATCCCGGTGGTGGGTTCGTCGAGGACCAGGACCGGCCGTTCGCCGACCAGGGCGGCGGCGACGCAGGCGAGCCGTCGCTGTCCGCCCGAGAGCTTCTTCAGCGGCCGCCCGGCGAGCTCGGTCAGACCCAGCTCCTCCAGGACGGCGTCCTTCGCGGCCCGCGCGTCACGTGCGGTCAGCCCGCGCAGCCGCCCGGTGGTCTCGGCGGCCAGCGCGACCGTCAGTTCGTCGAGCGCGGTGGACTCCTGGCCGAGGTAGGCGAGCAGGCGCGCGGCGCGTTCCGGGTGGCGTACGAGATCGTGGCCGAGCAGTTCGACCGTGCCGGAGTCGGGGCGCATCAGCCCGGTCAGCTGGCGTACGAGGGTGGATTTGCCGGCTCCATTGGGGCCGAGCAGGCCGAAGATCTCGCCGCCGCGCACATCGAGGCTGATCCCGTCGGTGGCGCGGATCTCGGGGGTCGCGGGCGTCCCCCGCCGGGCGCGCGCGGCGGGGTACGTCTTCACCAGATCCCGCACCACGCACACCGTACTCACGGAGGAAGAGCCTACGGGGTCCTTCGGCCTACTCCCCCGCGGGGGCGCGTTCCGCGGCGGCCCGGACGTCGATCTCGCGCCAGAAGCCGGCCCGGATCGCGTACCGGTCGTGCTCGTCGATCTGGTCGTCCTTGTGGGCGAGCAGGCCGAACCTGGCCGCGTACCTGAGCAGTTCGCCGTCGATGCGGTGCGGGATGCGCGGGTACATCACGGACAGCTTCTGGACGTGGCTCTGCTCGGGGAGCCGCTCCATCCAGCGACGGGCGAAGACCTGTCCGACCTCGAAGGGGTCGCCGCCGACGGTGGTGATGTCCTCCTCGCGGTCGGCCCAGCGCTGCTCGGCGCTGGTGAGCTGGGCGAGGGTGGGCAGGGAGGCCGTCTCGGGGGGCTCGCCGAGTGCGCTGCCGGGGCGTTCGATCCAGCCCTTGTCGGAGGACCAGCGCAGGGTGGCGTTGGTGGCCGGTGGGGTGGCCGGGGCGCCGGGGCCGCGCAGTCCCGCGAGGTCCTTGGGGGTGGGGACGACCTTGCCGGTGGTCGGTGCGGGCACACCGGTCTCCGCACCGTTCTCGGCGGGCGCGGGCGCCTCGGGGGCGGCCGCGCCGTTGTGTACGGAGGCGGCTGCCGCGGCCGCGGCCTCGGCGGCCCGTTCGGCGGAGGCGGCGAGCGCCGATTCGGGCAGCGGGGCGGAGAGGATCGCGGCGATCTCGGGGCGCGGTGCCGGCGGGGGCGCGCAGATGCCGGTGAGGTCCTTGGCGCGGACGGCCCGGGTGATCCAGGCCCGGTCGAGGACCCGGCGTTCGTCGGCCTCGGCGACGAGGTCCTCGGACTGGTTGTAGTCGCCGTCGGCGGCCTGCACGGCCCAGAGGTGGACGGCGACGCCGTGTTCCTTGGCGGACATCAGGCCGGGCAGCAGATCGCCGTCGCCGGTCACGAGCACGACATCGGAGCAGGCACGATTTCTGGCCAGTTCGGTGAGCTCGGCGTGCATGGCCGCGTCGACGCCCTTCTGGGCCCAGCGGCCGTCGCTGCGGGTCAGCGCGCCGAGCCGCACGGTGACCCGGGGCATCACGCGGAGCCTGCGGTGTTCGGGCTGGGGCACTCGATCGGGAGCGCCGTCGAACCAGTAGATGCGCAGCAGGGGCTGTTCGGTGTCGGCCTCGGCCCGTTCGCGGAGCCCCTGGATGAGCGCGGCGTGGTCGACGGTGATCCGGGAGCGGGCCGGTTCCCCGGCGAGGAGGCTCGCGGCGGCGCCCAGCAGATAGCCGGCGTCCACGAGAACGACGCAGCGGTCCACGTGTTCCACCTTCTTTCGGGAACCTCGGGATCGGAAGTTGCTTCGGATTTCCCCAGAGTCTGCCCGACCGTGGAGAGGTTGACGGCCGGAACTGGATCATCGGCGTGGCGAATGTCACTCCGCGGACCGCTCACTGTCGGTAATGATCCAAAATGCGGCGATTCGCCCCATATGTGAGGCTGACAGCGGCCCTGGCCCCGAGTTCCCCTTGAGGAGGCATCACCATGGCCAAGAATCGGAAGCAGAACCGCAGTCAGCAGCAGCAGTCCTCGCAGGCCGAGCGCGGCGCCCAGCAGGCGCAGCAGTCGTCGATGGAGTCCCAGGCCGAGCAGCGCGCCTCGCAGGTGACTCCCGGTGACATGGCTCGCAAGGGCCGGCAGAAGCGCTTCGGTCACAACTGATCGCGCATAACCCCGGAAGGGGCGCACCCGTGACGACGGGCGCGCCCCTTCCGCGCATGTGGGCCCCGGCTTCCGCCCGGGGGGGACCCTCCCCCTGTCCGTCCCTATCCGGCCAGACAGGACGGGCCGAGCAGGACCTTCAGATCGCCGAAGAGCGCGGGGTCGGGCTGGACCCGGTGCCGGTCGAGCCGCAGGACGGTCGTCGTGCGCGGGCCCTGGAGCTTGATCCGTACCTCGGTGTTGCCCTTGTGATGCCCCAGGATCTCGCCGAGCCGGCTGATCATCGGCGGGGTGACCTTGACGGTCGGGATGGTCAGGACGACGGGCGCGTTGGTCCCGGCGTTCGAGAGGTCCGGGACCATCAACTCCATGGCGACCAGCCGGGGCACGTCCTCGCGCTTGTCGAGACGGCCCTTCACGAAGACGACCGTGTCCTCGACGAGCTGGGTGGAGACCAGCTGGTACGTGGCCGGGAAGAACATGCACTCGATGGAGCCGGCGAGGTCCTCGACGGTGGCGATGGCCCAGGCGTTGCCCTGCTTGGTCATCTTGCGCTGGAGGCCGGAGATGATGCCGCCGATGGTGACGACCGCGCCGTCGGAGTGCTCGCCACCCGTGAGCTGGGAGATCGCGGCGTCCGTCTTGTCGGAGAGGATGTGCTCGATACCGAAGAGCGGGTGGTCGGAGACGTAGAGGCCGAGCATCTCGCGCTCCTGGGCGAGCAGGTAGGACTTCTCCCACTCGACGTCGGAGAACTCCACGTCCAGGCCGAAACCGGGCTCGTCGGTCGCCTCGTCGCCCATGCCGCCGAAGAGGTCGAACTGTCCCTCGGCCTCCTTGCGCTTGACCGCCACCACGTTGTCGATCATGGGCTCGTGGTGGGCGACCAGGCCCTTGCGGGTGTGGCCCATCTCGTCGAAGGCGCCGGCCTTGATCAGCGATTCGATGGTCCGCTTGTTGCAGACGACCGCCTCGACCTTGTCGAGGAAGTCGGGGAAGGAGGAGTACTTCCCCTTCGCCTTGCGGGACTTGATGATCGACTCGACGACGTTGGTGCCGACGTTGCGGACCGCGGAGAGGCCGAAGAGGATCACGTCGTCGCCCTGGGCGGCGAAGTTCGACTCGGACTCGTTGACGTTGGGCGGCAGGACCTTGATGCCCATGCGGCGGCACTCGTTGAGGTAGACCGCGGACTTGTCCTTGTCGTCCTTGACCGAGGTCAGCAGACCGGCCATGTACTCGGCCGGGTAGTTCGCCTTGAGGTAGGCGGTCCAGTAGGAGACCAGGCCGTACGCGGCGGAGTGCGCCTTGTTGAAGGCGTAGCCGGCGAACGGGACCAGCACGTCCCAGAGCGCCTGGATCGCCTGGTCGCTGTAGCCGTTCTTACGCGCGCCCTCCTGGAAGATGGTGAAGTTCTTCGCCAGCTCGTCGGGCTTCTTCTTGCCCATCACGCGACGGAGGATGTCGGCCTCGCCGAGGGAGTACCCGGCGATGATCTGGGCGCCCTTCTGCACCTGCTCCTGGTACACGATCAGGCCGTAGGTGACGTCGAGGACCTCCCTGAGGGGCTCCTCCAGCTCCGGGTGGATCGGCGTGATCTCCTGCTGCTTGTTCTTGCGCAGGGCGTAGTTCGTGTGCGAGTTCATGCCCATCGGGCCCGGCCGGTACAGGGCGGACACGGCGGAGATGTCTTCGAAGTTGTCGGGCTTCATCAGCCGCAGCAGCGAACGCATGGGTCCGCCGTCGAACTGGAAGACACCGAGGGTGTCACCGCGCTGGAGCAGTTCGAAGGTCTTCGGGTCGTCCAGCGGCAGGGCAAGAAGGTCGAGGTCGACGCCCTTGTTGGCCTTCACCATCTTGACGGCGTCGTCCATGATCGTGAGGTTCCTGAGGCCCAGGAAGTCCATCTTGATCAGGCCGAGCGACTCGCACTGCGGGTAGTCCCACTGCGTGATGGTCACGCCGTCCGTGTGCCGCACCCAGATCGGGGCATGGTCGACGATGGGCTCGCTGGACATGATCACGCCGGCCGCGTGCACACCCATCTGCCGGACCAGGCCCTCGACGCCCCGGGCGGTGTCGATGACCTTCTTGACGTCCGGCTCGTTCTCGTACATCGCGCGGATCTCGCCCGCCTCGCTGTAGCGCGGGTGCGAGGGGTCGGTGATGCCATTGAGGTCGATGCCCTTGCCGAGGACGTCGGCGGGCATGGCCTTGGTGAGCCGGTCACCCATGGCGTAGGGGTAGCCGAGGACGCGCGCGGAGTCCTTGATCGCGTTCTTCGCCTTGATCTTGCCGTACGTGCCGATCATGGCGACCTTGTCGGAGCCGTACTTCTCCGTCACGTACCGGATCACCTCGACGCGCCGACGCTCGTCGAAGTCGATGTCGACATCGGGCATCGAGATGCGCTCGGGGTTGAGGAAGCGCTCGAAGATCAGTCCGTGCGGGATCGGGTCGAGGTCGGTGATGCCCATGGCGTACGCGACGATCGAGCCGGCCGCGGAGCCTCGGCCGGGGCCCACCGCGATGCCCTGCTTCTTCGCCCACATGATGAAGTCGGCGACGACGAGGAAGTAGCCGGGGAAGCCCATCGAGATGATCGTGTCCATCTCGTACTCGACCTGCTTCATGCGGTCGTCGGGAATACCCCCGGGGAAGCGACGGTGCATGCCCCGCATGGTCTCCTCGCGGAACCAGGTGACGTCGGTGTACCCCTCCGGGATGTCGAACTTCGGCATGAGGTTCTTCTCGACGAACATGCCCTCGGTGTTGACCTGCTCGGCGACCAGAAGGGTGTTGCGGCACCCCTCCTGCCAGGCGTCCGAGGAGTCGATGGCGTACATCTCGTCGGTGGACTTGAGGTAGTAGCCGGTGCCGTCGAAGCGGAAGCGGTCCGGGTCGGAGAGGTTCTTGCCGGTCTGGATGCAGAGCAGGGCGTCGTGCGCCATCGACTCGTGCGCGTAGGTGTAGTGCGAGTCGTTGGTGACCAGCGGCGGGATGCCGAGCTTCTTGCCGATCTCCAGGAGGCCGTCGCGGACCCGGCGCTCGATCTCGATGCCGTGGTCCATCAGCTCCAGGAAGTACCGGTCCTTGCCGAAGATGTCCTGGTACTCGGAGGCGGCCTTCAGGGCCTCGTCGAACTGGCCGAGGCGGAGCCGGGTCTGCAGCTCGCCGGAGGGGCAGCCGGTGGAGGCGATCAGGCCCTCGGACCACTGGGAGATGGTCTCCTTGTCCATCCGCGGCCACTTCTGGAGCCAGCCCTCGGCGTAGGCGTCGGAGGAGAGCCGGAAGAGGTTGTGCAGTCCGGTGGCGTTCGCAGCCCAGATCGTCTTGTGGGTGTAACCACCGGAGCCGGAGACGTCGTCCCGCTTCTGGTGCGGCTGGCCCCACTGGATCTTCCGCTTGTTCCGCCGGGACTCGGGGGCGACGTACGCCTCGATGCCGATGATCGGCGTCACGCCGGCCTTCTTCGCCGAATGGAAGAAGTCGTACGCCCCGTGGAGGTTGCCGTGGTCGGACATGGCGATATGGGTCATGCCCATCTCGTTGCACGCGTTGAACATGTCCTTGAGCCGCGCGGCACCGTCCAGCAGCGAGTACTGGGTGTGTACGTGAAGGTGCGTGAAGGGCGGCTTGGTCACGGCGGAAGGCCTCCGGAAACGGCGGGCGACAGGCTGCGGACAGTCTGGGGGGACAGCGTGGAAGTCTACGTCGGCGGACTGACAGTCTGCGGTAGAACGCTGCGGGGCGAAGCCCCTCGATGAGGGGTGGCGGTCGGGTGACGGGCGGGCACTCGGGGGTACGGTCGCGCGTTGAGAGACACAGAACGCCTGTCCCAATTGTCATGAACAGTCTTGCACCAGGAGGCACCCTCGATGTCGGTCCCGCAGCCCACCGCCGCCCAGCGCGGTGAGCAGATACTCGCCGTCTTCGACACCGCCTTCGGTGAGCTCCTCGCCGCCGACCCCGCCGCCTTCCGCGTCAAGTTCCGGAAGATGGCCGGCTCCGCCTTCGCCTTCTACCGGGGCACGGCGTGCCTGTTCTACAGCGACCTGGAGCAGGAGCAGCACGGCGGTCCCTATCTGGACGAGCGGACCGGCCGGGTCTGGATCCACGGCGATCTGCACGCCGAGAACTTCGGCACCTACATGGACGCCAACGGCCGGCTGATCTTCAACGTCAACGACTTCGACGAGGCGTACGTCGGCCCCTTCACCTGGGACCTGAAGCGGCTCTCCGCCTCCCTCGCGCTGATCGGCTACACGAAGGCGCTGAGCGACGAGCAGATCACGGAGCTCGTACGGATCTACGCCGCGGCCTACCGGGAGCGCATCCACGCCCTGGCGGTCGGCGCCAAGGACGACGAGGTGCCGCCCTTCACCCTGGACACGGCCGGGGGCCCGCTCCTGGACGCGCTGCGCGACGCCCGCTCGCTGACCCGCTTCGGGCTCCTGGACTCGATGACGGAGATCCGCGACTTCGAGCGCCGCTTCTCCTCCGGCGGTGGCTCCATCGAGCTGGACGCGGCGACGCGCTACAAGGTCCTGGCGGCCTTCGACGGCTATCTGGAGACGCTGCCGGAGTCGTCCCTGGCCCGCCCCGACTCGTACCGGGTCAAGGACGTGGTCGGGCGGCGCGGGATCGGCATCGGCTCGGCCGGCTTGCCCTCGTACAACATCCTTCTCGAGGGCAACAGCGACGCCCTGGAGAACGACGTCGTGATCTATATGAAGCAGGCGCAGACCCCGGCCGTGTCGCGTCATGTGACGGACGCGGCGGTGCGCGGGTACTTCCAGCACGAGGGTCACCGCACGGTCATCTCCCAGCGGGCCCTCCAGGCGCACGCGGACCCGTGGCTGGGCTGGACGGAGCTGGACGGCTCCGGGCAGCTGGTCGCGGAGGTCTCGCCGTACGCGGTGGACCTGGACTGGTCGGACGTCGACGACCCGGACGAGATCGCGGCGACCGTGGCCGACCTCGGCCGGGCGACGGCGACGATGCACGCGGCGGCGGACGACTCCAGCGGCCACTCGCTGGTGCCGTTCTCGACCGAGCGGGCCATCGATGCGGCGATCGCCGCCGACGAGGAGGGCTTCGCGGACCTGCTGGTGGACTTCGCGCACAGCTACGGGGCACGCGCGCGTGCGGACCACCAGATCTTCGTGGACCTGTTCCGGAACGGCCGGATCCCGGGCTTGTAGGCCTCTCTCACAGCCCACCCTTAAGAGGCCCCTACAGGAAGGCATGGCACACTCTCCAGCGCGATGGACATATCAGGGACGCGGCTCAGGGGGCTGCGGGCGGCGCTCTTCACGGCACTGGTCGTGACGCTGTCCGCCGGCTCCCATGTGCTGCTGTCCCGGGTGCCGCTGCCGCTGCTGACCGTGGGCCTGCTCTCCGCCGGTGTGTTCGCCGTGGCGTACGCGCTGGCCGGCCGCGAGCGTGGTTTCGGCCCGATCGCCGGGCTGCTCGTGCCGCTGGAGCTGGCGGCCGACACGGTCTTCACCGCCGGCCAGGCGGTCTGTTACGGCCAGGCCGGCGGCCCCGTCGCCGGTTCGCTGCGCGCGGTGGGCGTGGACGTGCTCTGCGGCGGCGCCCTGGGCTCGCCGCTGCCGGGGGTCGCCGCCCCCGAGAGCGGGACCGCGGCCGCCCTCCTGAACTCTCCCGACCCGTCCCTGCCGTGGCTGCTGCTCGCCGCCCATGTGTCGGTCGGGCTGTTCGCGGCGGCCTGGCTCCGGCACGGCGAGCGGGCGCTGACCCGGCTGGTCGGCGCCGTGGCGGCCTTCGCGTTCCGGCCGCTGCTGCTGGTCGCCTCGCTCCTCGGCGCCCCGCGCTCCGCTCGTGGGCGCGGCGGGCGCCCCCTGGACCGGCCGCGCCGGTCCCGTACCCGCCTTCTCGTGCACTCCGTCGGACGGCGGGGACCGCCGTGCTCGGGCTTCGCCCTCGCCTGAGCACCGCAACCCCCCTTTCTTTCGACCTTTCACGGAGATCACGACCATGAGTGCACGCAACAGCCAGGCCAACAAGGCGGCCGCCCGCGAGCGGCTGCGCATCGAGCGCGAGCGTCAGGCCAAGAAGGACAAGGCCCGTCGCCAGGTGATCGTCGCCGTGTCGGCGGTCGCCGCCCTGGCGGTCGCCGGCGGCATCGGCTACGCCGTCGTCCAGGCCAACAAGCCGTCCCACTGGGAGGCGGTGGCGAAGGAGTCGACCATCACCGCGCCCAAGAACACCGAGGGCACGAACGGCACGACGGTCGTCGTCGGCAAGGCGTCCGCGAAGAAGACGCTGGAGCTCTACGAGGACTCGCGCTGCCCGGTCTGCGCGACCTTCGAGCAGCAGGTCGGCGCGACGGTCGAGAAGGACGTCGAGGCCGGCAAGTACAAGGTCAAGTACGTCGGCGCCACCTTCATCGACAACGTCGACCAGGGCGAGGGCTCCAAGAACGCGCTGTCGGCGCTGGGCGCGGCGCTGAACGTGAGCCCCGAGGCGTTCCTGAAGTACAAGTCCGCCCTCTACTCCGCCCAGTTCCACCCGGAGGAGAGCCAGGACAAGTTCGCGAAGGACTCCTACCTCCTGGACGTCGCGGACTCGGTCCCGGCGCTGAAGGGCAACGCGGAGTTCAAGAAGAACGTGGAGAACGGCACCTTCGACGCCTGGGCGATGAAGATGTCCGCGGCGTTCGACGCCAGCGGTGTGAAGGGCACGCCGTCGCTGAAGATGGACGGCAAGGCCCTGACGGCCGAGGGCAGCGAGAACCCGCCGCTGACGGTGGAGCAGTTCAACGCCGCGATCACCCCGGCGCTCAAGGGCTGACAGGCGCTCGGGTCCGCGGGAGCCCCGGCCCCCGCGGACCCGCCCCGCACGGGCGGCGGCGAACGCTCACGTCCGCCGGGCGACGAGTGTGCGAACTTTCCGGTTTTCGCCTGCCTGTTCGTCATACTGGTCAGTAATCTGACTGCCCGTGACCAGTCGACACATATCCCCTGCCCCCACCCGCCGTACGGTCGTGAAGGCCGCCGCCGTCACGGCCGTCGCCACGCCGGCGCTGGTGGGCGCCGCCTCCCCCGCGTTCGCGGACTCCGAGGCACCCGCGTTTCTGCACGGTGTCGCCTCCGGCGACCCGCTGCCCGACGGCGTCCTGCTCTGGACCCGTGTGACACCCACCCCCGACGCCGGTCCCGGATCCGGCAGAGGCCCCGCCGTCACGGTCGGCTGGGAGGTGGCCGAGGACCGGGCCTTCACCCGGATCGTGGCCCGTGGCACCGCCGACGCGACGGCCGCCTCCGACCACACGGTCAAGGTGGACGTCAGGGGCCTTCGCCCGGCGACGGCCCACTGGTACCGCTTCACGGCGGGCGACGCCGTCTCCCCCGTCGGCCGCACCCGCACCACGCCGGCCACCGACGCCGTCACGCCCGGCGTCCGGTTCGGCGTCGTCTCCTGCGCCAACTGGGAGTCCGGCTACTTCTCCGCGTACCGCCACCTCGCGGCCCGCGCGGACCTGGACGCGATCCTCCATCTCGGCGACTACATCTACGAGTACGGCACCGGCGGCTACCCGGAGGCGAAGTACGTCGTCCGGCAGCACGAGCCGAAGCACGAGATCGTCTCGCTGTCCGACTACCGCACCCGGCACGGGAAGTACAAGACGGACGCCGATCTGCAGGCGCTGCACGCCGCGCACCCGATGATCGCGATCTGGGACGACCACGAGGTCGCCAACGACGCCTGGTCGGGCGGGGCGGAGAACCACACGCCCGGCACCGAGGGCGAGTGGGCGGCCCGGGTCGCCGCCGCCAAGCAGGCGTACTTCGAGTGGATGCCGGTCCGCGCCTCGACCGAGGGCACGGTCTACCGGCGGCTGCGCTTCGGCAAGCTGGCCGATCTGCACCTGCTCGACCTGCGCTCCTTCCGCTCGCAGCAGGCGGGCATCGGCAAGGGCGCGATCGACGACCCGGAGCGTACGCTCACCGGCCGCGCCCAGCTGGACTGGCTGAAGTCCGGCCTCGCCGGCTCCGACGCCACCTGGAAGCTGGTCGGCACCTCGGTGATGATCTCGCCGGTCGCCTTCGGCGCCCTGCCCGCCCATCTGCTCGGCCCGCTGGCGGAGTTGCTGGGTCTGCCGAAGGAGGGCCTCGCGGTCAACGTCGACCAGTGGGACGGCTACACGGACGACCGCAAGGAGCTGCTGGCGCATCTGACCCAGCGGTCCATCCGGAACACCGTCTTCCTGACCGGTGACATCCACATGGCCTGGGCCAACGACGTCCCCGTGAAGGCGGCGACGTACCCGCTGTCGCAGTCGGCGGCGACCGAGTTCGTGGTGACCTCGGTGACCTCGGACAACCTGGACGACATCCTCCATGTGGCACCGGGCACGCTCTCGGTGGTGGCGGCCGGGGCGGTCAAGGCCGCCAACCGCCATGTGAAGTGGGTGGACATGGACCACCACGGCTACGGCGTGCTCGATGTGACCGCCGAGCAGTCCCAGATGGACTACTACACGGTCTCCGACAAGGCGGAGGCGGACGCGACGGCCGCCTGGTCGCGCTCGTACCGGACGCGGAACGGAACGCAGCGCGTCGAGCGGGTGTACCAGCCGGTGCGCTGAGCTTGCCCCGGCCTTTCGCCGACATGACGCCATGGTCGATTTTCGGCCATGATCGCTCCTGTTAACAGGAGATCACATCGCGACGGCGGGTGGTGAGTTCGGGAGATCGAATCCGGACACACCACCCGCCACTGGCGCCTCGTTCGTTACGTCCACGTCTCAAACTCCGGAACGGGCGAAAGTTTTTCTTCCCCATGACCCGCTTTGCACCATGAATGATTGGGCTTGATCAATGCTCAACAACGTCTGACATGGACCCGTAATCTCCCCGCGGTGGCGAGGAATTGCCTCTCCACGAACCCCCCGCGAGGAGTCACCAGTGCGTGCTCTTGTTCGTATATCGCCGCGTATGTCACGTCGTGTGCTCGGCACCGCGGTCATGGCCGGAACCCTGGCCCTGGCCCCCCTCTCCGCCCCGTCGGCCGCCCCGGCCACCACCACGACGGCCGCCGCTCCCTCCGCCGAGGAGTGCGCGGACGGTACGGAGACCCTTTCCGGCGCCCGCAAGGCCCGCGGCGCCACCACCCACGCCGACGAGCCCAACGAGGTCTCCGCCGCCCAGGCCAAGGCCATGGACGCGGACCTGAAGAAGAGACTGGAGTCGGTCCGCGCGAGCGGCATGAACTCCACCGCCGCCGTGGTGGACATCCCGGTCTACTTCCACGTCGTCCACAGCGGCACCGCCGGCAAGCTGACCGCCACCGACATCAGCCAGCAGCTGGCGGTCCTCAACGCGGCCTACGGCGGCCAGGGCACCGGCAACGTGAACACCAACTTCCAGTTCACCCTTGCCTCGACCGACTACACGGACAACGCCACCTGGTACAACCTGGCGTCCGGTTCCACGGCCGAGAAGCAGATGAAGCAGACGCTGCGCAAGGGCGGCGCCGGCGCGCTGAACTTCTACACGGCCAAGCTCAGCGGCGGTCTGCTCGGCTGGGCGACCTTCCCGTCCTCGTACAACTCGAGCCCGTCGATGGACGGTGTGGTCGTCCTCGACTCCTCGCTGCCGGGCGGCTCCGCGGCCAACTACAACGAGGGCGACACCGCGACCCACGAGGTCGGCCACTGGCTGGGGCTGTACCACACGTTCCAGGGCGGCTGCAACGGATCCGGCGACTCGGTGAGCGACACCCCGGCCGAGAAGAGCCCGGCGTACGAGTGCCCGACCGGCCGTGACAGCTGCGCGTCCAAGGCCGGTGTGGACCCGATCCACAACTTCATGGACTACACGTACGACTCGTGCATGTACCAGTTCACCGCGGGCCAGGTCGCGCGGATGAGCAGCATGTGGACCGCGTACCGCGCCGGCTGACATCGCCTCGAATGAATGAGAAGGGCGCGGCGGGAGAGCCCCCGCCGCGCCCTTCCGTACGTCCTACAGACTCTCCAGAAACGCCAGCGCGATCGCCCAGGTCTGCTCGGCGGCGCCCTCGTCCCAGTCCGGCAGCTCAGGATCGGTGTAGAGATGACCGGCGCCCGGGTAGCGGTAGACCTCCACGTCCGCCCCCGCCTTCCCCATCCGCAGATACCAGGACGTCAGCCAGTCGTGCGATTCGAAGGGGTCCGGGTCGGCGATGTGCAGCTGTACGGGAAGGTCGTCGGCGGACGCGCTCTCGGCGATGTCCGAGGTACCGTGGAGCAGCAGCAGCCCGCGCGCCTTGTCGTCGCCCAGCGCGAGGGTCTGCGCGACCGAGGCGCCGAACGAGAAGCCCGCGTAGAGGAGACCGCGCTCGGAGTACGGAGCCGCGGCGAGGATCGCGCGCTTCAGCAGCTCCTCCTTGCCGATCTCCTCCTTGATCGCCATGCCCTCTTCCACGGTCTCGGCCGTCCGGCCCTCGAAGAGGTCGGGCACGTGCACCAGGTGCCCGGCGGCCCGCAGCCGCTCGGCCGCGGCCTCCACCGCCGGACGCAGACCGTAGGTCGAGTGGAAAAGCATGATGTCCATGCGGTCCATCCTGCCAGCCGGCCGGGTCATCTCATGCTGCGCACGTCCAGCTGGCGCAGCACCCGGTCGACCACCTCGGGATCGGTGCCCGGCTCGTTCCGCGCCGAGAGCACCTCGTGGCGGGCGGCCGACATCATCTCCCGCTGGATGCGCTGCACGGCCTTGAGGCGTCCGGCCCGCTCGGCGAACGCCGCCCGGCGCTCCTCGTCCAGCATGTCGGGACTGACCCGCGCCCCGATGTCGAACGCCCCGCGCAGCAGCCGCTCCTGAACCTCCTCGGGCAGCTCCTCCACGTCCTCGATCTCCTTGAGGCGGCGCTTGGCCGCCTTCGCCGCACGGAGCGCGAGCTCACGCTCCAAGGCGCGCTCGGCGTCCGTGTCCGCCTCCACCCCGAGCCGCTTGACCAGCCAGGGCAGGGTGAGTCCCTGGAGGACCAGGGTGGTCATGATCACACAGAAGGCGATGAAGACGATCTCGTCCCGGCCGGGGAACGGCGAGCCGTCGTCCGTACGCAGCGGGATGGCGAGCGCCAGCGCCACCGAGGCCACCCCGCGCATCCCGGACCACCACATGACGACGGTCTCCCGCCAGCTCATGGGGATCTCCTCGTCGTAGTCGCGACGGGTGTGCAGGCGCTTGGCCAGCCAGGTGGCGGGCATCAGCCACAGCAGCCGTACGCCGATGACGACACCGGTCACCGCCGCGCCCCAGCCGAACATCTCGCCCAGGCGGCCGTCTCCGGTGCCGAAGACGTTGTGCAGTTCGAGTCCGATGAGTCCGAAGGCGATGCCGGTGACCAGGGTGTCGACGATCTGCCAGAAGGTCTGTCCGGCGAGCCGGCCCATGACGTCGTCGGCGTCGAGTGCGTGCTCGGCGAGGTAGAGGGCGACGACGAGGACGGCGAGCACGCCGGAGCCGCGCAGCTCCTCGGCGAGGACGTAGGCGACGAAGGGGACGAGGAGGGTGAGCCCCGTCTGGAGGGTGGGCTCGCCGAGCAGACCCATCAGCTTGTTGCTGAGCCAGCCGAGGACGAGCCCGACGACGATGGCGACGACGGCCGACAGGACGAGTTCAGCGCCGGCGCCCTCCCAGGAGAAGGTGCCGCCGACGGCCGCGCCGATGGCCACGTGGTAGAGCACGATCGCGGTGACGTCGTTGAAGAGCCCTTCGCCCTCCAGGATCGAGACGAGCCGGCGCGGCAGTCCGAGCGAACCGGCGACGGCGGTCGCCGCGACCGGGTCGGGCGGCGCGACGAGCGCGCCGAGCGCGACGGCGGCGGCGAGCGGAAGCCCCGGGACGAGCGCGTGTGCCATGGCGGCCACGGCGGCAGTGGTGACGAAGACCAGGGCCACGGCGAGCAGGAAGATGGGCCGCCTGTTGGCCGCGAACTGGCGCCAGGAGGTGCGCTGCACGGAGGCGTAGAGGAGCGGCGGGAGGACGAGCGGCAGGATGTACTCGGGCGGGATCTCGACGTTGGGTACGAAGGGCAGGAAGGCCAGCACGATCCCGACGAGGGTCATGAGCACCGGGGCCGGCAGCCCGAGCCTGTCCCCGAGCGGCACGGTGAGCAGCGCGCCGAGCAACAGCAGGAACAACAGGGCCAGTTGGTCCACGGTGAGCCCTCCCGGCCTGGCGGCACGGTCGATGATCGGGCCTCAACCCTGCCACGGGCGGGGACGAATTCACCCAAACCCGCCGTGCGGCGCCGCTCACGGGCGGGACTCGGGGGGGGGAACGCCCCCGTGAGCCCGCGCGGACACTCCGGACGCCCCTAGAGCGCCCGCCGCATCGCGCGGTGCGGAATGCCTGCGTCCTGGAACTCGGGGCCGTACGCCTCGTAGCCGAGCCGCTCGTAGAAACCGAGCGCCTGGGTCTGGGCGTGGAGGTCCACGGCCGCCAGCCCGCGCGCACGGGCGGCGTCCTCGATGGCGCGGACGAGCGTCACGCCGACCCCCAGGCCGCGCGCGGCCTTGGTGACGGCGAGCCGCCCCAGCGAGCCCACGGACGTGTCGGCGCCGGTCTTGCCGACCGCGTCCTCGCCGTGGATCAGCCGTCCTGTGCCCAGCGGCAGTCCGTCCTCGCGGACGGCGAGGACGTGCACGGCCGTCTCGTCGTACCGGTCGTACTCGATCTCCTGCGGCACCCGCTGCTCGACCACGAAGACGTCCCGTCGCACCGCGAAGCAGGCCTCGCGGTCCTCGGGCCCGCGCGCCTCCCGCACCGAGAACCCCGTGGTCACGCGCTCTCCGCCGCGATCCGCTCCAGCGCGTTCTGCAGGTCCGCCGGGTAGGTGCTCGCGAACTCGACCCAGCGCCCGTCCGACGGGTGCTCGAAGCCCAGCCGTACGGCGTGGAGCCACTGCCTCGTCAGACCGAGCCGCTTCGCCATCGTCGGATCGGCGCCGTAGGTGAGGTCGCCGACGCAGGGGTGGCGGTGGGCCGACATGTGCACCCGGATCTGGTGGGTGCGGCCGGTCTCCAGCTTGATGTCGAGCAGCGAGGCCGCGCGGTACGCCTCGATCAGGTCGTAGTGCGTCACCGAGGGCTTGCCCTCTGCGGTGACGGCCCACTTGTAGTCGTGGTGGGGGTGGCGGCCGATGGGCGCGTCGATGGTGCCGCTCATCGGGTCCGGGTGGCCCTGGACCAGCGCGTGGTAGCGCTTGTCGACGACCCGCTCCTTGAACTGCGCCTTGAGCAGCGTGTACGCCCGCTCCGACTTGGCGACGACCATGAGACCCGAGGTGCCGACGTCGAGCCGGTGCACGATGCCCTGGCGCTCGGCGGCGCCGGAGGTGGAGATGCGGTACCCGGCGGCGGCGAGGCCGCCGATGACCGTCGTTCCGGTCCAGCCCGGGCTCGGGTGGGCGGCCACCCCGACCGGCTTCATGATCACGACGATGTCGTCGTCGTCGTGGATGATCTCCATGCCCTCGACGGGCTCGGCCACGATCTGCACGGGCGCCGGGGCGCCGGGCATCTCGACCTCGAGCCACGCGCCTCCGCTGACCCGCTCGGACTTGCCGACGACGGCGCCGTCGACCTGGACCTTCCCGGAGGCGGCCAGTTCGGCCGCCTTCGTACGGGAGAACCCGAACATACGGGCGATGGCGGCGTCGACGCGCTCGCCCTCCAGGCCATCGGGAACGGGCAGGGTTCGGATCTCGGGACTCGTACTCACCCGTCGAGTATGCCTTGTCAGTCCTTGTGGACGGTGCCGTCGGGGTCCAGGCCCCGGAAGGACAGGATCACGATCAGGAAGCCGCCGCAGACGATCGCCGAGTCCGCGAGGTTGAAGACGGCGAAGTGGGCCGGCGCGATGAAGTCGACGACCGCGCCCTCGAAGACGCCCGGCGAGCGGAAGATCCGGTCGGTGAGGTTGCCCAGCGCACCGCCGAGGAGCATGCCGAGCGCGATGGCCCACCAGGTGCTGTAGAGCTTGCGCGCGAGCCGGGCGATCACGACGATCACCGTCGCCGCGATGAACGTGAAGATGATCGTGAAGGCCTCGCCCATACCGAAGGCCGCACCCGGGTTGCGGATCACATGGAACGTCAGCAGATCACCGACGACCCGGATCGGCTCACGGCCCTCCAGCTCGGCCACCACGAGCAACTTGCTGCCGAGGTCGAGCAGGTACGCGAGCAGAGCGACCACGAAGAGCGCGACGATCTTGCGCTTGCCCTTGGGCTGCCCGGCGGGGGCCGCCGTCTCGCCGTCCGCCGCGCCGTCCGCGTCTGAATCCGGCGTACCGATGATGCGCTCCGCCTCTGCCACGTGAGTCCCTCAACCTAGGTGCCCTGACTGTGCACGAGGGTACGGCACGCCTCCGCGGCACCGTCAGGGCAGCCGGGCACGGAATCAGCCGCGACGCTCCTGCTTCTGCTTGTCCTCGACGCACAGCGTGGCCCGCGGGAACGCCTGCATCCGCGCCTTGCCGATCGGCTTGCCGCAGACCTCGCAGAGCCCGTACGTGCCCGCGTCCAGCCGCTCCAGGGCGTGCTCGGACTGCTCGAGCATCTCGCGGGCGTTGGCCGCCAGGGCCAGCTCGTGCTCGCGCGTGATGTTCTTGGTGCCGGTGTCGGCCTGGTCGTCGCCCGCGCCGTCACCGGAGTCCCGCATCAGCCCGGTCAGCTCCTCCTTGGAGTGGAGCAGCTCGGCCCGGAGCCTGAGCACCTCGCTCTCCAGCTCCGCGCGGGCCTCGGCGACCTCCTCGGGCGTCCAGGGGTCCTCGCCGGGACGCACCGCGAGCTCGCCGGTACGAGCCTGGGGGACCGCGGCCTCGTTCTCGGCCGTCGTCACGCCTCCCGCGGTCTTCTTCGCTGCCACCGTCCTGGCTCCTGTCTGCTTCAGCTGCGCCGCGGACGCGGCCTTCTTCTTGACCGCGGCCTTCTTGACCGGGGCTTTCTTCGCCGCCGGGGCCTTCTCGGCGGTCGTGGACTTCTTGGCCGTCGTGGACTTCTTGACCGGGGTGACCTTCTTCGTGGCCGCCTTCCTCGCCGGGGCCTTGGCCTTCTTGGCCGCCGGAGCCTTCTTCGCGGCCGCCTCCTCATCGGGGGCCGTCTTCTCGGCGGACGTCTTCCTCGCCGTGCTGTTGGCCGTCTTCTTCGCCGTGCTCGTGCGTGCCGGGGCCGCCGCGTTCGCCTTCTTCGTGACGGTCGTCTTCTTTCCGGTGACGTCCTTGGCCGCCCCGCCCGTACCGGCGGTACCGGCGGTCGAGGTCTTCTTCGCGGCGGTCTTCTTCGCCACCATGTCGCGACCCCTTCACATATTGTGATCTTGCTCGCGAATCGTGCTGGGACGATAAATCGGCCCAGGGCCCGCGGCAACGGGGCACGCCGCCGTTTCGCACCCGCCCATGCCCGCGGCATGGCCTGCCTGCCTCCGTTGTGCCCAGCTCCCCGCCCGGTAAATCCGCCCCAAGGCCTCGGCCGAAGTCCGACGGCGCCCGTATGGCCATTCGGGTCACGCCGGACGCCCCGGCGAGCCGCCGGAAAAGCGGTCTGCCGACCCGCTCCCCGCCCCGTACACTGGGCAGAGCGAAAGGCTTGGATGGGGACGAGTAGCGTCGTACGCAGCCATGAGCGACCCGGGGACGGTGAGAGCCCGGGGGCCAGCCCGATGTGAAGGATCACCCCGGAGCCGCCGGAAGAAAGCCGTCAGGCGACTAGACCCGGCATCGCGACCCCAATGAGGGGGCCACGGGCATACGCCCGGGGCCAAGGAGGGTGGTACCGCGGGAGCCGCGCAGCACGGCGCTCTCGTCCCTCCGGACGGAAACGAAGCAGTCCGCCGGAGGAAGATCGATGACGCAGTACCGCCAGGTGCCCGCCCAGGTCGACCTGCCCGCGCTCGAGCACGCCGTGCTCGATTTCTGGCGCGAGAGCAAGGTCTTCGCCAAGACCCTGGAGCAGTCCGAGGGCCGCCCCGAGTGGGTGTTCTACGAGGGCCCGCCCACCGCCAACGGAATGCCCGGCGCCCACCACATCGAGGCCCGCGTCTTCAAGGACGTCTTCCCCCGCTTCCGGACCATGCGCGGCTACCACGTGGCCCGCAAGGCCGGCTGGGACTGCCACGGCCTCCCGGTCGAGCTCGCCGTCGAGAAGGAGCTCGGCTTCTCCGGCAAGAAGGACATCGAGGAATACGGCATCGCCGCGTTCAACGACAAGTGCCGGGAATCCGTGACCCGCCACACCGACGCGTTCGCCGACCTGACGACGCGCATGGGCTACTGGGTCGACCTCGACGACGCGTACCGGACGATGGACCCCGAGTACATCGAGTCGGTCTGGTGGTCGCTCAAGCAGATCTTCGACAAGGACCTGCTGGTCCAGGACCACCGTGTCGCCCCCTGGTGCCCGCGCTGCGGCACCGGCCTCTCGGACCACGAGCTGGCGCAGGGGTACGAGACGGTCGTCGACCCCTCGGTCTTCGTCCGCTTCCCGCTGACCTCAGGCCCGCTGGCCGGCCAGGCGTCGCTCCTGGTCTGGACGACGACCCCGTGGACCCTGGTCTCGAACACGGCCGTCGCGGCCCACCCCGAGGTCACCTATGTCGTCGCGACCGACGGCGAGGAGAAGCTCGTCGTCGCCGCGCCGCTGGTCGAGAAGGCGCTCGGCGAGGGCTGGGTGACCACGGGCGAGTCCTTCACGGGCGCCGAGATGGAGCGCTGGACGTACGAGCGCCCGTTCTCCCTGGTCGACTTCCCTTCGGAAGCCCACTACGTGGTGAACGCGGACTACGTCACGACCGAGGACGGTACGGGTCTGGTGCACCAGTCCCCCGCCTTCGGTGAGGACGACCTCAAGGTCTGCCGCTCCTACGGCCTGCCGGTCGTGAACCCGGTCCGCCCCGACGGCACCTTCGAGGAGGACGTGCCGCTGGTCGGCGGCGTCTTCTTCAAGAAGGCCGACGAGCAGCTGACCGCCGACCTGGACGCGCGCGGCCTGCTCTTCAAGCACATCCCGTACGAGCACAGCTACCCGCACTGCTGGCGCTGCCACACGGCGCTGCTCTACTACGCGCAGCCGTCCTGGTACATCCGTACGACCGCCGTGAAGGACCGCCTTCTCGAGGAGAACGAGAAGACGAACTGGTTCCCGGACTCGGTCAAGCACGGCCGCTTCGGTGACTGGCTGAACAACAACATCGACTGGGCGCTCTCCCGCAGCCGCTACTGGGGCACCCCGCTGCCGCTGTGGCGCTGCGAGGACGACCACCTGACGTGCGTGGGCTCGCGCGCCGAGCTGTCCGAGCTGACGGGCACGGACCAGTCGGAGCTCGACCCGCACCGCCCGTACATCGACGCGGTGACCTTCCCCTGCCCGAGCTGCTCGAAGACGGCGACGCGCGTGCCGGAGGTGATCGACGCCTGGTACGACTCGGGCTCGATGCCGTTCGCGCAGTGGGGCTACCCGCACAAGAACAAGGACCTCTTCGAGTCGCGCTACCCGGCGCAGTTCATCTCGGAGGCGATCGACCAGACGCGTGGGTGGTTCTACACGCTGATGGCGGTCGGCACGCTCGTCTTCGACAAGTCCTCGTACGAGAACGTGGTCTGCCTCGGCCACATCCTCGCCGAGGACGGCCGCAAGATGTCCAAGCACCTGGGCAACACCCTGGAGCCGATCTCGCTGATGGACCAGCACGGCGCGGACGCGGTCCGCTGGTTCATGGCGGCCGGCGGCTCGCCGTGGGCGGCGCGCCGGGTGGGCCACGGCACGATCCAGGAGGTGGTGAGGAAGACCCTCCTCACCTACTGGAACACGGTCGCCTTCCAGGCGTTGTACGCCCGTACGTCGGGCTGGGCGCCGAGCGCGGCGGACCCGGCGCCGGGTGAGCGCTCGGTCCTGGACAAGTGGCTCCTGTCCGAGCTGAACACGCTGGTGTCCGAGACCACGCAGGCGCTGGAGTCGTACGACACCCAGCGGGCGGGCAAGCTGATCTCGTCATTCGTGGACGACCTGTCGAACTGGTACGTGCGGCGTTCGCGCCGCCGGTTCTGGCAGGGCGACGCGGCGGCGCTGCGTACCCTCCACGACGCGATCGAGACGGTCACGCGGCTCATGGCCCCGCTCACGCCGTTCATCACGGAGCGGGTGTGGCAGGACCTGGTGGTTCCCGTGACGCCGGACGCCCCGGAGTCGGTCCACCTCTCGACGTGGCCGGAGCCGGACCTGTCGCTGGTCGACACGACGCTCCCCACGCAGATGACGCTCGTCCGCCGCCTGGTGGAGCTGGGCCGGGCGACGCGGGCGGAGTCGGGCGTGAAGACCCGCCAGCCCCTGTCGCGCGCGCTGGTGGCCGCGACGGGCTTCGGGGACCTCTCCCCGGAGCTCCAGGCCCAGATCACGGAGGAGCTGAACGTCTCGTCCGTGGCTTCGCTCTCCGAGGTCGGCGGCTCGCTGGTCGACACGACGGCGAAGGCGAACTTCCGGGCGCTGGGCAAGCGCTTCGGGAAGGGCGTCCAGGACGTGGCGAAGGCGGTCGCGGCGGCGGACGCGGCGGCGCTGTCGCTGGCACTGAGGAGCGGTGAGGCGACGCTGGAGGTCAACGGCGAGACGATCACGGTCGGCCCGGACGAGATCATCATCACGGAGACTCCGCGCGAGGGCTGGTCGGTGGCGTCGGACGCGGGCGCGACCGTGGCGCTGGACCTGGAGATCACTCCGGAGCTCCGCAAGGCGGGCCTGGCGCGTGACGCGATCCGCCTGATCCAGGAGGCCCGCAAGAACAGCGGCCTGGACGTGGCGGACCGGATCGCCCTGCGCTGGACGTCGGGCTCCCCGGAGACGACGGAGGCCCTGACGACCCACGCGACCCTGATCGCGGACGAGGTCCTGGCAACGGACTACGCGACGGGCCCGGCGGACGACACGTTCGGCACCCCGTTCAAGGACGAGGGCCTGTCCCTGACGTTCCAGCTCCGCAAGGCGTAACGGCCAGGCGAAGCGGCCCGGCCCCCTACGGGGTGCCGGGCCTTTTCGTTCCCCCGCCGCGAAACTCTGACGAGACGGGGGGACACGGGCCCTCGGCGCGAAGCTGCCGGCCTCTCGGGGCGGTGGGGGCGGAGCCCCCCGCATCAACCCACCTCCGGGGTCTGGGGGCGGAGCCCCAGTTCGGGAAGGGGCGGGGTGGGGAACGAGCCCGCCGCAGGCGCCCCCGTCCCCGTCCCGCGCCCCACGGCCCACGCCCCCGCAACCCGCCCCGCCCGGCCCGCACCACCTCCGCGACCCGCCCACGGCAAAAGGCCGGGCCCCTGGTCTCCCAGGGGCCCGGCCTTCAGCCTGCCGACGGCTACGCGCTCATCGCGCGAGCGGCCGCCGTCAGTTGTCGTCCTCGTCGATCAGGAAGCCACGCATCGGCGCCGGTGCCTGCTGCATCGGCTGCGGCGCCTGCGGGCGGACCGGAGCCATCGGCTGCGTCATCGCCGGGGACATCTGCTGCTGGCCACCGTAGGACGGGGCACCGCCCATGGACGGCGCGCCGCCCATCGTGCCGTTGCCGCCGTACGACGGGGCGCTCGCGCCGGCCGAAGCCATCGACGGGGCCGGCGGCAGGGAAGCCGTGGCCGGCGTCCGCGGCGGAGCCAGCGAGTCGTCCGCCTGGGTCTCCAGCTGACGCAGCTGCGACTCGAGGTAGGACTTCAGACGCGTGCGGTACTCGCGCTCGAAGCCGCGCAGGTCCTCGACCTTGCGCTCCAGCGTGGCGCGAGCGGACTCGAGCGAGCCCATCGCGACGCGGTGCTTCTCCTGCGCGTCCCGCTCCAGCGCGTCCGCCTTGGCGCGGGCGTCCCGCTCCAGGCCCTCGGCGCGCGAGCGCGCCTCGCCGACGATCTTGTTGGCCTCGGAACGGGCCTCCGCGATCGCCTGGTCGGCCGTCTGCTGGGCCAGCGAGAGCACACGCGCGGCGCTGTCGCCACCGGGGCCCTGCTGCTGCATCGGCTGCTGCATCTGCTGCTGCGGGTGACCCATGGGGCCGCCCATCGGCTGACCCATGGGGCCGCCCTGCATCTGGCCGGGGCCGGGGCCCATCGGACCACCCTGCATCGGGCCGGGGCCGTGGCCACCAGGACCGGCAGGGAGCTGCGGCGCACCGGACGGCAGCTGCGGGGGACCCATCTGCGGGGGCTGCTGCTGGACCGGCGGTCCGGATATGGCGGCGGGCACGGGGGCACCGGGACCGACGGGACGATCCTGCTGCTCCGGCGGCTTGCGCATCCCCTGCTGCTGCTGGTTCTGCGCGGCGGCACGCGTGGCCGCGGCCAGCTTGGCGCGCAGGTCCTCGTTCTCGCGGAGCAGGCGGGTCAGTTCGGCTTCGACCTCGTCGAGGAAGGCATCGACCTCGTCCTCGTCATAGCCTTCTCGAAGGCGGACGGTCGTGAACTGCTTGTTCCGCACGTCCTCGGGGGTCAGCGGCATCTCTTCTTCACCTCTACGTAGTCGTCGGCAGTCGGCAAGACCGTATCGTCCACATTCACCTCGCGAAGCTGCTCACGATGGAGATCAGGATGTAGACGATGATCATCAGAACGAAGAAGGACAGGTCGAGTGCCACGCCCCCGAGACGCAGCGGCGGAATGAACCGCCGCAGAAGCTTGAGCGGTGGATCGGTGACAGTGTAGGTGGCCTCCAGAACGACCACCATCGCCTTACCGGGTTGCCATGAACGGGCGAACTGGAAGACGTAGTCCATGACCAATCGGAAGATCAGCACGATGAGGAAGCACATCAGAGCGATGTAGACCACTTGTAGTGCGACGCCCATCCCGCGCTTCCCTCTCCCCTGGCTCTCGTGCTCTCGCTTGTCCGGCCTCGCGGCCGGGCCGTTCCGGTCTCGTAGTTCTCAGCTCTGGTTGAAGAATCCGCCCTCTGCGATGCGGGCCTTGTCCTCCGCCGTGACATCGACGTTAGCAGGCGACAACAGGAACACCTTCTGCGTCACGCGCTCAATGCTGCCATGGAGCCCGAAGACGAGTCCGGCGGCAAAGTCGACAAGTCGCTTCGCATCGGTGTCGTCCATCTCCGTGAGGTTCATGATCACGGGGGTGCCCTCGCGGAAGTGTTCCCCGATGGTACGGGCCTCGTTGTACGTCCTGGGGTGCAGTGTCGTGATGCGGTAGGGCTCCCGCTCGGACACAACCTTGGGCATGATCACCGGTGCGTTCTTCTCCATGCTCGGACGTTCGGGTGTGATGGATGCCACGGGGGCAATTCGGGCCGGACGTCCGCTCTCGGCGAGTACCGGGACAGAATGGGACACCGGTTCACGCGGGGCGGGCGGCTGCACCACTCGCACCGGTTCCTCCCGCTCGATCTGCCGCGGGGGCTGGTGGCGCCGTTCACGCTCGGGCTCGGGCTCCAGCTCGGGTTCGAAGTCGTCGTCGGGGTCGAAACCCCGGCCGTCGTACCCATCGTCCTCCACGAGGCCGAGGTAGACCGCCATCTTGCGCATCGCGCCGGCCATTCTCTGAGTCCTCCGCTCTGTGGTGGATCGGCATCGTCACCAAGTGCCCGCGATCCACGAGGCCTGCCCGCCGATCAGCGGGAATGACCATATTTTCTGCTGTGGTCCGACTTGCTTCGCGACGTTACCGGAGCCTGGGGCGGACACCCAGTACCGCCGTACCGATGCGCACATGTGTCGCTCCGGCCGCCACGGCCTCCTCGAGGTCCGCACTCATCCCCGCCGACACCATGTTCGCAGCCGGACGGTTCGCGCGCAGGACAGTCGACAAATCCATCAGGCGGTCGAACGCCGCACGTTGGCGCCCCGCGTAGGGGCCGGCGAGCGGCGCGACGGTCATCAGTCCGTCGAGCCTCAGCCCCGGCGCGGCGTCCACGGCGGCGGCCAACTCCTCGATGCCGTCGGGCGACACGCCACCTCGCTCGCCCCGCGCGCCCGATTCGGCGTCGAGCGCGACCTGGACGAGGCAGCCGAGCTCGCGCCCGGCCTTCTCCGCCGTCGTCGACAGTGCGGTGACGAGCTTCAAACGGTCGACAGACTGCACTACATCCGCATAACTCGTCACAGATCGGACCTTGTTGGTCTGCAACTGGCCGACGAAATGCCAGCGCAGGTCCAGATCCGCGCAGGCCGCGGCCTTGGGGGCCGCGTCCTGGTCCCGGTTCTCGGCGACGTCCCGCACTCCGAGTTCGTGCAGAAGTCGCACATCGCTCGCCGGGTATGTCTTGGTGACCACAATCAGGGTCACATCCGCCCGCTTGCGGCCGGCGGCGGCGCAGGCGGCAGAGATACGTTCCTCCACCCGCGCCAGATTCTCGGCGAGTTCCGTCTTACGGTCCGTCATATCAGTCCAACCAGACATATCCCGCGAGTCGCCCCGTGGTGCGATCGCGGCGGTACGAGAAGTGGTCGCCCGACTCGCGGGTGCAGACCTCGCTGGCCCGCCGGTCCCGGATCCCCGACCGCTCCAGCTGGGCGTGGACTCCGGCGGTGACGTCGACGGCCGGGGTGCCCCAGCTCGTCTCGGCGAAGGCCGCCGGCTCGACCGCCGCGACCTCCTCCCGCATCTCGGCGGGCACCTCGTAGCAGCGCCCACAGACGGCGGGGCCGGTACGAGCGGCGATACGGGCGGGGTCGGCACCCAAGTCGATCATGGCCCGCACTGCGGCCGGTACGACCCCGGCGACCATCCCGGGCCGCCCGGCGTGGGCGGCGCCCACGATCCCCGCGACGGGGTCGGCGAGAAGGACCGGGGTGCAGTCGGCGGTGAGAACGGCGAGGGCGAGTCCGCGCCGGGTGGTGACGATCGCGTCGACGGCCGGGATCCGGTCCGTCTCCCACGGCCGGTCGACCACCGCGACGTCCGCGCCGTGGACCTGGTTCATCCAGACCACGAGCGCCGGGTCGAGCCCCAGCTCCTCCGCCACCCGCGCCCGGTTGGTGCGCACCGCCTCGGGATCGTCCCCCACCGCGCCGCCGAGGTTGAGCTCCTCGTACGGAACGGCGCTCACCCCGCCCCACCTGTCGGTGAAGGCGAAGTGCGCGCCGCTCACGGGTTCGAGCTTCTCTATCACTTCAGGAAGTCCGGCACATCCAGCTCTTCGGCCTGGGTGTCCGGGTACGGGCGGGCCGGCGGGACCACCGGCGGGGTGACCGGCGGCAGCGAGGACTCGTTGACCGCCGGAGCCGGCTCGGCCGGGGCTGCCGGCTCGTCCCGGGGGGCGACGCTGCCGAGGCCGCCGAGCGGGCGCTCGGTGGCGCGCGGCGCCGGGGCCGGCTCCTCTCGCTTGGCCGAGGCGGAGCTGAGGATGTTGTCCCGGCGGGCCGGCGGCTGGCCGCCGTCGAAGCCGGCCGCGATGACCGTGACCCGTACCTCGTCGCCCAGCGCGTCGTCGATCACGGCGCCGAAGATGATGTTGGCCTCGGGGTGCGCGGCCTCGCTCACCAGCTGCGCGGCCTCGTTGATCTCGAAGAGACCGAGGTCCGAACCGCCGGAGATGGAGAGCAGCACGCCACGGGCGCCGTCGATGGACGCCTCGAGGAGCGGCGAGGAGATCGCCATCTCGGCCGCCGCCACCGCGCGGTCGTCGCCGCGGGCGGAGCCGATGCCCATGAGGGCCGAACCGGCCTCGGACATGACCGACTTGACGTCGGCGAAGTCGAGGTTGATCAGACCGGGGGTGGTGATGAGGTCGGTGATGCCCTGCACACCGCTCAGCAGCACCTGGTCGGCCGACTTGAAGGCGTCGAGCACGGAGACCTGGCGGTCCGAGATCGAGAGCAGCCGGTCGTTCGGGATGACGATGAGGGTGTCGACCTCTTCGCGGAGCTCGGCGATGCCGTCCTCCGCCTGGTTGGCCCGACGGCGTCCCTCGAAGGTGAACGGCCGGGTGACCACACCGATCGTGAGGGCGCCGAGCGAGCGCGCGATGTTGGCCACGACGGGTGCGCCGCCGGTGCCGGTGCCGCCACCTTCGCCGGCGGTGACGAAGACCATGTCGGCCCCCTTGAGGACCTCCTCGATCTCCTCACGGTGGTCCTCTGCCGCCTTGCGACCGACGGCCGGGTTGGCCCCGGCCCCGAGGCCACGGGTGAGTTCACGACCGACGTCGAGCTTGACGTCGGCGTCGCTCATCAACAGCGCTTGCGCGTCCGTGTTGATCGCGATGAACTCGACGCCCTTGAGACCGACCTCGATCATTCGGTTGATGGCATTGACACCACCGCCGCCGACACCGATGACCTTGATGACTGCGAGGTAGTTCTGCGGTGCTGCCACGTCGAAGGCCTCTCGCCTCGAGTTACGTGTCGCCGCTTCGCGGTGGTAGTCGCGCTGCGACGACGGATGCCGATTGGGACGGTCCGAAACGCCGACCCAAACCCTAACGTTGAAGTTTAGGGTTACCAGTGTCTCTGTTCGCTGGACTCTTCCGAACAGGACACTAAGTCGACAAGTGGCGCACGTTCAACGAACACGCCGAACCTCCCGTTTTTCTTTTCACCCTATGTGATCACCCGTAGCGCTGGCCAACCAGGGTGCTGGCCAGCACTGATGAGCGTCAACTCCCCGACGCGGCGGGGGCCGTGGGGGCGCTTACATCGAAGTGCCCCGCTTTGGGCGTTGCTTTCATCAGCGCCGTGAGTACGCGTGCCTTGACGGCACCGTCCTCGCCGCTGCCCCAGAGGACCGTGCGGCCGCCGCTGAGCTCCAGAGTGATGGAGTCGTACGACACGACCTTGACGACACGAGTGTCCCGCGCGATCTTTTCCGGGAGTTCGCCCGTCACGCCCACTGCTTCGAGCAACAGCCGGTCGGCGTCGAAGCGGCGCAGGCTCGCCGAGGAGGCGATGTCGAGGACGAGTTTCGGTACGCCTGGGGGCGCTTTGTCCACGGTGGCGAAGCGGGTTCCGGTGGAGTCCACTTCCGTGAACTTTCTGCCCTTTTCCACCAGCAGAACGGGCTGCCGTTCCGTCACTTTCAGACCGATTCCGTCCGGCCAGGACCGGACGACCTCCACCGTGTCGATGCGGGGCAGTTTCCGGAGAAGTCGCGCCTGGATCGCGTCCGTGTCGACGGAGACGAGCGGGGATCCGATCGGTACGGCGGCGGCCGTTTCCACCTCATGAGGTGTCAGAACCTGGGTGCCGGAGGTGTCCACCCGGTCCGCACGCAGCCAGGACGAGCCGTAGAGCACCCAGATTCCACCGGCCACGATCACGAGAACGGCCAGGGCGATCAGCAGGAGGCGCGGCCCGGGCACCCGGAAGCCACTGCTCCGGGTGCCCGTACGGGACGGCCGTTCCGACGACCCCTTCGGCGTGCTCGTGCCGTTCTTCTCGGCGGTCGTCGGTCCAGCCACCTGGCGTCCCCTTCGTTGTTCGGGCGGCTCGCCGCCGGGGCGCCCCTTTGGCTCGCTCGCCCTTCCGCTTCCGCCCCGCGCGCTACGCCTGGCGGCGTGCGGCGATCGCCTCGTACACCATGCCGACGAGCAGCTCGTCGGCGTCCCGGCGGCCGAACTCGGCCGCGGCGCGGGACATCTCGTACAGCCGGTGCGGATCGGCGAGTACGGGCAGGACATTGCCCTGCACCCACTGCGGCGAAAGCTCCGCGTCGTCGACGAGCAGACCGCCGCCGGCCTTGACCACCGGCTGGGCGTTGAGCCGCTGTTCGCCGTTGCCGATCGGCAGCGGGACATAGGCGGCGGGCAGCCCGACGGCGGACAGTTCGGCGACGGTCATCGCGCCCGCGCGGCAGAGCATCATGTCGGCGGCGGCGTACGCGAGATCCATCCGGTCCACGTACGGTACCGGGACGTACGGCGGCATCCCGGGCATGTTGTCGACACGCGGCATTTCGTTCTTCGGGCCGACCGCGTGCAGGATCTGGATGCCGGAGCGCTGGAGCACCGGTGCGATCTGCTGGACGACCTCGTTGAGCCGGCGCGCGCCCTGCGAGCCGCCGGAGACCAGCAGCGTCGGCAGGTTCGGGTCGAGACCGAAGGCGGCACGCGCCTCGGGCCGGACCCGTGCCCGGTCGAGGGTGGCGATGGTGTGCCGCAGCGGAATGCCGATGTAACGGGCGTTGCGCAGCTTGGAGTCCGGGGTGGCGACGGCGACGCCTGCCGCGTACCGGGAGCCGATCTTGTTGGCCAGGCCGGGCCTGGCGTTGGCCTCGTGGACCACGATCGGGACCCCGAGCCGTTTGGCCGCCAGATAGCCGGGCAGCGCCACATAGCCACCGAAGCCGACGACACAGTCGGCCTTGGTGCGCTCCAGGATCTGCTCGGCCGCCTTGATGGTGCCGCGCAGCCGTCCGGGGACGGTGATCAGCTCAGGGGTGGGCTTGCGCGGCAGCGGCACGGCGGGGATGAGGGCCAGCTCATAGCCCCGCTCGGGCACGAGCCGGGTCTCCAGGCCCTTCTCCGTGCCGAGCGCCGTGATTCCCACGCTCGGGTCCTGCCTGCGCAGGGCGTCCGCGAGGGCGAGCGCGGGCTCGATGTGGCCGGCGGTCCCCCCACCGGCGAGTACGACATGCACCGAAATTCACCGCTCTCCGGACGGACGCTTCTTGACGCGCCGTCGCATCGACTTCCATCTCACCCCGGCCCGCCTACCCCAGCCGGGGCGCCGCATGGCCAGGGCCGCTTTCGCGGCGGGTTCCTGTCGCGCGAAGGCGATGAGGAGCCCGACGGCGAACATGGTCGGCAGCAGGGCCGATCCTCCGTAGGAGAACAGCGGGAGCGGGACTCCGGCGATCGGCAACAGACCGAGCACCGCACCGATGTTGATCACGGCCTGCGCCGTGATCCAGGTGGTCACGCCTCCCGCGGCGTACCTCACGAAGGGGTCCTCCGTGCGTCCGGCCACGCGGATACCCGCATAGCCTAGAGCCGCGAACAGGGCGAGTACCGACAGCGTCCCCGCCAGACCCAGTTCCTCCCCGGTGACGGCGAAGATGAAGTCGGTGTGCGCTTCGGGTAGTTGGCCCCATTTTTCCACACTTGCACCCAGACCGGAACCGAACCATCCGCCCGAGGCCAGAGCATAGATGCCGTGCGCGGCCTGAAGACAGGGCGCGCCCTCTCCCCCGGGGTCGGTGGCACCGATGCAGGCGAATCGCTTCATCCGGTTGGCGCTGGTCTTGATCAGCAGGAAGCCGATCGCCCCGGCCACGCCGAGCACCCCGACGAAGAGCCGGGTGGGCGCCCCGGCCGTCCACAGCAGCCCGAAGAGGATCGCGGTGAGCACGATGGCCGTACCCATGTCCCCGCCGAGCATGATCAGCCCGAGCAGCAGAAACGTGCCGGGGACCAATGGCACCAGCATGTGCTTCCACTGCGTGAGCAACTTCATGTCCTGTTTGCGTGCGAGCAGATCGGCGCCCCACAGGATGAGCGCCAGTTTGCCGAACTCACTGGGCTGCAGCATGAAGGGGCCGCCCAGTGAGATCCAGTTCTGGTTGCCCCCGACCGCGCGCCCTATCCCCGGGATCTGGACGAGCACCATCAGGAAGACGGCGCCGACCAGGATCGGGTACGCGAGCGCCCGGTGCAGCTTCACGGGCATCCGGGAGGCCACCAGGAGGAGCGCCGTGCCGAGGACCGCGGCGAAGAACTGCTTGCGGAAGAAGTACGAGGGCACGAGGTCGTACCGCAGCGCCGTGATCATCGAGGCGGAGTAGACCATCACCAGGCCGAGGGTGGTGATGAGCAGTGCGGCACCGAAGATCACGTAGTACGCCGTCAGGGGGCGGTCCCAGGCACGGCGGGCCTGCTCGTACATCCGCCGTACGCCGCCGCGCGAGGCGCGCGGCGGCGTGGGGGCTCGGCCTCCGCCGCGTACGGCGGAGGGCCGGCGAGTCCCGGCGGTTCTGCTCGGCATGGTCGCTGTCCCCTCCAGTCGTGCCCGGCGCTGCCGGACCTTCTCGCTGGTCAGGTCAGACGCGCCCGGTGGCGGCAAGGGTGCGGACCGCGTCCGCGAACGCCTCGCCCCGCTTGTTGTAGTTGGCGAACATGTCCATCGAGGCGCAGGCCGGGGCCAGCAGGACCGTGTCCCCCGGCCGGGCGAGCCGGGCCGCCTCCTGGACCGCCGCGGACATCGCCCCAGTGTCGGTCCGGTCGAGGTCCACCACCGGTACCTCGGGGGCGTGTCGCGCCAGGGCTTCGCGGATCAGGGCGCGGTCGGCGCCGATCAGGACGACCCCGCGCAGCCGCTCCGCCGACTTCGCGACGAGCTCGTCGAAGGTCGCGCCCTTGGCGAGGCCGCCGGCGATCCAGACGATCGGGTCGTAGGCCGCCAACGAGGCTTCCGCGGCGTGGGTGTTGGTCGCCTTGGAGTCGTCGACGTACACGACGCCCTGGACGTCCTCGACCAGTTCGATGCGGTGCGGGTCGGGCCGGAAGGCCCGCAGTCCGTCGCGTACGGCCTTCGGCTCGACACCGAAGGCGCGGGCCAGGGCGGCCGCGGCGAGTGCGTTGGCGATGTTGTGCGGGGCCGGCGGGTTGACGTCCGCGACCTCGGCGAGCTCCTGGGCCTGCTTCTGGCGGTTCTCGACGAAGGCCCGGTCGACGAGGATGCCCTCGACGACGCCGAGCTGGGACGGGCCGGGCGTGCCGAGGGTGAAGCCGATCGCGCGGCAGCCCTCCTCGACGTCGGCCTCGCGGACCAGGTCCTCGGTGGCCTTGTCGGCGACGTTGTAGACGCAGGCGACGGTGTTGCCCTCGTAGATGCGACCCTTGTCGGCGGCGTACGCCTCCATGGAGCCGTGCCAGTCGAGGTGGTCGGGCGCCAGGTTGAGCACGGCGGCCGAGTGGGCGCGCACGCTCGGCGCCCAGTGCAGCTGGTAGCTGGAGAGTTCGACGGCGAGCACGTCGTAGGTCTCCTCGCCGAGGACGGCGTCGAGGAGGGAGACGCCGATGTTCCCGACGGCCGCGGTCCGCAGGCCCGCGGCCTCCAGGATCGAGGCGAGCATTCGTACGGTCGTGGTCTTGCCGTTGGTGCCGGTCACGGCGAGCCAGGGGGCGGCGTCCGGGCCGCGGAGGCGCCAGGCGAGCTCGACATCGCCCCAGATCTCCACGCCCGCCTCGGCGGCGGCCGCGAAGAGCGGCTTGTCGGGCCGCCAGCCGGGGGTGGTGACGACCAGTTCGGTGCCCTCGGGCAGGGTGTCGCCGTCGCCGAGGCGGACGGTGATCCCGTCGGACCGCAGCTCGGCGGCCTGTGCCCGGGAGCGCTCGTCGTCGCCGTCGTTGACGACGGTCACGACCGCCCCGAGGCCGTGCAGGACGCGGGCGGCCGGGATTCCGGAGACCCCGAGGCCCGCGACGGTGACCCTCTTGCCGTTCCAGCTCACTTTTCGGATGCCCATCCCGCGTAGAAGAGGCCCAGACCCACGATCACGCACATGCCCTGGATGATCCAGAAACGGACCACCACAAGGACTTCGGACCACCCCTTGAGCTCGAAGTGGTGCTGGAGCGGGGCCATCCGGAAGACACGCTTGCCCGTCATCTTGAACGAACCGACCTGGATGACCACGGACATCGTGATCAGCACGAACAGGCCGCCGAGGAGGGCGATCAGCAGCTCGGTACGGGAGCAGATGGCGAGGCCGGCGAGCGCGCCGCCGAGGGCCAGCGAGCCGGTGTCGCCCATGAAGATCTTGGCCGGCGAGGTGTTCCACCACAGGAAGCCGAAGCAGGCACCCATGAGGGCGGAGGCGACGACCGCGAGGTCGAGCGGGTCGCGGACCTCGAAGCAGGCGTTGGGGTTGGTCAGGGTGATCGCGTTGGCGCAGGACTCCTGGAACTGCCACAGGCCGATGAACGTGTACGCGCCGAAGACCATCACCGATGCGCCGGTGGCCAGGCCGTCCAGACCGTCCGTCAGGTTCACGCCGTTGGACATGGCCAGGATCATGAAGAGCGCCCAGATCACGAACAGCACCGGCCCGATGGACCAGCCGAAGTCGGTGATGAAGGAGAGCTTCTCGGAGGCCGGGGTGAGCCCGCGCAGATCCGCGAACTGCAGCGAGAGCACGGCGAAGGCGATGCCGACGATCAGCTGGCCGGCCATCTTCGCCTTGGCCCGCAGCCCGAGCGAACGCTGCTTGACGATCTTGATGTAGTCGTCGAGGAAGCCGACGAGGCCCATGCCTGCCATGAGGAAGAGGACGAGCACACCCGAGTACGTCGGGTCCTCACCGGTGATGACCTTGGCGAGCGCGTACGCGATGAGCGTGGCCAGGATGAAGGAGATACCGCCCATGGTGGGCGTGCCCTTCTTACCGGCGTGGCCGCGCGGGCCGTCGTCCCTGATGAACTGTCCGTACCCCTTGCGGGCAAGGAGCTTGATGAGCAGCGGGGTGCCGATCAGGGTCAGGAAGAGCCCGATGGCCCCCGCGAAGAGGATCTGCCTCATCGACCGGCAACCTCGCTCCCGGAGTCGAGCAGTGCCAGGGCGACCTGCTCCAGACCGACCGACCTGGAAGCCTTCACAAGGACGACGTCCCCCGGGCGCAGCTCACTGCGCAACAGGTCGACCGCCGCCTGCGCGTCGGACACGTGCACCGACTCCTCACCCCACGAACCCTCGTTATATGCGCCCAGTTGCAACCAGGACGCTTCCCTGTCCCCGACCGCCACGAGCTTGCTGACGTTGAGTCGGACGGCGAGCCGCCCGACCGCGTCGTGCTCGGCGAGCGATGCGTCACCGAGCTCGGCCATCTTGCCGAGCACCGCCCACGTGCGGCCCCCCTGGGCCTGTGCGGCCCGACCCATGGCCGCGAGCGCGCGAAGCGCGGCTCGCATGGACTCGGGGTTCGCGTTGTAGGCGTCGTTGACGATCGTCACGCCGTCCGGACGCTCGGTGACCTCCATGCGCCAGCGCGACAGGGTGCCTGCCTCGGAGAGCGCGGTGGCGATCTCCTCGACGGCCATGCCCAGCTCATGGGCGACGGCGGCCGCGGCGAGCGCGTTCGACACGTGGTGCTCACCGTACAGGCGCAAGGTCACGTCACTGCACCCGGTGGGTGTGTGAAGACTGAAAGAGGGCTGTCCGTTCTCTGTGAGCCGGACATTCTCGGCACGTACGTCGGATTCGCGTGCCTCTCCGAACAGGATCACGCGCGCGTGGGTGCGCGCGGCCATGGCCCGGACGAGCGGGTCGTCGGCGTTGAGGACCGCCACGCCGCCCTTGTCGGCCGGCGGGAGCGCCTCGACGAGTTCGCCCTTGGCCTCGGCGATCTGCTCGCGGCCGCCGAACTCGCCGATGTGGGCGGTGCCCACGTTCAGGACGAGCCCGATGCGCGGCGGGGTCAGTCCGGTGAGGTAGCGGATGTGGCCGATGCCGCGGGCACCCATCTCCAGGACCAGGTGCTGGGTCTCTTCGCCGGCGCGCAGCGCCGTCAGCGGCAGCCCGATCTCGTTGTTGAGCGAGCCGGGCGTCCAGACGGTGGGCGCGTGGCGCTGCAGGACCTGGGCGATCAGGTCCTTCGTTGAGGTCTTGCCGGCGGAGCCGGTGAGCGCGACGACATCGGTGCCGAGGCGTTCGACGACGGCACGGGCGAGGGCGCCGAGCGCCGTCTGGACGTCGTCCACGACGATGGCGGGCACGCCTACGGGGCGGACGGCCAACACGGCTGCCGCGCCCGCCTCGACGGCACGGGTCGCGTAGTCGTGGCCGTCGACCTGTTCACCGGCGAAGGCGGCGAACAGGCTGCCGGGCTTCACCTCACGGGAGTCGATGACGACGGGTCCGGTGACCTGGACGGCCGGATCCGGTATGTCATACGACTGCCCGCCGACGATTTCGGCGATCTCGGCGAGGGAGAGGGCGATCACTGCTTCATCCCTGACTGTTCTTGTGGCTGGCTACGTCCGGCTGATCGGCGCGATGCGCCATGAGCGCTTCGCGCAGGACCAGGCGGTCGTCGAAGGGGCGGACCACTCCGGCGATGTCCTGGCCCTGCTCGTGGCCCTTGCCGGCGACGAGCACGGTGTCGCCGGGCTGTGCCCGGGCCACGGCCGCGGCGATGGCGGCGGCCCGGTCGGCGTCGACCAGGACGTCGCCGCGCTCGTGGGCGGGCACCTCGGCGGCGCCCGCGAGCATCGCGGCGAGGATCGCGAGGGGGTCCTCGGAGCGGGGGTTGTCGGAGGTCAGTACGGCGGTGTCGGCGAGGCGCGCCGCGGCGGCGCCCATCGGGCCGCGCTTGGTGGTGTCCCGGTCGCCTCCGCAGCCGAGGACGATGTGCAGCTTCCCCTCGGTGACCTTGCGCAGCGAGCGCAGGACCGATTCGACGGCGTCCGTCTTGTGGGCGTAGTCGACGACCGCGAGGTACGGCTGGCCCGCGTCGACGCGCTCCAGCCGGCCGGGGACGCCGGGGACGGCGGCGACGCCGTCGGCGGCGGTCTGCGGGTCGATCCCTGCGACGGCGAGAGTGACGATCGCGGCGAGCGTGTTGGCGACGTTGAACGGGCCGGGCAGCGGGGCGGTGGCGGCGAACCGCTCGCCCTGGGGGCCGACGACGGTGAAGGTCGAGCCGACCGCGCCCAGTGCGACGTCCTCGGCTCTCCAGTCGGCGTCCGGGTCGCCCTCGGCGGAGAAGGTGACGACCGGGACGGACGCCTCCTTCGCGAGCCTGCGGCCGTAGGTGTCGTCGAGGTTCACGACGCCGCGTTTGCTGCGCTCGGGCGTGAACAGCCGCGCCTTGGCCCCGAAGTAGTCCTCCATGTCGGAGTGGAACTCCATGTGCTCGGGGCTGAGGTTGTTGAAGACGGCGACGTCGAAGACGCAGCCGTCGACCCGGCCGAGCACGAGGGCGTGACTGGAGACCTCCATGGCGACCGCCTCGACGCCACGCTCACGCATGACCGCGAACAGCGCCTGGAGGTCGGTGGCCTCCGGGGTCGTACGTTCCGACTTGATGCGCTCGTCGCCGATCCGCATCTCGACCGTGCCGATGAGGCCGGTCTTGCGTTCGGCGGCGCGCAGCCCTCCCTCGACCAGGTAGGCCGTGGTGGTCTTGCCGGAGGTCCCGGTGATGCCGATCTGGAGCAGGTCAGTGCCCGGTCGGCCGTAGATCTCGGCGGCGAGCTCGCCCATCCGTCCGCGCGGGTTCGCGACGACCAGGACCGGCAGGCCGGTCGCGGCGGCGCGGTCGGCGCCGGACGGGTCGGTCAGGATCGCGGCGGCGCCGAGTCCGGCGGCCTGGTCGGCGAAGTCGGCGCCGTGCAGCCGGGCGCCCGGCAGGGCGGCGTAGACGTCCCCGGGGCGTACCGCCCGCGAGTCGTGGGTGATGCCCGTGACGGCCGTGTCCGTGCTGGAGGGCGTCTCGACACCGAGCCGGGCGGCCAGGTCGCCCAGGGGTGTCGGGCGGGCCTGCTCCGGGCGGGGCGGGGTGGTTCGGTACTGATCAGCGTGTGGCACGGCGGTGAGCGTACCGGGCCCACCCGCCGAGGGGCCAAAAGAGACCCGGGCCTCGCCGGAGTTCGATTTCCGGTTCCCGGAATCGGGGGTGATCGTGGTCACTGGTACTCCCGGGGTGTCACTCGCTGTCCTTGAAAATCACCGGCAGACGGGCGGGCTCGCTGCCCGTCGGGGCCACGTGGAGGGTCTTCAGGGCGAACTCCATGACCTTCTTGTAGATCGGGCCGCAGATCTGGCCGCCGAAGTAGTTGCCCTTGGTGGGGTTCTGGATGGCGCAGTAGACCGTGATCTGCGGGTCGTCGGCGGGTGCGAAGCCGGCGAAGGAGGCGGTGTACCCCTTGTAGCGGCCGAGTTCGGGGTCGACGCGGTTGGCGGTTCCGGTCTTGCCCGCGACCCGATAGCCGGGGATACGGGCCTTGGTGCCGGTGCCCTCCTCGTCGCCGACCACGGACTCCAGCATCTGCGCGAGCGTCTTGGCGGTCTTCTCGCTCACGACCCGGGTCTGCTCCGGCGCGGGCGCCGGGGTGAACCGGCCGTCGGGCCCCTTGGTGCCGCGGACGAGCGTGGGCTCGATCCGTACGCCTCCGTTGGCGATGGTCGAGTAGACCGAGGCGGCCTGCATGGCGTTGATCGACAGACCCTGACCGAACGGGATCGTGTACTGCTGAGAGGTCGACCACTTCTCCGGCTTGGCGAGGATGCCCGGGGTCTCGCCGGGGTAGCCGAGCCCGGTGGGGCTGCCGATGCCGAACTTGCGCAGGTAGGAGTGGAGGACCCGGTTGGACTCGGGCTGGGTCTTCCCGAGCTGGCCGGTGGCGAGGATGGTGCCGATGTTGCTGGACTTGGCGAGAACGCCGTTCAGGGTCAGGTACCAGGTGCGGTGGTCGATGTCGTCCTTGAAGAGCCGGTCACCGCGGTGCAGCCGGTTGGGCACGACGACATGGGTGTCGGGCGTCGCCACGCCCTCTTCCAGGACGGCGGCCATGGACATGACCTTGCTGGTCGAGCCGGGCTCGTAGGCGTCCTGGAGGGCGGCGTTGCCCATCGCGGCGGAGTTGGCCGCCGACAGGTCGTTGGGGTCGAAGCCGGGGGCGTTGGCCATGGCCAGGACCTCGCCGGTCTTCGTGTTCTGCACTATGACGTAACCGCGGTCGGCCTTGGACTTCTTCACCTGGTCGCTGATGGCCTGCTGGGCGGCCCACTGGATGTCCCGGTCGATGGTCAGCTCGATGTCGGAGCCGGGTACGGCCGGGGTGCCCCGGGAGCCGGCGGTCGGCACCTGGCGTCCCCCGGACTCGGCGAACCTGATCTTGCCGTCCTGGCCCGCGAGCTCCTTGTCGAGCATCGACTCCAGGCCGCCGGCGCCGCGGCCCTCGGCGTTGACGTACCCCAGTATCCCGGCGGCGAGCTCCCCGTTGGGGTACACGCGCTTGGTGCTGGGCTCGCTCACGATGCCGCCGAGGAGATTGACGCCGTTGCCGCCCTCGGAGCGCGCGGACTTCTTCGCGTAGACCTTCTTGAGGTCCTTGATCTGGTTCCAGACCTGCGGGGTCTGCTTGCGGGCGAGCAGGGTGTAGCGGGACTTGGGGGTGCGGAGCTTCTTGGCGAGGTCTGCGGGCTGCTTGCCCAGGAGCGGCGCGAGCAGCGCGGCGGCCTGCTCAGGGGCGTCCTGGATCTTGCTCTCCTCAGGAGTGAAGAGCAGCGGGTCGGCGATGATGTCGTACGCGTCGACGCTGGCGGCCAGCGCGATCCCGGAGCGGTCGGTGATCTCGCCGCGGTCCGCGGAGAGCGTGTACTCCTGGTAGCGGTGCGCCTCGGCCTTGGCGGCCAGCGTGCTCGCGTCGACGGCCTGCACCTGGAGCAGGCGGACGACGAAGGCCAGCATCACGAGGGTCAGTCCGAGGGAGACCAGCCGCAGCCGGGGCTTGGGGCTGCCGAGCCGGATGGTGCGCGGCCTCGCCGGTGTCCTCGGGGCGGGCCTGCGCGCGGCGCCCGGGCGGCCGGCGGGGCGCGGGCCGGGCCGGGCCTGCCTGCCCTCGGGGGGCCGGGGGCGTGCGGAGCGGGCGGGGCCGGGCACCCGGCGGCGCGGGGGCTCCTTGGGGGGCACTGCGGTCACCTGCCGGAGGTCGTCGGGGCGGGCGGGGTCGTCTGCGGCGTCCCGGTCTTCCCGGGTGTCGCGGGCGGCGGTCCGGTCGGGGACCCCGTCGGGGGCGTGGTACGCGGTGGGGCCGCGGTGCGGCTGGGCTGAGGCGCGGACGCCTTGGAGGGCTCGCCGAGGACCTTGCCGTCCGGGTTCAGGAAGGCGGGGCTCCCGCCCGGGACCATGCCGAGCTCCCGGGCCCGCCGCTCCAGCGCGTCGGGCGCGGAGCGGTCGTCCACGTCCCGCTGGAGGGCCTGCTCCTCGTCGGTGAGCTCCGTGGTCCGGTTCTTGAGGTCACGCAGCTTGAAGGAGCCCTGGTTGAGGGCGGAGTTCAGCAGCAGGAGCGTGATGAGCCCGCCGCCGAGCAGGACCACGACGAGCAGGACGAAAGGGGTACGGGCGGCGGTACTGGGCCCCGAGGGCATGAGCCGCCCGAGCCGCGCCGCCCGCCCTTTGAGCGGCCCCTTCGTCGTCATGCCGGCACGTCCTCCCGGATGCGCTGCGCCCCTCGGAGCCGGGCCGGGGCCGCGCGGCGGTTCTCGGCGATCTCCTCCTCCGTGGGGAGTTCGGCGCCGCGGGTGAGGAGTTTCAGGCGGGGCTGGTACTGCTCGGGGACGACCGGCAGGCCGGGCGGGGCCGTGTTCGCCGCGCCCGCCGCGAAGACCTGCTTGACCAGCCGGTCCTCCAGGGAGTGGTACGACAGGACCGCGATCCGGCCGCCCACCGCGATCGCCTTCACCGCCGCCGGGATCGCCCGCTCCAGGACGGTCAGCTCGCCGTTGACCTCGATGCGCAGGGCCTGGAAGGTGCGCTTGGCGGGGTTGCCGCCGGTGCGCTTGGCCGCCTGCGGCAGGGAGTCGCGGATCAGCTCGACCAGGCGGGCGCTGTTGGTGAACGGCTCCTTCTCGCGCTCGCGCACGATCGCGGAGACGATCCGCTTGGCCTGCTTCTCCTCCCCGTACGCGCGGAGGATGCGGACCAGCTCACCGGCCGGGTAGGTGTTGAGGACCTCCGCCGCGCTGACGCCGGTCGTCTGGTCCATGCGCATGTCGAGCGGGGCGTCCTGCGCGTACGCGAAGCCGCGGTCGGCCTCGTCGAGCTGCATCGAGGAGACGCCGAGGTCGAAGAGGATGCCGTCCACCTTCGGGATGCCGAGCCGGTCGAGGACCTCGGGCAGCTCGTCGTAGACGGCGTGGACGAGCGTGGCGCGCTCACCGTAGGGGGCCAGCCGCTCGCCGGAGAGCCGCAGCGCCTCCTTGTCCCGGTCGAGGGCGACGAGCCGCGCCTCGGGGAAGCGGCGAAGGAGCGCCTCGCTGTGGCCGCCGAGGCCGAGGGTGCAGTCGACGACCACCGCACCGGGGCGCTCCAGCGCCGGGGCCAACATGTCCAGGCACCGCTGGAGCATCACCGGGACGTGTCGGTCGTTGCTCAATTGCGCCCTCTCAGAATTCGGCTCAGATTCGGCGCGGCCGCTACGCATCCGCCGCACTCGCGGGGAGAAACTGCGGAAATCGCTCAATGTCTCCGTGAACTTCGCGTCACTTTAGTCCACTGGACCCAGCGGTCAATCAACCGGCTGGCGCGTCGCACGGGCCGTGGAGAGGAGTCGGGCATTCCCGACAGCTCACCCGAATGGATCTGCTCTTCCCATGCCTGTGGGTTAGCTCACAACAAGGCTCATTGACGTTCTTTGTCCGCTCTCACGACGGGCCACGACGCCCTGTGACCACTACCGTCATAGACATGTCGACCTCAGCGCACCCCTCCGCAGACGCCGCCGACGTGATAGGTACCGATGGGACCGTCACAGACCGACTCGTCGAGGCCAACGAGCGATACGCGTCCGGCTTCACCGATCCGGGCATGGACGCTCGGCCCGTGCTGAACGTGGCCGTGGTTGCCTGCATGGACGCCCGTCTCGACCTGCACGCCGCACTCGGTCTCCAGCTCGGCGACTGTCACACCATCCGCAACGCGGGCGGCGTGGTCACCGATGACGTGATCCGATCGCTCACCATCAGCCAGCGCGCCCTGGGGACCCGCAGCGTGATGCTGGTGCACCACACGGGCTGTGGCCTGGAATCGCTGACCGAGGACTTCCGGCACGAGCTGGAGGACGAGGTCGGGCAGCGTCCCGCGTGGGCCGTCGAGGCGTTCCGCGACGTCGACCAGGACGTCCGGCAGTCGATGCAGCGCGTGCGGACCTCGCCGTTCCTGCTGCACACCGATGACGTCCGCGGTTTCGTCTTCGACGTGACCTCGGGTCTGCTGCGCGAGATCGACCCCTCCTGATTCGCGGGGCACAACACGGCAAACCCCGGCATATCGCTCTCACTTGTCCACAGGCAAGTGACACAACCCGGCAGAGGCAACAAGAATGCTCGGGTGACACCCCCCGAATGAACCGCGGGGGCAGGTGTCGATGTTTTTCGCAGGGGCCGAGGAGGGCCGGGTGACGACCTATGACGATCGAGCGAGCCTCACAGATCTGACCACCACAGCGGAGCGTGTCCGCAGGTCGGTGGAGGGTGTGATCGAGGGCAAGCCTGAGGTCGTACGGCTTTCGCTGACCGTGCTGCTCGCCGAGGGGCATCTTCTGATCGAGGATGTCCCCGGCGTCGGCAAGACGATGCTGGCCAAGACGCTGGCGCGGTCCATCGACTGTTCGGTGCGCCGTATCCAGTTCACGCCCGACCTGCTGCCGTCGGACATCACCGGCGTGTCGATCTTCGACCAGCAGCGGCGGGACTTCGAGTTCAAGCCGGGCGCGATCTTCGCCCAGATCGTGATCGGCGACGAGATCAACCGCGCTTCGCCGAAGACCCAGTCCGCGCTCCTTGAGTCCATGGAGGAGCGACAGGTCACCGTCGACGGGCAGACGTACGAGCTGCCGAGCCCGTTCATGGTCGTGGCGACGCAGAACCCGGTCGAGATGGAGGGCACGTACCCGCTCCCCGAGGCGCAGCGCGACCGCTTCATGGCGCGCGTCTCGATCGGCTACCCCAGCGCCGAGGCCGAGCTCCAGATGCTCGACATCCACGGGGCGGTCAATCCGCTCGACGACCTGCAGCCCGTCGCGCACGCCCACGACATCGTGAAGCTGATCGAGGCGGTACGCGGCGTCCATGTCGCCGACGCCGTGCGCCGGTACGCCGTCGACATCGTCGCCGCGACCCGTAACCACGCGGATCTGCGGCTCGGCGCCTCGCCGCGTGCCACGCTCCACCTGCTGCGCGCCGCCAAGGCGTCCGCCGCGCTCAGCGGCCGCGAGTACGTCCTGCCGGACGACCTCCAGGCGCTGGCCGTGCCGGTCCTCGCGCACCGGCTGCTGCCGACGGCGCAGGCCCAGCTGAACCGGCGCACCTCCGAGCAGGTCGTGCTGGACATCCTGCAGCGCACGCCCGTCCCGGTCGCGGCGCCGCCCGCCGGCCCGCACTACGGCCAGCAGCAGCCCGGCGTTCGGCAGCTGTGATGGCGACCGCTGCCGCGCCGGAGGGGCAGCGGGGTGACGACCGGGGCGCTCCCACGGGGGACGACAAGGGCGGACTGCGGGCCGCGCTCGGCGGTCTCACCACGCGCGGCCGGTCCTTCCTCGCCGCCGGTGTCGCCGCCGCGATCTGTGCCTACGTCCTCGGCCAGGGCGATCTGCTGCGCGTCGGGCTGCTGCTCGCCGTGCTGCCGCTGATCTGCGCCGGGGTCCTCTACCGCACCCGGTACCGGGTCGCCGGCAGCCGCCGGCTCTCCCCGCACCGGGCGCCGGTCGGCTCCGAGGCCCGGGTCCATCTGCGGATGGACAACGTCTCCCGGCTGCCCACCGGGCTGCTGATGCTCCAGGACCATGTCCCGTACATGCTCGGGCCGCGGCCCCGGTTCGTCCTGGACCGGGTCGAGGCGGGCGGCCGGCGCGAGGTGTCGTACCGGGTCCGGTCCGATCTGCGCGGCCGCTTCCCGCTGGGCCCGCTCCAGTTGCGGCTGAACGACCCCTTCGGCATGTGCGAGCTGACCCGCTCCTTCAGCGCCTACGACACCCTCACCGTGGTCCCCCGGACCGAATCGCTCCCGCCGGTGAAGCTGGCCGGCGAGGCCGCGGGGTACGGCGACGGCCGGCAGCGCTCGCTGGCGCTGGCCGGCGACGACGACGTGATCCCGCGTACCTACCGCCACGGCGACGATCTGCGCCGGGTCCACTGGCGTTCCACCGCGCGCTACGGCGAGCTGATGGTCCGCCGTGAGGAGCAGCCGCAGCGGGCCCGCTGCACGGTCCTGCTCGACACCCGCCGGATCGCGTTCCAGGGCGCCGGCCCCGACTCGGCCTTCGAGTGGGCGGTCTCGGGCGCGGCCTCGGCCCTGGTGCACATGCTGGAGCGGGGCTATTCGGTACGGCTCCTCACCGACACGGGCACCGCGGTGCCCGGTGAGGGCGCCGAGGGCTTCGCCGGTGCGACGCAGGACTCGGCCGAGGCGGCCGGGCTGATGATGGACACCCTCGCCGTCGTCGACCACTCCGACGGGGCCGGACTCTCCCGCGCGTACGACCTCCTGCGCGGCGGGAACGAAGGGCTTCTGATCGCCTTCGTCGGCGACATCGACGAGGAGCAGGCGGCGGTGGCGGCCCGGATGCGGCAGCGCAGCGGTGCGGCCGTGGCCTTCGTCCTGGACAGCGGAACATGGCTGACGGGCGGCGCGGTGACCGGTGCGGTCGACGAGCGGCTGAGGCAGTTGCGGGAGGCCGGCTGGACGGCGCTGGCGGTGCGCCCGGGCGCGCGGCTCGCCGAGCTGTGGCAGCAGGCCGGCGGAGCGCGTGCGGAGACCGCCGCGGGTGACACGTACGGAGGTTGGTCATGAGCGGCCGCGGGCGGCTGACACTGGGCGCCTTCGCCGCCACGCTGATGGCGGCGGGCGCGCTTCTTCCGCTGGTGAAGCCGGCGACCTGGATCTTCACGGCCGCGATCCTGCTGACGCTGCAGAGCGGGGTCGGCGCGCTGACCCGGCGGGTTCCGCTGGCCCGGCCGCTGACGATCGCGGCTCAGGCCCTGACGAGCCTGCTGGCACTGACCCTCGTCTTCGCCCGAGAGCAGGCGCTGCTCGGCTTCCTGCCCGGGCCGGGGGCCCTCGGGGAGTTCGCCGCGCTGTTCCGGGCGGGCGCCGACGACGTCGGCACCTACGCGATCCCGGCCCCCGGCACCGAGGGCATCCGGCTGATGGTGGTCGCCGGCGTGCTCGTGATCGGTCTTCTGGTGGACACGATCGCGGTGACCTTCCGCAGCGCTGCCCCGGCCGGTCTGCCGCTCCTCGCGCTGTACTCGGTGGCCGCGGGACTCTCCGACGGCGGCGCGAGCTGGCTGTGGTTCGTGCTCGCCGCCACCGGCTATCTCGTGCTGCTCCTGGCGGAGAGCCGTGACCGGCTCTCGCAGTGGGGGCGGGTCTTCGGTGGCGCGCCGCGTCCCGGGAGCACCGGCGCGGCCGGAAGCGGGCAGGCGCTCGCCCCGGTGCGGACCGGCCGGCGGATCGGCGTGGTGGCCATGGGCATCGCGCTGGTCGTGCCGGCGGCGCTGCCCGCGCTCTCCGGCGGTCTGTTCGGCGGCCCGGGCGACGGGTCGGGTGGGAGCGGCAAGGGCGGCACGATCTCGGCCGTGAACCCGCTGGTCTCGCTCCAGGACAATCTGCGGCAGCCCGAGGACCGCGAGGTGCTGCGCTACCGGACCAACGCGACCGACACCACCGGGATGTATCTGCGTCTGGTGGCGCTCGACCAGTTCGACGGCACCTCCTGGAAGTCCTCGGTCCGCCCGATCGGGGACGTTCCCGAGCGGCTGCCGCGGCCGGACGGGCTCGGCGAGCAGGTCCGTACGACCGAGGTCACGGGCAACTTCGTGGCCTCCTCGACGTACGAGCAGAAGTGGCTGCCGATGCCGTACCCGGCGGCCAAGGTCGAGATCGACGGCCGCTGGCGGTACGAGCCGGCCGGGCGGATGATCGTCGGCGACGACGAGCAGAACACGCGGGGCGCCCGGTACACGGTGACGAGTCTGGACGTGCGGCCGACGGCCGCGCAGCTGGCGGCGGCCCCTCCGGCGCCGCCCAAGCTCCGCTCCGAGTACACCCGGGTGCCCTCCTCGCTGCCGCTCGACGTGAAGTCGACGGCGCTCCAGGTCACCAGGGGAGCGCGGAACGACTACGAGCGGGCCGTGAAGCTCCAGGACTGGTTCGCGACGGACGGCGGTTTCCGCTACGACGTCGAGGTCGAGTCGGGCACGGGGGTCGAGGCGATCTCCCGCTTCCTCCAGCGGCGGGAGGGCTTCTGCGTCCACTTCTCGTTCTCGATGGCGGCGATGGCGCGCTCCCTGGGCATTCCGGCCCGGGTGGCGGTCGGCTTCATGCCGGGCACCTCGCAGTCCGACGGCACGATGTCGGTCGGCATCCGGGACGCCCACGCCTGGCCGGAGCTGTACTTCGAGGGCGCGGGCTGGATCCGGTTCGAACCGACGCCGACGCGGGGTACGACGCCGGACTACACGCGGCAGCAGTCCCCGTCGGGGACGCCGTCGCAGACGGCGCAGCCGGAGACCAGCGCCTCGGCGATGCCGTCCGCGGCGCCGAGCACCTCGGAGAGCTGCCCGCCGGAGATGCGTCGCCTCGGCGAGTGCGGCCCGGACGCGGCGGCGGGCGGAGCGTCGTCCGACGGCGGTGGGGTGGATCCGCTGAAGGTCGTGCTGATCTGTCTGGGCGTGGCGGTGGTGCTCCTGTTGCCGCTGTCGCCCTGGCTGTGGCGTACGCGGGTACGGGCGCGGCGGCTCGGGTCATCGGGCCGTACGCCTGAGGACGCGGTGGCCAGGACGCTGGCGGCGTGGCGGGAGATCCGCGACACGGCCTGGGACCACGGGGTCACGCCGGACGACTCGCAGACGCCCCGCAAGACGGCGGCCCGGATCGTCCGACTGGGCTCGCTGGAGGGCGAGCCGGCGAACGCGGTGCACCGGGTGGCCCGCGCGGTCGAGCAGGTCCTCTACGCCCCGCAGCCCCGTCCGGCGACGGGTCTCGTGGAGGAGGTCGCCCTGGTCAGGTCGGGCTTCGCGGCGGCGTCCCCCCGGAAGACGCGCCTGCGCGCACTGCTGGCGCCGCGCTCGGCCGTCCGGGTGGTGTGGGCGGCGTCGTCGCGCTGGTCCAGGACGACGGGCTCCTGGTCGGCCCGCCGCCACGCCCTGACGACCCGCCTGACGGTCGCCCTCCGCCGGGCCGAACGCTGACCCTCGCCGGTGGGCTCCTCCCCCAAGGGGCGGAGCCCACCGGCCCACCGGGGCGCAGCCTTCCGGCCTCTGGTGCCCGCACACACGACGAGCCCCGCCAAGCCGCGCTCAAGCGCGGCCCCGCGGGGCTCGGGGTCGTGGGAGGGCTTCGCCCTCAGGGCGCCGTCAGTGGCCGCCGCCCTGCTGTTCGTCCCGGCGGCGCTGCCACCGTTCCTCGATCCGATGCATCATCGAGCGGCGCTGCCGGGCCTGACGGCCACCGGCCGCCGATCCGCCCGTCGCCTGCTGCTCACCCGGCTTGGGCGCCTTGCGCCAGCCTGTAACGGCCATCACCGCGCAGCCCAGCATGACGAGGAACCCCACCACGCTGATCCACCACTGCTGAGCGACCATTCCAGCCATGAGGAGCGCGATACCCACCAGGAAGCCGGCGACTGCCTGGTAGACCCGTCGCCGGGTGTACGTACGCAGTCCGCTTCCCTCGAGCGCTGTCGCGAACTTGGGATCTTCGGCGTACAGCGCTCGCTCCATCTGCTCGAGCATTCGCTGCTCGTGCTCCGAGAGCGGCACGGAGTCCTCCTAGTCGTCGGTCGCGGGGGCGACCGGGATGCGGCCCTTTCAGGATAGGCAGGGAATCGCCCCCGTGAAACCCGCCCTCAACGCCTAATCGCCAATCCGGGCCGCCATGCGGTTCGGATGCTGAGGCGTTGATTCCCCAGTGCCTGGCCTGTCATGCCGGATGGTGTCCCCCGATCATACGGGGCGAACTCCCCGTTCGGGGGCCTGTGGCGTACTCCATGTGCGGCTGCGTCGCTGATCAGCACGGTGCCGGCCGGCCCGGGCCCGGGCCCCGGGCGGGGCCGCCGGGCGGGTGTCAGGCGCGCTTCTCGCCCAGGACGTGCAGCTGGGTGGCGATGGCATGGAAGGACGGCAGCTCCGCGGCGGCGGCCTCCAGCTTGAGCAGGGCCTCCGCCGCTCCGGGCTCGGTGTCGACCAGGGCGCCGGGGACGAGGTCGGCGAAGACCCGCACGCCGTGCACCGCGCCGACGTCCAGTCCGGCCTCGCCCGCCAGTTCGCCGAGCTGGTCCGCCGTGAAGCGACGGGGCACCGGGTCGCCGTCGCCCCAGCGCCCGGACGGGTCGCTCAGGGCGGTGCGGGCCTCGGTGAAGTGCCCGGCGAGCGCGCGGGCCAGGACCGCGCCACCGACGCCCGCGGCGAGCAGGCTGAGCGCGCCTCCGGCCCGCAGCGCCGCCACCGCGTTCCGTACACCCTCGGCCGGGTCGTCCACGTATTCCAGGACGCCGTGACAGAGCACCACGTCGTACGCCTCCCGCCCGACGACGTCGAACAGGCCGCGGATGTCGCCCTGGACCCCGGTCACCCGGTCGGCGACGCCGGCCTCGGCGGCCCGGCGCTCCAGCGCGAACAGCGCGTTCGGGCTGGGGTCGACGACGGTGACCCGGTGGCCGAGGCGGGCCACCGGCACCGCGAAGTTGCCGGAGCCGCCGCCCGTGTCGAGGACGTCGAGGCCGTCCTGCCCGGTGGCCTTGACCCGGCGGTCGAGGGCGTCCTTGAGGACGTCCCAGACGACGGCCGTACGCAGGGAGGCGCGCGACGGGCGCGACGACGCCTCTCGACCGAAGACAGGGGAAGGGTCCGACACGGCTGTTGACTCCTCGGTGACGGTGCACGAACGCCTCCCACCCTATGGCCTCGGGCGTGCTCCCCCGCTCACATGCGGCTACCCCGCGGCCTCCTCGGCGCCGGTCTGACGGGGCAGCACGGGCTGGAGGACGAGGAGCCGCTCGACCAGGCGCAGGAACATGGCGGCGTCCCGGATCAGGTCGTCGGCGTCCCGGCGGCTCGCCGCGCCGGGTATGCCCGCCTCCGCCCGGGCCCGGCGGGGCGCTCCGGAGGCGAACAGGGCGCTCCACTCGGTCAGCTCGGGCGCTATCTCGGGGAGCACTTCCCAGGCGCTCCTGATCCGCGCGCGCTTGCGCGGGTTGGTCTCGGGGCGGCCACGAGCGGCGAGCACGGCCGCGGCGGTGCGCAGCGCGGCGAGGTGTGCGGTGGCGTACCGCTCGTTGGGCACATCGTGTCCGACGGCCTCCTCCAGGCCGGCGCGGGCCTGGGCGAGCAGGTCGAGTGCTGCGGGCGGCGCGGTGGAACGGCGCAGCACGGGGTGGACGTCGGACGGCGGTCCGGACAGTGCGGGGGCAGGGCGGCCGGCGGCGCGGCGCCGCGGTGCGGCTGCTGCGGAGGAGCTGGTCATGACGAGCCTCCTGTCGTCGTGTGACGGCTCTGTGTCCGTATGTGTCCATGGTGAACGGCGCCACTGACAATCGCTCTGACCTGGGCCTTTGCCTGGACAGTCGACTCAGGGGTAAGTTTTTGAACTGACTGGTCAGTTCAAAAACTGGGGAATGTGGGGGGTGGACCGGTGGAAGCGAAGCCGGAGGAGCCGCACGGCGCCGCCGTCGTCGCGGACGGATTCGGGCTGAAAGGGCCGCGCGGTTGGGTGTTCCGCGAGGTCGGCTTCCGGGCCGAGCCCGGCTCGCTCGTCGCGATCGAGGGGCCGTCCGGCTCGGGCCGTACCTGTCTGCTGCTGGCCCTGACCGGCCGGATGAAGCCCCAGGAGGGGCACGCCGAGGTCGCAGGGCTCCGTCTGCCCCGCAAGATGGCCGCCGTGCGCCGGATCAGCGCGCTCGGCCCGGTGCCCGGGGTCAGCGACCTCGACCCGGCGTTCACCGTCGCCGAGCACCTGCGCGAGCGTGCCCTGCTCCAGCGCCGCTACGACGGCTCGGTACGGGCTCTTCTCCGGCCGCCGGCCGAGCGGGCGACCGCCGCCAAGGCACGGATCGACGCGGCCCTGGAGGCGTCCGGGCTCGACCTGGACACCCTTCCGAAGGGCGAGCGGACCTCCGTACGGGATCTGGAGCGGCTGGAGGCGCTGCGGCTGTCCATCGCCCTGGCGCTGATCGGCCGGCCCCGGCTGCTCGCGCTCGACGACACCGATCTGAAGCTCTCCGACGCCGACCGGGCCGAGGCCTGGGCCCTGCTGCGCTCCATCGCCGACGCCGGGACCACCGTGCTCGCCGTCTGCAGCGAGGCGCCCGAGAACGCCCTGAAGATCACCACGGCGCCGCGCGCGACCGAGGACGACACGACCACCGAGGACGACACCATCGAGGAGGGGGCAGCCGATGCGATCGCCGAAACTGGCCGCGCTTGAGCTGAAGCGGTTCGGCAGGGGGAAGCTGCCGCGGGCCGCGCTCGTCGCGGTCCTGCTGCTGCCGTTGCTGTACGGCGCGCTGTACCTGTGGTCCTTCTGGGACCCGTACAGCAGGCTCGACCGGATACCCGTCGCCCTGGTCAACGAGGACAAGGGCGCCACCGCCGACGGCAAGAAGATCAACGCCGGTGACGACATCGCGAAGGGCCTGCTGGACAGCAAGGTCTTCCAGTGGCACGAGGTGAGCGACGCCGAGGCCCGCAAGGGCGTGGAGGACGGGACGTACTACCTTTCGCTGACCATGCCGGGCGACCTCAGCACGCGGATCGCCTCCAGTTCGGGTGACGCCCCCGAGACGGGCGCGCTGCGGGTCCGTACGAACGACGCCAACAACTACATCGTCGGGCAGATCTCCCGGACGGTCTTCTCCGAGGTCCGCACCGCCGCCTCCACCAAGTCCTCGCGCACCTTCCTGGACAAGATCTTCATCTCCTTCTCCGACATCCACGACGCGACCGCCGAGGCCGCCAAGGGCGCGGGTGAGCTCAAGGAGGGCGTGGACAAGGCGAAGAAGGGTTCGAAGAGCCTGGCCGACGGCCTGAAGGACGCCAAGAAGGGCAGTGGCGACCTCGCCACCGGCCTGAAGAAGCTCGACAGGGGCGCGGGCGACCTGGAGACCGGCTCACGACAGGTCGCGAACGGCACCCAGGCGCTCGCCGACAAGGTCAACGGACGGGCCGCCCAGGTCCGTCCGTACCTGAAGAACAACGGCAAGACGATCGGCGACACCGCCCGGCTGGTCGCCGACTCGACCGCGGCCGTGCGTCACGACCTCGAGGACGTGGTCCGCCGCGCCCCGATCGCCCGGACCGCCGCCCACCTGGCCGACGACCACCTGGACGCGCTCCACAAGAAGGAGTGCGTGGACAACCCGCTGCCCGACCCCAAGGCCTGCCCGGTCCTCAAGGAGGCCAAGGTCTCGGCCGACGACGTGGCGAAGATCGCCGACGGCCTGCACGAGCTGACCAAGGACAGCGACGGCGACCTGAAGAAGCTCGACGGCCGGCTCGCCACCCTGCAGAAGCAGGCAGAGGACCTGGCCAAGGCCGCGCCGCACCTCGACGAGGACCTCGAAGGCGCCGTCAAGAAGATCAACAAGCTGAACGAAGGCGCCCTGAAGGTCGCCAAGGGCGCCGACGAGCTGCACACCGGCCTCACGAGCGCCAAGACCGGTTCCACGAACCTCGACACGGGTGTCGGCAAGCTCAAGAAGGGCGCCGGGGACCTCGACGGCGGTCTGTTCAAACTGGCCGACGGCTCCGGCGAGCTGGCCACCGGCCTGAACGACGGGGTGGCCAAGATCCCCGACTACGACAAGCAGGAGCGTGACAGGCGTACGGAGGTCATGGCCGACCCGGTCGCACTCGCCTCCCAGTCGCTCCACAAGGCGCCCAACTACGGCACCGGCTTCGCCCCGTACTTCATCCCGCTCTCCCTCTGGGTCGGCGCGATGGTGGCGTACATGCTGATCCAGCCGCTCAACCGGCGCGCCCTCGCCGCCGGCGCCTCCGCCTGGCGGATCGCCCTGGCCGGCTGGCTGCCGGTCGCGGCCGTCGGGCTGCTCCAGGTCGCCGCGCTGATGTCCGTGCTGCACTGGGGCCTCGGCCTCCAGATGGCCAGGGCGGCCGGGACCGTCGGCTTCCTCGCCCTGGTGACCTGCTGCTTCGCCGCGATCATCCAGTGGCTCAACGCCCGCTTCGGCGCGGCGGGCCGGATCCTGGTGCTCGCCGTGCTGATGCTCCAGCTGACCTCGGCGGGCGGCACGTACCCCGTTCAGACCAGTCCCGGCTTCTTCAACGCGATCCATCCGTTCCTGCCGATGAGTTACGTGGTCGAGTCGCTGCGCCGGCTGATCTCGGGCGGCGGGATCGGACCGGTCTGGCAGGCGGTCGCGGTGCTGACGGCGTTCACGGTGGGCGCGCTGGCGCTGACAGCTGTCTCCGCCCGGCGCAAGCAGGTGTGGACCCTGGACCGGCTCCACCCCGATCTGTCCTTGTGACACCTGCCTCTGTGACCCCCGCGAGACCTGTGAGAATCAAGCCCATGGACAGCAGCAGCACCAGACGCCAGGCCACGCGCGCGAAGCTCTACGAGGCCGCCGTCACGCTCATCGCCGAGCAGGGCTTCTCGGCGACGACGGTGGACGAGATCGCCGAGCGCGCGGGCGTCGCCAAGGGCACGGTCTACTACAACTTCAAGAGCAAGACCGAGCTCTTCGAGGAGCTGCTGCGGCACGGAGTCGCCCTGCTCACCGCCTCTCTGCGGACGGCGGCCGAGGAGACGGCGGAGCGGGGCGGGAGCCGGGTGGACGCGCTGGACGCGATGATCCGGGCGGGCCTGGTCTTCATCGACCGCTATCCGGCCTTCACCCAGCTGTACGTGGCCGAGCTGTGGCGCACCAACCGGGCCTGGAACTCGACCCTCCTGGTCGTCCGTCAGCAGGCGGTCGCCGTGGTGGAGGGGGTGTTGCGCGATGGCGTCGAGAACGGCGAGCTGAGCGAGGAGATCGACATTCCGCTCTCGGCGGCCGCGCTGGTCGGGATGGTGCTGGTGGCCGCCCTCGACTGGCAGGCCTTCCAGCGGGAGCGCTCGATCGACGATGTGCACAGCGCGCTGTCGCGGCTGTTGCACGGGCGCGTGGGCGGCTGCTGACCGGCCGCGGACCGCCCCGGACAGGACAAACGCCGGACGGCGAGGCTCGATCCCCCCGAGCCTCGCCGTCCGGCGTTTCCGCACCCCCGTGCTCCCCCGTGGTACCCCCGTACCCCCGTGCACCCCCGTGCCGGCAGGCGCACGGCCCCGTTCCGCCGCCCCGTGCCGGCGGTCCGGAGCCGTGCCCCTTCCGTTGCCTCCACTCTTCCGTCTGGGCAGGTCCGAGCCCATCCGCATCCCTACTCATCTCATGCTCTAGGTACGGGTACTCAGACCTGGATACGATCGCGGGCGTGTCCGTACTCCCCCTGGTCTTCACCAGCGGCTGGGCGAGCGGGATCAACGCGTACGCGGTGGTCCTACTGCTCGGCATCTTCGGCGCGACCGGTCTCAGCGACGAGGTGCCCGAGTCGTTGCAGCGCACCGATGTCCTCATCGCCGCCGGGGTGTTGTTCCTGTGCGAGGCGGTGGCGGACAAGGTCCCCTATGTCGACTCCGTCTGGGACTCCGTCCATACGGTGATCCGGCCGATCGCCGGCGCCGTAGTGGCCGCCCTGCTGGCCGGGGAGTCCGGTTCGGTGCCCGAACTCGCGGCGGCCGCGGTCGGCGGCTCGACGGCTCTGCTGAGCCACCTCGTCAAGGCCGGGACCCGGATGGCGATCAACACCTCGCCGGAGCCGTTCTCCAACATCGGCATGAGCATCGCCGAGGACCTCGGGGTCGCGGGGATCATCACCTTCGCGATATTCAATCCGGAGGTGGCAGCGATCATCGCGGCCGTACTCCTCGTGCTCGGCCTGGTGATACTGGGCTTCCTCGCCCATCGCATCCGCCGCTTCCTGCGCCGCAGGGCGCAGCGGCGGGAGGAGAAGACGCCGGCGACCGCGGAGGCCAGGACGCGGGCGCGGGCGCCGTCCGGCGACGGGTCGGAGCACTTCTGACCACGCCTGCCCAGCAGGCCGCACCTGGCCTTCGGCAGTGTCCGAGGGGCCGGATAAAGTCGCTGACATGGCACGGATTGTGGTGATCGGCGCGGGGCTCGGCGCCATGGCGGCGGCCGCCAGGCTGGCCGTGGCGGGCCACCGGGTGACGGTGTACGAGCGCGGCGGGACGTACGGCGGTGCGGTGCGCCGCTTCGAGCGGGACGGGTTCGGTTTCGACACCGGCCCGGGACTGCTGCATCTGCCCGCGGTCTACCGCGATCTGTTCGTCAAGACCGGCAAGGAGCCGCTGGAGGAGTGCGTCGAGCTGGCGCAGGTCGACCCGGCGAGCCGTCATGTCTTCGCCGACGGCACCCGCGTGGACCTGCCGAACGCCTCGCGCGCGGGCACGCTCTCCGCGCTGGACGCGGCACTCGGCGCGGGCGCGGGTGAGCGCTGGGGCGAGTTCCTGGTACGGGCCCGCGAGGCCTGGGACCGCACCCGTCGCCCGCTTCTGGAGGAGCCGCAGCCCGCGGACGCCTCGGCCCTGGGCCGCGAGCCCTACCCCGCCCTGAAGGCGGGGCTCCTGCGCCGCCCGACGACCACGCTCGCGCAGATCGGTGCCCGCGAGCTGCGCGATCCACGGCTCGCCGCGCTCCTCGACTCGTACGCCTGGAGCCACGGCTTCGACCCGGCCACCGCCCCGGCCGCGGCCGCCGTCCTGCCGTACATGGAGCAGACCTTCGGCACCTGGTACGTGAGCGGCGGCATCCGGGCGCTCGCGGACGCGGTGTACGAGCGGTGCCGGAAGCGGCGGGTGGAGTTCGTGTTCGACACCGCCGTCGACGAGGTGGTGGAGAAGGACGGCCGGGCGGTCGGGATCCAGCTGGTGGGCGGAGAGTTCGTCGAGGCGGACCATGTCGTCGCGGGCGCACCCGTCCCCGCGCTCCACCGGGAGCAGGTCGTGACCTCGGAGCGCCAGGACGACTGGCCGGGGCACCAGGCGGCCCTCACGGGCCGGGTGACGGTCTGTCTGGCGCTGCGCGGAGCCCGGGAGGCCGGCGCCGCTCACCGCACGGTCGTACACGCGAGCGGGGACCGTCCCCCGGTGACCGTGCTCCGGGCCGACGATCCGGCACTGCGCCCCGACGGCGACCACGAGTCGGTCACCGTCACGTCGGCGGTGGGCCTGAACCCGGAGGACGACTGGGCGGACATCGCGCGGGAGATGGTGGCGGCGACGGAGTCGGCCGTCCCCGGGCTCCGCGAGCGGGTGCTCTGGCAGGAGGTCCGTACGCCGGACGACACCCTGCGGGAGACAGGCTCCCAGGAGGTGCCAGGACCGGCGCTCGGGGGCGGCCGCGGCCGGTACCTGCCCGCCGCCAACCGCTCCCCGCTCCCCGGGCTCTACTTCGTCGGCGGCTGGTCCCACCCCGGCGGCGGGCTCGCCCACGCCGGGATGTCGGGCGCGCTCGTCGCCGGGCTGATCGTGGAGGGCGCGGACTTCCGCGGTTCGCGGTAGGCGCGTCAGGAGCGGTCAGTATCGGTACTGCTGGTCGTTGCCGTAGCCGTAGTGCTCCTGCCCCTGCTGCGGGGCGGGCTGCTCGTTGTCGCGCTGCGTGGGCACCCATACGCCGCCGGGCGGGGTGTCGTAGCCGTACGAGGGTGCGTAGGGGTCGGCGTACTGCTGCTGGCCGGTGCCGTAGTCGTACGAGGCGTACTGCTGGCCGTCCGTCCCCGGGCCGATGTACGGGTCGGAGTAGGCGGCGTACTGCTGCTGGCCGCTGCCGTAGTCGTAGGCCGGCTGCTCGTAGGCGGGCTGGTACGCGGGCTGTTCGTACCCGGGGGTGTAGCCGTCGTATCCGGCGGTGTAGGCGGGCTGTTCCTGCGGCTGGGCCTGGGCGTGGTCGTGACCGTGGCCGTACGAGGTGTCGTAGATGCCGTACTGGCCGGTGTCGTCCGGCATCGGCTGGGGCTCGTAGACCGCGGTGGTCTCGGCGGCCGAAGGCTCCGCGTGCTCGTAGGCGAGCTCGCTGACCTCCAGGGTGGGGCCCGTCTCGGCCGGTGCGGACGACCTGCGGCGACGGCTCTCGCCCGGGCTCCCGCCGATGGCCCAGCCGGTGGAGAAGCCGCGGCGGAAGGACAGGGTCACATAGGTCTGGCCGACGGCGAAGGCGATCGCCCCCGCGATGATCACCGCGACCGAGGGCATCAGGACGCCCAGGACGACGCCGAGGAAGCCGCAGAAGGCGAGCACCCGCCAGCGCAGGCGCGCCTTGTACTGCAGGAGCACCTCACCCAGCAGCCACAACGCGACAACGCCGAACGCGATGTAGAGGACCGTCCACCCCATGCCCGCCCCTCTCCTACGGCCACCGCCGCGGGTCTGGGGCGGGTACGCCGGTCACGACTGCACGTGCAGTCCGAGATTCTCGTAGATCTCCAGCGTCGCGGTGGAGTTGTTCAGCGTGATGAAGTGCAGTCCGGGGACACCCTCGGAGAGCAGACGTGCGCAGAACTCCGTCGCGAACTCGATGCCAATGGAGCGTACAGCGGCCGCGTCGTCCTTGACGGCGAGGATGCGTTCTTTCACATCGGCCGGGAAGTGCGCGTTGCTCAGCTGGGGCAGCCGGTCGAGGGTCTTCACGTTCACAACGGGCATGACTTCGGGGATGATCGGCGTCTCACAGCCGGCCTTCGCCACGCTGTCGCGCATCCGGAGGTAGTTCTCCGGATCGAAGAACATCTGCGTGATCGCATAGTCGGCGCCCGCCCGGCACTTGTCCACGAAGTGACGGATGTCCGTGTCCCAGTCGAGTGAGCGGGGGTGCATCTCGGGGAAGGCGGCGACACCCACGCAGAAGTCGCCGGACTCCTTGATCAGCCGGACCAGGTCGGCGGCGTACCGCACACCCTCGGGGTGCTCGATCCACTCCCCCAGCGGGTCGCCCGGCGGGTCGCCGCGCAGGGCCAGCATGTTCCGGATGCCGGCGTCCGCGTACTGGCCGAGAACGTTGCGCAGCTCGGCGATGGAGTGGTCGACCGCGGTGAGGTGGGCCACCGGGGTCAGCGTGGTGTCGCCGGCGATCTTCTGGGTGGCCTTGACCGTCCCGCCGCGGGTCGAGCCGCCGGCGCCATAGGTCACCGAGACGAAGCTCGGCCCGACCGCCTCCACTCTGCGCAGGGCGTTCCACAGGCTCCGCTCACCCTTCTCCGTCCGGGGCGCGTAGAACTCGAAGGAGTACGACGGCTTGCCGGCAGCGAGGATCTCGCGGACCGTGCGGGCACGGTCCGTGCGGGTGGAAGCGGTACCAAGGGCCATACCGGCAGGTTAGACGGGGTCACACGGCGGGCGAAGCCGCGTCCGAGGAATGGACACGTTTTTGGACAACGTCCAAGGGGTGGATCGAACCTTCGGACATTGCGCCGAAAAGGTCACGGACGGCCGCCTACGGCACGGAGATCACGCCGAGCGCTCGCGGACGCGCTTGGCCAGGCGGGCCGTCGCCGCGGCCGGGTCGTCGGCCTCGGTGATCGCCCGGACGACCACGATCCGGCGGGCGCCCGCGTCCAGGACCTCGTCGAGGGTGGTCTCGTCGATCCCGCCGATGGCGAACCAGGGCCGGTCCTGCTCCAGGGCGGCCGCGTACCGCACCAGGCCGAGGCCGGGTGCGTACCGCCCGGGCTTGGTCGGGGTGGGCCAGCAGGGGCCGGTGCAGAAGTAGTCCACGCCGGGCTCGGCGACGGCCGCGTCCACCTCGGACTCGCCGTGGCAGGAACGGCCGATCAGGATGTCCTCGCCGAGGATCGCGCGGGCGGCGGGCACGGGCAGGTCGCCCTGGCCCAGGTGCAGCACGTCGGAACCGATGGCGTGGGCGACATCGGCCCGGTCGTTCACGGCGAGCAGCTTGCCATGGCGGCGGCAGGCGTCGGCGAACGCGGCGAGGTGCTCCAGCTCCTCGCCGGCCTCCATGCCCTTGTCACGGAGCTGCACGATGTCCACGCCGGAGGAGAGCACGGCGTCGAGGAAGGCGGGCAGGTCTCCCTGGCGCCTGCGGGCGTCCGTGCACAGGTAGAGCCGGGCGTCGGCGAGCTGCTCGCGAGGCGTGGACATGGGTGCTTCCCCCCGTTGGGTGCGGTGATCCCGTGGGGCCGGGCGGGCCCGGCCCCACGGAATCGCTGTGGTGTCTTCGGTACGTCAGACGGCGAGCGCCTGGGCGCGGCGCTTCACCTCCGTGCCACGATTCTCGCTGAGGGCCTGCGCGGGCGTGCCCGGCAGGCTCGGGTCGGGAGTGAAGAGCCACTCCAGCATCTCTTCGTCGGTGAAGCCGTCGTCCTTCAGGAGGGTCAGGGTTCCGGAGAGGCCCTTGACCACTTTGTCGCCGTCGATGAAGGCGGCGGGCACCTGAAGCGCATTGTTCTCACCGCGGCGTACGGCGATGAGCTGGCCCTCCTTGACCAGCTGACGCACGCGCGTCACCTCGACATCGAGCATTTCCGCGATGTCGGGGAGGTAGAGCCAGGCGGGGACGAGAGCATCGGTTCTTGCGTCAATCTCGGTCACGTGGACAAGCCTGCCATCCCGGACTGACAGCCGGTAGTCGAGGCCTACCGGACTGCGGCCTTCAGGGGGACGGACGGGTCGGCGGCCCGCTCGGGGTCGATCCGGGTGCCGGACTCGATCAGCTTGCGGCCCTGGGCCAGGTCGCGGGGGCGTCCGACGGCGAGCAGGGCGACGAGCGTGCCGTCGCGCAGCCAGAGCGCCGACCAGGAGGGGCCGGCCGGGTCGCCACGCCTCACCAGCTCGGTGTCGCCTCCGTGGTGCCCGGCGTACTGCACGAAGCGGCCGAACTGTTCGGACCAGAAGTAGGGCACCGGGTCGTACGGCCTGGGGGCCTCGCCGATGATGTCGGCCGCGACGGTGCGCGGGCCCTGGAGCGCGTTGTCCCAGTGGTGGACCAGGAGGCGGCGACCGTAGCGGGCGGAGGGGAAGGAGGCGCAGTCGCCGACGGCGTACACGTCGGGCAGGGAGGTGTGCAGCCGCTCGTCGGCGGTGACGGAGCCGTCCGGGTCGAGGGCGATGCCGGAGTCCGCGAGCCAGCCGGTGGCGGGCCGGGCGCCGATGCCGACGACGACCGCCTCGGCGGGCAGCCGGCGGCCGTCGGTCAGGACGACCGTGCCGGGTTCGACGGCGGCCACGCGCGCGTGGGTGAGGAGTTCGGCGCCGCTCTCCTCGTACCACTGCGCCATCGGGGCGGTGACCTCGGCGGGGAGCGCGCCGGCGAGCGGTCGGTCGGCGGCCTCCACGACGATGACGGCGCACCCCGCCTCGCGCGCGGCGGTGGCGAACTCGGCCCCGATCCAGCCGGCGCCGACCACCACGATGTCGTGGCGCCGCTCCAGGACCGGCTTGAGGCGGGCGGCATCGTCGAGGGTGCGCAGCAGATGGACTCCGGGGACGCCCTCGGTGCCGGGCAGGGTGACCGGCTCGGCACCTGTGGCGACGACCAGGACGTCGTACGGGACGGGTCCGGCCTCGGTGTCGACCTCGTGGTCCTCGGCGCGCAGCCCGGTGACGTCGAGGCCGAGGCGCAGTTCGATGGCAAGGGCCTCGAAGTCGACGTCGAAGGCGGAGTCCTCGGCCTTGCCGAGGAGGACGGCCTTGGAGAGGGGCGGCCGGTCGTAGGGCTGGTGCGGCTCGGCGCCGATGAGGGTGACCTGGCCGGTGAAGCCCTGTTCGCGCAGGGCGACGGCGGTCTGCACCCCCGCCATGCCGGCCCCCACGATCACGACCCGCTGCTGTGCCTGCTTCTGCTCGCTCACCCGATCACCTTACGCATCTGACGGACCGTCAGGAAGGTAGCTGTTCGACCACGCTGGTGCCGGAGCCCTCCTGGGACTCCCATGCCCAGGTCTCCTCCAGCCGAACGCGCCCGTCCGGCAGGTCCACGACGGTCGAGACGCAATGCCCGGAAGAGGTGGAACCGTCCTGCTTCAGCTGGACGTAGCGGAAGTCGAGCCGGTCCCCCGCGCGCGTGCCGACGAGATTCCCGCGGACCACGTCCCCGCCCGCGTACTCGGCCCAGATCCGGCCGTCCTCCTCGTGGTACGTGAACCGGGTGCGCGTACCGACCTGACCGGGGGCCTGGTCGGCGACGGGCGCGAGGACGAGTCCGTCGAGAGATCGATAAGGCGGGGCGAAGCCCCTCGGTTGAGGGTGGTGGTGGGAGACGGGAGGGCGTGCCACGGTGGAGGCTCCCTTACTGGGCGTCGGGCGCGGGGGTTACTCTGACCGTCAACGTAGAGCACTCGCGGGAGCCCGGACGCACCGGGCTGAGAGGGAGGCTGGCCGGCCTCCGACCGTACGAACCTGATCCGGGTCATGCCGGCGAAGGGAGGGGCTGGACGCCCATGTCGCGTACATCCGACGTCCTCGTCATCGGGGGCGGAATCATCGGTCTGGTCACGGCCTGGCGGGCCGCGCAGCGCGGGCTGCGCACCGCGGTCGTCGACCCGGAACCGGGCGGCGGCGCCGCTCGCGTGGCGGCGGGAATGCTGGCCGCGGTCACCGAGCTCCACTACGGCGAGGAGACCCTGCTCGCCCTCAACCTCGCCTCCGCGCGCCGCTATCCCGAGTTCGTCGCCGAGCTCCAGGACGCCACCGGACACGACGTGGGGTACCGCGCCTGCGGCACGCTCGCCGTCGCGCTCGACGCCGACGACCGGGCACATCTGCGCGAGCTGCACGCCCTGCAGACCCGCTGCGGCCTGGAGTCGGAGTGGCTCAGCGGACGCGACTGCCGCCGTCTGGAGCCGATGCTCGCCCCGGGGGTGCGCGGCGGACTGCGGGTCGACGGCGACCACCAGGTCGATCCGCGTCGGCTCGCCGCCGCGCTGGTCACCGCCTGCGAGCGGGCCGGAGTGGTCTTCCACCAGGCCCTCGCGGAGCGGCTGACCGTCGTACGGGACCGGGCGGCGGGCGTGCTGCTCGCCGGGGGCGAGACGCTCGAAGCGGACCAGGTCGTCCTGGCCGCGGGCAGCCTCAGTGGCCGGCTCGCCGGTGTACCGGACGAGGTGCAGCCGCCCGTACGCCCCGTCAAGGGACAGGTGCTGCGGCTGAGCGTGCCGCGGGCCTACGCGCCGTTCCTTTCCCGGACCGTCCGGGCCGTCGTGCGCGGCAGCCACGTCTATCTGGTGCCGCGCGAGAACGGCGAGCTGGTGGTCGGTGCGACCAGCGAGGAACTGGGCTGGGACACCACCGTCACGGCGGGCGGGGTCTACGAGCTGCTGCGGGACGCCCACGAGCTCGTGCCGGGCATCACCGAGCTGCCGCTCACCGAGACCCTCGCGGGGCTGCGGCCCGGTTCGCCGGACAACGCACCGCTGCTCGGCCCGACCGCCCTGCCCGGCCTGCGGCTGGCCACGGGGCACTACCGCAACGGGGTCCTGCTCACCCCGGTCACCGGCGATGTGATGGCCGACCTCCTCACCACCGGCGTGCTTCCGGACGAGGCCCGCCCCTTCACCCCCCGCCGCTTCTCCCCCGTACGTCAGGAGCAGCCCGTATGAACGTCCCGACGAACGTCTCCGTCAACGGCGAGGCACGTCTCCTCGCCGCGCCCACGACCCTCGACGCCCTGGTCGCGACGCTGACGCCGGCGCCGTCCGGCGTGGCCGCGGCCGTCAACGAGACGGTCGTGCCGCGCAGCCAGTGGTCCGCGACCGTCCTCGGCGAGGGCGACCGGGTCGAGGTTCTCACCGCCGTGCAGGGGGGCTGAGCGCGATGTCCGACGACACCTTCCTCCTCGGCGGTACGGAGTTCTCCTCGCGTCTGATCATGGGCACGGGCGGCGCCCCGAGCCTGGACGTCCTGGAACGCTCCCTGATCGCCAGCGGCACCGAGCTCACCACCGTCGCCATGCGGCGCCTCGACCCGACCGTGCAGGGCTCCGTCCTGTCCGTCCTGAACCGGCTCTCCATCCGCGTCCTGCCGAACACGGCGGGCTGCTTCACGGCGGGCGAGGCCGTCCTGACGGCGCGGCTGGCGCGGGAGGCGCTGGGCACCGACTGGATCAAGCTGGAGGTCGTCGCCGACGAGCGGACCCTGCTGCCCGATCCGATCGAGCTGCTCGACGCGGCGGAGACGCTGGTGGACGACGGCTTCACGGTCCTGCCGTACACCAACGACGACCCGGTCCTGGCGCGGAAGCTGGAGGACGTCGGGTGCGCGGCGATCATGCCTCTGGGCTCGCCGATCGGCTCCGGGCTCGGGATCCGCAACCCCCACAACTTCCAGCTGATCATGGAGCGGGCCGGGGTGCCGGTGATCCTGGACGCGGGGGCGGGGACGGCCTCGGACGCCACCCTGGCGATGGAGCTGGGGTGCGCGGCCGTCATGCTGGCGTCGGCGGTGACCCGGGCGCAGGAGCCGGTGCTGATGGCTGCGGGGATGCGGCACGCCGTGGAGGCGGGCCGTCTGGCGTGGCGGGCGGGCCGGATCCCGCGCCGCCACTTCGCGGAGGCCTCGTCCCCGACGGCGGGCCGCGCGGCCCTGGACCCGGAGCGGCCGGCGTTCTGAGGGCCGGTGAACAGGGCCCGCGTCACAGGTGTGCTGCGGTAGCGGCCGGTGGGCACGGGGTGTCCTCACCGGCTCGTAAACTCAAGGCCGTGGACACGACCCTTCATGACCCCCTCGTCGGGCAGCTGCTCGACGACCGCTACCGCGTCGACGCGCGCATCGCCGTCGGCGGGATGGCCACGGTCTACCGGGCTGTCGACACCCGACTCGACCGGGTGCTCGCGCTCAAGGTGATGCACCCGGACCTCGCCACCGACGCCACCTTCGTGGAGCGGTTCATCCGCGAGGCGAAGTCCGTGGCGCGGCTCTCGCACCCGAACGTCGTCGGAGTCTTCGACCAGGGAGCGGACGGCGCGTACGTCTATCTCGCCATGGAGTACGTCGCCGGGTGCACCCTGCGCGACGTGCTGCGCGAGCGCGGGGCGCTCCAGCCCCGGGCGGCGCTCGACATCCTGGAGCCGGTCCTCGCCGCGCTGGGCGCCGCGCACCGGGCCGGATTCGTGCACCGGGACATGAAGCCGGAGAACGTCCTGATAGGGGACGACGGCCGGGTGAAGGTCGCCGACTTCGGTCTCGTACGGGCCGTCGGCTCGGCCACGAACACCACCGGCTCCGTCCTCGGCACCGTGTCGTACCTCGCCCCCGAGCAGATCGAGCACGGCACGGCGGACACCCGCGCCGACGTCTACGCCTGCGGTGTCGTCCTGTACGAGATGCTGACGGGCGGCAAGCCGCACTCCGGGGACACCCCCGCGCAGGTTCTCTACCAGCATCTGAACACCGACGTCCCGGCCCCGTCCGCCGTCGTCCCCGGTCTCGCCCTCGAACTGGACGAGCTGGTGGCGGCCGCGACCGCGCGCAACCCCGACGTCCGTCCGTACGACGCCGTCGCGCTCCTGGCCCTGACCCGGGAGGCCCGCTCGGCGCTCGGGGACGAGCAGCTGGACGCGGTCCCGCCGCAGGCGCACCGGGAGGACACCACAGGGGCCGAGGACCGGACCAGCGTCATCCCCCGGACCCTGCCCGCGGAGACCGGGCAGCCGGTGCAGCACACCAGCCGGCTGACGATGCCGCCGCCCGAGCCCCGGCCGGAGTCCCGGAGCGCTCCGCGCCGCCCCCGCGGCCCGCTGCTCGTCCTGGCCGCCGTCCTGCTCGCCCTCGGGCTCGGCGCGGGTGTCTGGTACATCAACTCCGGCCAGTTCACGCGCGTCCCGGCCGTCCTCGGCCAGAGCGAGGCGCAGGCCACCAAGCGGCTCAGGGACGCCGGGCTCGACGTCGGTACGACGAAGCGCGCCTTCAGCGACGTGTACGAGCGCGGCACGGTCATGGCCACCGACCCCGCCTCCGGCGCGCGGATCCGGGGCAACGGCACGGTCACGCTCACCATCTCCCGCGGCCCGCAGATCGTGAAGGTCCCGAACCTCAAGGGGAAGCCGCTGGCGGAGGCCAAGCGGCTCCTGGCGAAGGAGGGACTGGCGCCGGGTGTGATCACCCGAGCGTTCAGCCAGGACATCGCGCAGGGCGCCGTGATCAGCTCCGACCCCGAGCCCGGCACGGAGCGCAGCCCGGACTCGGCCGTGGCCCTGGTCGTGAGCAAGGGTGTCCCGATCGACGTCCCTGACGTGGCCGGTGAGACGGTGGACGAGGCGACGAGCACGCTCCGGGACGCCGGCCTGAAGGTGGAGGTCGCTACCGAGCGAGTCCACTCCCCCGAGGCGGCCGGCACCGTCGCGGCCCAGTCCCTCGCGGAGGGCAGCCGCGCCTCGCAGGGCGACCGGATCGTCCTCACCGTCTCCAAGGGCCCGCGGATGATCGAGGTCCCCGACGTCGTGGGCGAGTCCACCGACACCGCGCGCGAGAGACTGGAAGGCGCGGGCTTCGAGGTGAAGGTCGAGAAGACCTTCCCCTTCCTCGGCGACAAGGTCTCGGGCCAGTCGGTCGAGGGCGGCTCCACCGCCCCCGAGGGCTCCACCGTCACGATCACGATCAAGGGACTGTAAGAACTCATGCGCAACCCCGTCGGCGGCCATGTACCCGTGGCCGGCGGCCTCGCCACGGTCGGTCTGGGCTACGCCCGCGAGCTGGGCGCGGAGACCGTCCAGGTCTTCGTCGCCAACCCGCGCGGCTGGGCCACCCCCCTCGGCAACCCGGCGCAGGACGAGCTGTTCCGCGCCGGGTGCGAGGCCGCGTCCCTGTCGGCCTGGGTCCACGCCCCGTATCTGATCAACTTCGGCTCCCACACCGAGGCCACCGTCGAGCGGTCGGTCGAGTCGCTGCGGCACTCGCTGCGCCGGGGCCGGGAGATCGGGGCGAAGGGCGTCGTGGTGCACACCGGTTCGGCGACCGGTGGCCGGCCGCGGGCGGAGGCGCTGGCGCAGGTACGGGAGCGGATGCGGCCGCTGCTCGACGAGCTGACACACCCGGACGATCCGTTCCTCCTGCTCGAGTCGACGGCCGGGCAGGGGTTCTCGCTCTGCTCGCGCGCCGAGGACTTCGGCCCGTACTTCGATGCGCTGGACCGTCATCCGAAGCTCGGTATCTGTCTGGACACCTGCCACATCTTCGCCGCGGGCCACGATCTGACCGGTCCGTACGGGATGACGCAGACGCTCGACCGGCTGGTGGAGGTCGTCGGCGAGGGGCGGCTGAAGCTGATCCACGCAAATGACTCCAAGGATGTCGTCGGCGCGCACAAGGACCGGCACGCGAACATCGGGGCCGGCCACATCGGCGAGGAGCCGTTCCGGGAGCTCATGCGGCACCACGCGACCGAGGGCGTCCCGCTGATCATCGAGACCCCGGGCGGGAAGGAAGGGCACGTTGCGGACGTGGAGCGGTTGAAGAAGCTCAGGGGCTGAGTTTCCCGTTGAGGAATACCCCTGGGGGGTATACGGTTCTTGTGCAGGCAGCAGGAACCGCTACCGGTCATTGGGGGACCTCATGGAGCACGAGGCGCACGCACACCACCACTCCACGCACGACCACGCCACCCACCACGGGCACGAGAGCCAAGCCGCCCACGAGGGCCACGGCGGCCACCAGGGACACACCCCCGGCAAGGTCAGCTGGTCCATGGCGGCGAAGGCCACCCTCCACTGCCTCACCGGATGCGCCATCGGCGAGATCCTGGGCATGATCATCGGCACCGCGCTCGGCTGGGGCAACGCCCCGACGATGGTCCTCGCCATCGTGCTGGCCTTCTTCTTCGGCTACTCGCTGACCCTGTGGGCGGTCGTCCGCGCCGGCCTGAGCCTGAAGGCCGCCATCGGCGTCGCACTCGCCGCCGACACGCTCTCCATCGCCGTGATGGAGATCGTCGACAACGGGGTGCTGCTGCTGGTCCCCGGCGCGATGGACGCCCACCTCTCGGACGCGCTGTTCTGGGGCGCCCTGGCCTTCGCCTTCCTCGTCGCCTTCCTGATCACCACACCCGTCAACAAGTGGATGATCGGCCGCGGCAAGGGCCACGCGGTGGTCCACCAGTACCACCACTGAGACCGTGCGCGAGGGGCGGCCCGGGACCTCTACAGCTCCGGGCCGTCCCCGGGCTCCTCCTGGTACGAGTACCGCTGCTCCGTCCACGGGTCGCCGATGTTGTGATAGCCGCGCTCCTCCCAGAAGCCGCGGCGATCGGCGGTCATGTACTCCACGCCCCGGACCCACTTGGGCCCCTTCCAGGCGTACAGGTGAGGCACCACGAGACGCAGCGGGAAGCCGTGCTCTGCGGTGAGCAGCTCACCGTCCTTGTGGGTGGCGAAGATCGAGCGCTCCGAAGCGAAGTCGGCAAGCCGCATGTTGGCGCTGAAGCCGTACTCGGCCCAGACCATCACATGCGTGACATTGGCGGCCGGCGGGGCGAGCTCCAGGATCGTCCGGGCGGGCACCCCACCCCATTCGGCCCCGATCATGCTGAATTTCGTGACGCAGTGCAGATCGGCCACGACCGTCGAGAACGGGAGCGCCGAGAACTCCTCGTGGTTCCAGCACCGCTTGTCGCCGTCCGCCGTCGCCCCGAAGACCCGGAACTCCCAGCGGTCGGGCTTGAACTTGGGGACGGGGCCGTAATGGGTGACCGGCCAGCCTCGCTGCAGCCGCTGCCCCGGCGGAAGATCCGACTGCCCTGCTTCCCGGTGTACTCCGCTCTCCGGCTGACCCATGTCATCCATGGTGACAGACCGCGAGGGGTGGTCATGACCAGCCAACCTCGCAGACCAGCTTGATTCAGGGCAACCCCCACTAAGCCTGCACTTACTGGACGCCCCCCATCCGTGGTGCAAGGATGCGGCCATCCTGCCCAGTCACGACATAGACATGCGTGGAAGGAGCCTCTGCGATGCAGGGCGACCCCGAGGTCCTCGAGTTCCTCAACGAGCAGCTGACCGGCGAGCTGACGGCCATCAACCAGTACTGGCTGCACTACCGCATCCAGGACAACAAGGGTTGGACCAAGCTCGCCAAGTACACCCGCGAAGAGTCCATCGATGAGATGAAGCACGCGGACAAGCTCACCGAACGCATCCTGATGCTGGACGGTCTGCCCAACTATCAGCGGCTCTTCCATGTGCGGGTCGGTCAGACGGTCAAGGAGATGTTCGACGCGGACCGCCAGGTGGAGGTGGAGGCGATCGACCGCCTCAAGCGTGGCATCGAGGTCATGCGCGCCAAGGGGGACATCACCTCGGCGAACCTCTTCGAGGAGATCCTGGCCGACGAGGAGCACCACATCGACTACCTCGACACGCAGCTGGATCTCATCGAGAACCTCGGCGAGGCGCTGTACATCTCGACGCTCATCGAGCAGCCGAGCTAAACGGCTCCGGGCGACCCGGGCAGCCCTACGCGGCTTCGGAGAGGTCCTCGGGGGCCGACGTCAGGGCCGGCATTCCCTGATCCAGGAGCTCGCGTCGGGGGCAGTTGCCGCGCCCGAGGATGGCCTGAATGCGTCGTACGCAGGAACCGCAGTCGGTTCCGGCCTTGCAGGCCGACGCGATCTGGCGAGGGGTGCAGGCGCCCGCGTCCGCGTGCTCCTTGACCTGCTTCTCCGTAACGCCGAAGCATGAGCAGACGTACACGCGGTTCACCTCCTGCCGGGATCGATAAGGCTAACCTAACCTTACCCGGCACCTACCAGGTGTAAAGCCCGGAAAGGACTGTGGGGCGCGGATCACATGGATCCGCGCCCCACAGTCGTAGGAAGCTACTTACTGATCGCGGTACATCTCGGCGACCAGGAACGCCAGGTCCAGCGACTGGCTGCGGTTCAGCCGCGGGTCGCAGGCCGTCTCGTAGCGCTGGTGCAGGTCGTCGACGAAGATCTCGTCGCCGCCGCCCACGCACTCGGTGACATCGTCACCGGTGAGCTCGACATGGATGCCGCCCGGGTGCGTGCCGAGGCTCTTGTGGACCTCGAAGAAGCCCTTGACCTCGTCGAGCACGTCGTCGAAGCGCCGGGTCTTGTGGCCGGAGGCCGCCTCGAAGGTGTTGCCGTGCATCGGGTCGGTGACCCAGGCGACGGTCGCGCCGGAGGCGGTGACCTTCTCGACCAGCTCCGGGAGCTTGTCCCGGACCTTGTCGGCGCCCATACGGACGATGAAGGTCAGCCGGCCGGGCTCACGGTCCGGGTCCAGGCGGTCGATGTACGTCAGCGCGTCGTCGACCGAGGTCGTCGGGCCCAGCTTGATGCCGATCGGGTTCGCGATCTGCGAGGCGAACTCGATGTGGGCGTGGTCGAGCTGGCGGGTGCGCTCACCGATCCAGACCATGTGGCCCGAGGTGTCGTACAGCTTGCCGGTGCGCGAGTCCGTACGGGTCAGCGCACCCTCGTAGTCGAGCAGCAGCGCCTCGTGGGAGGCGTAGAACTCGACGGCACGGAACTCGGCCGGGTCGGTGCCACAGGCCTCCATGAAGTTCAGCGCGTTGTCGATCTCGCGCGCCAGCTGCTCGTAGCGCTGGCCCGAGGGGGACGACTTCACGAAGTCCTGGTTCCAGGCGTGCACCTGGCGCAGGTCGGCGTAGCCGCCGGTGGTGAAGGCGCGCACCAGGTTGAGCGTGGAGGCGGAGGCGTTGTACATCCGCTTCAGACGCTCGGGGTCCGGGATGCGGGCCTTCTCGTTGAAGTCGAAGCCGTTGACCGAGTCGCCGCGGTACGTCGGCAGGGTCACGCCGTCGCGGGTCTCGGTCCCCTTCGAACGGGGCTTGGAGTACTGCCCGGCGATGCGGCCGACCTTGACGACGGGCACGGAGGCCGCGTACGTCAGGACGGCGCTCATCTGGAGCAGGGTCTTGAGCTTGGCACGGATGTGGTCGGCGGAAACGGCGTCGAAGGCCTCGGCGCAGTCGCCACCCTGGAGCAGGAACGCCTCGCCACGGGCGACGGCTCCCATACGGGCGCGCAGCTGATCGCACTCGCCCGCGAAGACGAGCGGCGGATACGACTCGAGGTCCGCGATCACATCGCGCAGAGCCTCGGCATCGGGGTACTCAGGCTGCTGCGCCGCGGGAAGGTCTCGCCAGGTGTTGCCACCGGTAGCGGTGGTCTTAGCGTTCACGGTCACAACCACCACATTACGGGGTCGGGCGACCTGTCCAGGGACGCGACCAGTGGCTGAGACGCGCGTCCGAAATGTCTGTGAACAAGGTTCACGCCTTCGAGTGGTGTTACCCTCACGCGCGTTTCAACATCTGAGGCTTGAATTAATCACAGGGGTGGGTGTGACTCAAGGGCACCGCAAGGACCGCAAGAAGAGACGACTGCTTTACGGTGCGGCGGCGGCGGTCGTCGCCACCGCGACGATCGGCACGATCGCCGTGGCGTCGCCGGGGATCCTCGGATCCTCGGACGACAAGGGCAGTGCGAACGCCTCGCTGCAGTCGCAGTTCGCGGACGCGGCTCGCGAGTTCGACGTGCCGCAGAGCGTGCTGATGGCCGTGTCGTACCGGCAGACGCGGTGGGAGTCCCACGACGGCGAGCCGAGCGTGACCGGTGCGTACAACGTCATGGGGCTGACTGACGTCGACGCGGAGGACATGGAGCCCGAGGCCGACGAGGAACGCCTCGAGCACATGAACCGGAGCGGCGACCCCAACGTCGAGAAGCACTTCGACGCACAGAAGGCGCTGCGCAGCACGCCGAAGGAGACCGTCGACACCGACGATCCGCGGCTGCACACCCTGGACAAGGCCGCCGAACTGGTCGACGGCTCCGCCGACTCCCTGAAGAACGACACCGCCGCGAGCATCCGCGCCGGTGCGGCGCTGCTCGCCGAGTACCAGAAGCAGGCGACCGGCGATCTGCCGGACGAGGCGGGTGCCTGGTACCCGGCCGTGGCGCGCTACAGCCAGGCTCCGGACAAGAAGGGCGCCGACCTCTTCGCGAAGCGGGTCTTCGAGTCGATCAAGACGGGCGAGCGGGAGCTCACCACGGACGGCGAGCAGGTCGTCCTGCCCGCCGATCCCTCGGTCGAGCCCGTGAAGCCGTCGAACGTCCCGCTCGCCGCGACCTTCGCGGCGACGACGGCGACGGCCGACTGCCCCCTGGGCCTGAACTGCAACTTCATCCCTGCCGGTTTCCGGCAGAACAGCACGACCGACCCGACGGACTACGGCAACTACAACGTCGCCAACCGCCCCGAGGGCGGCTACGACATCCGCTACATCGCCATCCACGACACCGAGGGCGGCTACGACGGCTCGCTCGCCGTCTTCAAGAACCCGGCGTCGTACGCGAGCGCGCACTACCTGATCCGCGCCTCGGACGGTCTCGTCACCCAGATGGTCGAGAACAAGAACGAGGCCTGGCACGCGGGCAACAAGACCCTCAACATGCACTCGATCGGCATCGAGCACGAGGGCTACGCCATCAAGAGCGGCTCCTGGTACACCGAGCCGCAGTACGAGTCCTCCGCCGCGCTCGTGAAGCACCTGGCGAAGAAGTACTCCATTCCGCTGGACCGCCAGCACATCATCGGCCACGACGAGATCCCCGGCGTGCTCGACGAGAAGGTCCGCGCCCAGCACTGGGACCCGGGCCCGTACTGGGACTGGAACCACTACATGTCGCTGCTGGGCGCCCCGACGGGTGTCGGCGGCGCGGGCGGGCTGCTCAAGGCGGGCCAGATCGTTCGCTACGTCCCGCCGTTCACCACGGCCAACCAGCCGAAGCTGACGTACGGCGGAGCCGCGGTCGCCGCGCGGCCGTCGAACTTCGGCTACCTCTACTCCTCGCCGTCGACGAGCTCGTCGACCCTCACCGACCCGTACTTCTCGTCGACCTGGTCGGAGGGTTCCAACTGGGCGAACAAGCTCGTCGCGGGCGGCGAGTACGTGGTCGCGGAGAGCCAGTACGACTGGACGGCGATCTGGTACGGCGGCAAGAAGGCCTGGTTCTACAACCCCGGCGGCCAGTGGACCGTCCCGGTCGGCACGGGCACCAGGACGGCGGTGACGCCGAAGGCCGGCCTGACCTCCGTGAAGGTCTTCGGCCGTGCCTACCCTGAGGACGCGGCGTACACGGGGACGAACGTCTCGGTTCAGAGCCGCGGCCAGGAGGCGCTGACGCAGTACAGCAAGCTGCTGCTGTCGGGGCAGAAGTACGTCCAGGGCGGCGCCCCCGTCGCCGGTGACTACTACTACGGCGGCACCTTCGACGGAACGGGCGCCGGCTCGCGCACCCTGGTCAAGGGCACGACGAACCTCTTCATCCCGATCCGGTTCAACCACCGCATCGCCTGGGTCAAGGCCTCCGAGGTGGACGTGGTCTCCGGCGCCGCGCCGGTCACTGCCACCAACCGCTACAACGTCATCGGCCGTGACAGCTCCGGCGCCTACTGGCAGTACCAGGGCACGGGCAACGCCAACTTCCAGTTCCTGCGCCGTTACCGCGCCGGCACCGGCTGGAACGTGTACAACCTCGTCACCCCGATGACCGCGCTGCGTGCCGACGGCATCGGCGACGTCGTCGGCCGCGACGCCTCCGGCGTGCTCTGGTACCACCAGGGCAGCGGCAACCCGTCCTCGCCGTTCAAGGGGCGGATCAAGGTCGGTCCCAACTGGGGAGGCTACGACCAGATCGTCGGTGTCCGTGACCTGACCGGTGACGGCAACGCCGACCTTCTCGCGCGGGAGAAGTCGGGCGCGATCTACCTCTACAAGGGCACCGGTGACCCGGCCGTGCCGTTCACCGCCCGTGCGCAGCTCGGCACCGGATGGCACGTCTACAGCACCATCGTCGGCGCCGGCGACCTGACCGGTGATGGCAAGGCCGACATCCTGGGCCGCGACAAGACCGGCGTCCTGTGGATGCACAAGGGCACCGGCAACGCCACCGCTCCGTACTCCAGCCGGGTCCAGGTCGGCACCGGATGGAACATGCACAACGTCATCCTCGGCCCGAGCGACCTGACCGGTGACGGCAAGGTCGACCTGATGGCTCGCGACACCACCGGCGTCGCGTGGCTGTACCCGGGCACGGGCAGCGCCACGTCCCCGATCGGCGGGCGCATCAAGATGGGTCCGGGCTGGCAGATATACACCATGATCTTCTGATCCATCGGGTCGGATCGATCATATGAAGGGGCCCGGCTCGCACCGTCCACGGTGCGGACCGGGCCCCGTTTCCATGTCCGGCTGGGCTACAGTGCTCGCATGTTCGCGCAGACGACCCAGAACTGGTGGTGGACCGCTCATCCGGCGGCCCGTCCCCAAGCTCTTCGAGCTGGGGGATACCCCAGTTCGCGCGATTGATCGAACGCGAAGGCCGCCCCGAGGGGCGGCCTTTCTCGTACCCGAGGCCGTTCCTCTCCGAATCCCGGAAGGAACCCGCTCCATGGACCTCTCCCGTCTCCTCGACGACTCCTGCCCGCCGTTCGCCCTGCTCCGCAGGCGCACACCCGGCCGCGACCACGACACCGTCGAGGTGCTGATCGGCGCGGTCCACGAGGCCGAGCGGCTCGCCGAGCTGCCCGTCGGCACGCTGCCCACGCTCGCACTCGTGCCGTTCCGGCAGATCCGCGAGCGCGGCTTCGACGTCCGCGACGACGACACCCCGCTCTCCGTCCTGGTCGCCGAGGAGGCGTACGAGCTGCCGCTCGCCACCGCGATGGATCAGCTGCCCCGCCACGACGTACGGGTGGAGGGCGGCGGGTTCGACGTGTCGGACGAGGCGTACGCCGAGACCGTGCGGCGGGTCATCGACGAGGAGATCGGCTCGGGCGAGGGCGCCAACTTCGTCATCCGCCGCACCTACACCGGCGAGATCCCGGGCTTCGGACGCGCCGACGCCCTCGCGCTGTTCCGTCGGCTGCTCGCCGGCGAGCGGGGCGCGTACTGGACCTTCGTCGTCCACACCGGGGAGCGCACGCTGGTCGGTGCGAGCCCCGAGGTGCACGTCCGGATGTCCGGAGGCACGGTCGTGATGAATCCGATCAGCGGCACGTACCGCTACCCGGCGGGCGCCGCGCCGACCCCCGAGGACCTGCTGACCTTCCTCGCCGACCGCAAGGAGACCGAGGAGCTCTCCATGGTGGTCGACGAGGAGCTGAAGATGATGTGCACGGTCGGCGACATGGGCGGAGTGGTGATCGGGCCCCGGCTCAAGGAGATGGCGCATCTCGCGCACACCGAGTACGAGCTGCGCGGCCGTTCGTCCCTCGACGTACGGGAGGTGCTGCGGGAGACGATGTTCGCAGCGACGGTCACCGGCTCCCCCGTACAGAACGCCTGCCGGGTCATCGAGCGGCACGAGGCCGGCGGGCGGGGCTACTACGCGGGCGCCCTGGCCCTGCTCGGCACGGACGAGAACGGGGTGCAGACGCTGGACTCCCCGATCCTCATCCGGACCGCCGACATCTCCGGGGACGGGCGGCTGCGGGTGCCGGTCGGCGCGACTCTGGTGCGCCACTCCGACCCGGCGGGCGAGGTCGCCGAGACCCATGCCAAGGCGGCGGGCGTGCTCGCCGCCCTGGGGGTACGGGAAGGGCGGCCGCGCGAGGAGTCCCCGCGGGCGGCCCGGCTCGCGGACGATCCCCGGGTGCGGGCGGCGCTGGACGCCCGGCGGGCCGACCTGGCGCCGTTCTGGCTGCGGATGCAGGTCCGGTCGGCCGAGCTGAGCGGCCACGCGCTGGTGATCGACGCCGAGGACACCTTCACCGCCATGCTCGCGCATCTGCTGCGCTCCTCCGGCCTGGAGGTCTCGGTCGTCCGCTACGACGAGCCGGGACTGCGGGAGCTCGCGCTCTCCCACGACGGCCCGGTGGTGCTCGGCCCGGGGCCCGGCGACCCCGGTGACGCGGCCGACCCCAAGATGCGCTTCCTCAGGGGCCTCACGGCCGATCTCGTACGAGACCACCGGGCCGGCCTTCTCGGTGTCTGCCTCGGCCATGAGCTGATCGCGGCCGAACTGGGCCTGGAGATCGTCCGCAAGCGCACCCCCTTCCAGGGGGCGCAGATGCGGATCGACCTCTTCGGGCAGGAGCAGACGGTCGGCTTCTACAACAGCTTCACGGCCCACTGCGACGACCGGACCGCCACCGAACTGGCCCTGCACCGGATCGAGGTGAGCCGGGACGCGGCGACGGACGAGGTCCACGCCCTGCGCGGGCCGGGCTTCGCAGGCGTCCAGTTCCACCCGGAGTCGGTGCTGACGATGGAGGGGGCGGCGCTGACCGCGTCACTGCTCGCCGGGGTGCTGGTCTAGGACTCGGGTGAGCGATGGGCCGTATACGCGCGAACAGCGCATATACGGCCCATGCCGTCGGGGTGCTCAGCCGAAGAAGACGCCCACCTCGGCGTAGAGCGCCGGATCGACCGTCTTGAGCCGTGCCGTGGCCTCGGAGATCGGGACGCGGACGATGTCGGTGCCGCGCAGCGCGACCATCTTTCCGAAGTCCCCGTCGCGCACGGCCTCGATGGCGTGCAGACCGAATCGGGTGGCGAGCCAGCGGTCGAAGGCGCTGGGGGTGCCGCCGCGCTGCACATGGCCGAGGACGGTGGTCCGGGCCTCGTTGCCCGTCCGCCGCTCGATCTCCTTGGCGAGCCACTCGCCCACGCCCGAGAGCCGGACGTGTCCGTACGAGTCGAGGGTGCCGTCCTTGAGGACCATGTCCCCGTCCCGGGGCATCGCGCCCTCCGCGACGACCACGATCGGGGCGTACGTGGCCTTGAAGCGCGAGGTGACCCAGGCGCAGACCTGGTCGAGGTCGAAGCGCTGCTCGGGGATGAGGATGACGTTGGCGCCGCCCGCGAGGCCGGAGTGCAGGGCGATCCAGCCGGCGTGGCGGCCCATCACCTCCACCACCAGGACCCGCATATGGGACTCGGCGGTGGTGTGGAGGCGGTCGATGGCCTCGGTGGCGATCCCGACGGCGGTGTCGAAGCCGAAGGTGTAGTCGGTGGCGGACAGGTCGTTGTCGATGGTCTTCGGCACGCCCACGCAGGGGACGCCGTACTCGTCGACCAGCCGGGCGGCGACGCCGAGGGTGTCCTCGCCGCCGATCGCGATCAGGGCGTCGACCTCGCACTTGGCGAGGTTCTCCTTGATCCGGCGGATGCCGTGCTCCACCTTGAACGGATTGGTGCGCGAGGAGCCGAGGATGGTGCCGCCGCGCGGCAGGATGCCGCGGACGGCGGGGATGTCGAGCCGTACGGTGACGCCGTCCAGCGGGCCGCGCCAACCGTCGCGGAACCCGGTGAACTCGTAGCCGTACTCCTGGACACCCTTGCGGACGATGGCGCGGATGACCGCGTTGAGACCGGGGCAGTCGCCGCCCCCGGTCAGTACGCCGACGCGCATGGAGCTCTCCTTCACCGTGGCGGACGGGATGCGCGACCCACGCTAATAGTGACGTGGGTCACTCCGACACAGCGCGAAGAGTGAATTGTCTGCGCCCGCCCGGACCATGGGCTCGGCGCGCCCGGAAGATCGGGCTGGGCGCGCACGGACACCCGGGCCCGGCGCGCCCGGAACGCTAGGCGTCGTCGAGGCCGCGCTCGATGGCGTACCGCACGAGCTCCACGCGGTTGTGCAGCTGGAGCTTGCCGAGGGTGTTCTGGACGTGGTTCTGCACGGTGCGGTGCGAGATGACCAGGCGCTCGGCGATCTGCTTGTAGCTCAGACCCTTGGCGACCAGGCGCAGGACCTCGGTCTCGCGCTCGGTCAGCTGCGGCGCCTTCGACTCGTCGCCTCCGGCCGCCGGAACGGGCTCGGAGGCGAGGCGGCGGTACTCGCCTAGGACCAGGCCCGCGAGTCCGGGGGTGAAGACGGGGTCGCCGACGGCGGTGCGGCGCACGGCGTCGATCAACTCGGCCGTGCTGGCGGACTTCAGCAGATAGCCGGTGGCGCCGGACTTGACCGCCTCCAGGACGTCGGCGTGCTCGCCGCTCGCGGAGAGCACGAGGACCCGCAGCCGGGGGTTGGCGCCGACCAGCTCCTTGCAGACCTGGACGCCCGGCTTGGCGGGCAGGTTGAGGTCCAGGACGAGGACGTCCGGGGCGGCCGCGCCGGCGCGGCGCACGGCCTGTTCGCCGTCGCCCGCCGTGGCCACCACGTCGAAGCCCGCCTCGGCGAGGTCGCGGGCGACCGCGTCCCGCCACATCGGGTGGTCGTCGACGACCATCACTCTGATCTGCTGCTGCTCGCTCATCGTGTTCCTGCCTTCCCCCGTGGATCCCGCGGGACCTTCAGTTCGACTTCCGTGCCCTGGCCCGGAACCGAGATCAGCTCGGCCGTGCCGCCCAGATCGCGCAGTCTGCCCCGGATGGACAGGGCGACCCCCATCCGGCCCTCGCCCTCCGCCTGGGCGAGCCGCCCCTCCGGGATGCCCGGGCCGTCGTCCCGTACCGTCACGATCACCTCGTCCGGCCAGTCCTCGACCAGGATCCAGGCCTGGGCCTTCCCGCCCGCGTGCACCCGGACGTTGTCCAGGGCGGCGCCGACGGCGGCGGCCAGTTCGCGGGCGGCGGCGGGCTGCAGCAGGACCGGGGCGCCCGGGTCGGAGAGCGTGACCTTCGCCCCGGCCCGCGGGGCGAGCAGGGCGCGCAGATCGACCGGGCAGTCGTCGTCCGGCTCCTCGACGAAGCGGACCACGGCCCCTTCGGACTCGTCCTCGGAGACCAGCGACGGCCTGGTCAGCCCACCGGCGACCAGGGTCCGCAGCGCGACCTCCTGCTCACCCGCCATCCGGCCCAGCTCGGCGGCCTCGCCGCCCAGCGCCGTACCGCGCCGCTGCACCATCGCCAGGACCTGGAGGACGCTGTCGTGGATGTCCCGGGCGAGCCGCTCCCGCTCCCGGGTCGCGGCCTCGATCTCCAGGGCGCGGGCGAGGGTGCGTTCGGAGGCGCGGGCGACCTCGACGACGTAGCCGATGGCGATGGACGCCACCCACACGAGGAGGACGTTGTGGAGGGTGTCCCGGGTGGGGTGGCTGCGCTCGATGATGTTGGCGACGGCGACCAGCGAGGAGGCGAAGCCGGCCCAGCGCCAGCCGCCCTTGATCGCGTACGCGAGGACGGCTCCGGCGGTCCATATCGTCGGCAGGGTGGGACCGTCGACCGACTGGGCCTGCTCGTCCGCGAGCGGGGTGAGCAGGATGCCGGTCAGGGCGACGGCGAGGTCGGCGATCAGGAAGCGCTTGGTGCAGCTGACCGCGTTCGCCACCTTGGGCAGGGTGGCCAGGGTCCAGACGCACATGACGGCGAGGAAGGCGACGGCCACCCAGGGCCGCTCGTAGCGGTCCCG